>CACGAB010000004.1 GCA_902570915.1 uncultured Pelagibacteraceae bacterium | reverse complement strand
AGATTTAGAAATTCTTTTTAATAAATTAAAAAAAGATAAAAGATTTATTGCAGAAAGGGATAAATATTTTAAAAATTGGGTGGGAGCACCAACTCGTTTTATTAAATTAGAAAATTTAACAGAGCACATTGGAGGAGCACAAATCTGGTCAAAGGTTGTTTCAGATGCAAATGGTGGTGCACACAAAATATATAATGCTACAGTTCATTGTTTACTAGCAAAACGATCTGGAAAAAAAATTATATGTGGAGACACTGGTGCTGGCTATGCAGGTAAAATGTTAAGTATGGCAGCTAAAAAATTTGGTTTAAAGTGCAAAATTTTTATGGGGGCAAAAGATATTGAAAGACAACAGCCTAATGTAAAAGCTATTAAAAAAAATGGTGCCGAAGTAATACCTGTTTATTCAGGAAGTCAAACGCTAGTTGATGCTGTTTCAGAATGCATGCGTTTCTGGGTAGCTAATTGTGACACTACAGCTATGTGTGTTGGCAGTACTGTAGGCCCCGCTGTTTTTGTTCGTATCTGCGGTTGGAGTACGAGTCAAATATCTAGAGAATTGAAAGTACAATTAATTGATGAGTTTGGTTCTATTCCAAAAAAACTTAAACTATATAACTGCGTAGGTGGAGGTAGCTCAAGCTTTGGCTTTTGGAATGAATTTATGGACTACGACAAAAAACAATGTGAGTTTATTGGAGTTGAAGCTGGTGGGCCGGCTAAAAGTAAAAAACACGCAGCTCCTTTAACTTATGGTTCAAAAATTGGAATACTTCATGGAGCAGCTCAATATGTAAATCAAAATTCAGATGGACAAATAGAAGAAACGGAATCTATTTCCGCAGGACTAGATTATCCAGGAATCTCTCCACTTCATTGTTTTCTCAAAGATACTAAGAGAGCAAGATATACAGCTGCAAGTGATGAAGAGGCCTTGGATGCTTATAAGCTTGTTACTAAATATGAAAAATTAAGACCATCTTTGGAACCCAGCCACGCTTTTTCTGTAGCAATTAAAGAGTCAAAAAAATGAATAAGGATACTATTGTTGTAGTTAACAGTTGTGGAGACGCTTATAAAGATAAGAAAATATTGATGAAAAGACTTGGAAAAAAATATGGTTAACCAGATTGATCTTGCTTTTCAAAAGGCTAAAAAAGAAAATAGGCCTGCTCTTTTAACGTATACTGTGGCAGGTGATAGTTCTAAAAGTCAATCTTTATTAATATTAAATGCTATATCAAAATATGCAGATATTTTAGAGCTAGGAGTTCCACACAACACACCAGTTGCAGATGGAAGTAAAATACAAACTAGCGCTTATAGAGCAATAAAAAATGGAATTAGAATGGAAGATATTTTTTGGATAGTAAAAAAATATAAAAAAAACAAAAATTCGAAACCAATTATTCTTATGGGTTACTACAACATGATATTTCAATATGGAGAAAGAAAATTTTTAGAAAAATGTAATAATGTTGGAGTTAATGGTTTAATTGTTGTCGATTTACCCTGGCCAGAAAACAAATCTTTTACAAAAAAGTGTAAAAAAAAATCAATTTATTTTATTCAACTTTTGTCACCCACTACTTCAAAAGAAAGACTTAATAAAATAATTAAAGACTCTCATGCAATGAATTACTTCATATCAATGCTATCTACTACAGGTGGCAAATTAAAAGTTTCTCCTAAAAAAATTATGTCAAATTACCTCAAAATTAAAAAAATAAATCCAAAAAAAAATGTAGTGATTGGTTTTGGAATCACAGAAAAATCAATAAAATCCCTAAAAAAAGCAGATGGATTGGTGGTAGGAAGTGCTATTTGTGAGAAAATTTCATCTTCAATTCAAAAAAGTCAAAATCCTGTCACAAATGTTGCTAATTTAGTCAAAAAGCTTAAAAATATGATTTTATGAATTGGATTACTAAAATAATTAAAGCTGGTGAAAAAATTAAGTCTGCTCTTCATAAAAGAGCCACCAAAGAAGATATAGCTAATAGTGATTGGACTTCATGTTGCAAAGGTCCTATCTTAAAGAAAGATCTTGAGAAAAACCTTTGGGTTTGTCCTGAGCCTGAATGCAATAAACATCATAGGATAACACCTAAACAGAGATTTGACCTTCTTTTTGGTGAGAAAAATTACGAAATTTTTAAAACACCAATTCCAAAAGACGATCCCTTGAAGTGGACTGACTCAAAGACTTATAAAGATAGATTAAAAAGTGCTAGAAAAAAAACAGGTATGGATTGTGGAATGATGGTTGTTTGCGGAACAATTAATAATATTAAAATAACAGCGGTCGCATCCGACTTTAATTTTTTAGGGGCATCAATGGCTGCTGCTGAAGGAGAAGCTTTTTTATACGGTATTCAGCATGCGATTGAAAATAAAACACCTTTTTTATGTGTCAGTGCTGGAGGTGGAATGAGAATGATGGAAAGTTTAATTTCTTTATCTCAAATGACAAGAACCACTTTAGCAATTAATGAACTAAAGAGAAATAATCTTCCTTATGTAGTTTGTATTACTGATCCAACTGCAGGAGGTATTACAGCATCCTATGCTATGCTAGGTGATATACATATAGCAGAACCAGGTGCTTTGATTGCGTTTGCTGGTGCTAGAGTAATTCAAGGCACGGTTAAAGAGGAGCTGCCTGAAGGTTTTCAGAAAAGCGAATATCTCGAAAAAACCGGTTTTGTAGACTTGATTGTCGAAAGAAAAGATCTTTCTGATAAAATTGGAACTTTATTATCAATATTGCTAAAGAAAAATTCTGTTATAAATTCTGAAGATTATGAAACTTCAGAAGATAGTCAGTCGCTTACAAAAGCTGCATCCTAAAGAAATCGATCTTAGCCTCGATCGTATAAAAAACCTTTGTGAAAAATTGGGAAATCCGCAAAATGAAATAAAGTGCATACAGGTTTGTGGAACAAATGGTAAAGGTAGCACAATTTCTTTTCTTAGATCTATACTTAGAGAGGCAAATATTAGATGTAATATATATACCTCTCCTCATGTAAAGAATATAAATGAGAGATTTGTTTATAATGATGAGATGATTAATGATAATGATCTGTCAGATTTATTATCTAAAATTGAAGAGGTTAACAATAATCAACCTTTAACATATTTTGAAGCCCTTACAGCTGCATTTTTTTACGGATGCAAAAGATTTAAAGAAAATCTTGTGATTGCAGAATTTGGCCTGTTCGGCAGGGGAGATGCAGTAAATATTTTAAAAAAAAATCTTTGTAATATAGTTACTTCTTGTAGT
This sequence comes from uncultured Pelagibacteraceae bacterium, assembly GCA_902570915.1. GTDB lineage: Bacteria > Pseudomonadota > Alphaproteobacteria > Pelagibacterales > Pelagibacteraceae > Pelagibacter. The sequence goes on along the minus strand of CACGAB010000004.1, from coordinate 68,519 downwards.
GAGGACCACTTAGACTGGCTACCAAAAAATGATCGAACTATTGAAAGAATAATTTTTGAAAAAACCTCATCTTTACTGAATTCAAATATAGTAGTAGCTAAACAAAACTCTAAAGAAATTGTAAAGTATATTAAAAAAAATATCTCTAATAATAGTGCAAATAAATATTTTTTTAATGAAAATTATAACTTTGTTTTAGGGGAAAATAATTTCTTTTATTATGAGGACAAATATGGTGATTTAAAAATCCCAAAACCCAATTTAAATGGGCAATTTCAACTTGAAAATGCTGCTACAGCAATTGCAACATTGAGAATTTTAAAGGATATAAAAATTAAGGATCAACACATAATTGATGGAGTTCAAAAAGCATCCAATATCGCTAGACTTGAGGAAATTAAATCTGGTAAACTTAAAAACTTAGTAAAAAATAATAGACTTATTCTTGATTCTTCTCATAATCCTGGTGGGGCAAAAGTTCTTAACGAATATCTTCAAACTCTAGATTGCGACAAACATGTTATCATAGGAATGATGGCTAATAAAAATCACGAAGAATACATAAGTTATTTTAAAAATATTTCATCTATTACAACAGTTGATATACCAAATCAACCTAATGCGATAAGTGGAAAAGAATTAAAAGAAAAATTCAAGAGTATACCTAATGTTATTTATAGAGAGAGTATTCAGGAAGCCATTCAATCGATAAAATTAAAAGAGAACGATTTGCTTTTAATAACTGGTTCATTGTATTTAAGTGGTGAATTTTTAAATATTAACTAAATATTTTTTTCCAAAAATTCTTTCATGTTACTCTCTGGAACCCCACCAACTTTTCTATCAACCTCTACGCCTTTTTTATAAATTATAACTGTCGGAACACCTCTTATTCCTGCAGCACTTCCTGTATTTATGCCTCCATCTTCAATATCAGCATAATAAAAACCAGCTTTATCCTTATACTCAACTGCTAACTTATCCATTATTGGTTTCAATGTCTTACAAGGACCACACCAAGCCGCTGAAAATTGAATTACAGATACATCTTCAATTTTAATTTTACTTTCAAAATCTTCATCTTTAAAATTTTTAAGCATAATAGGGGTTTATAATCATTAATTATAAAGTCAACTACGTAAATTCATACTTCTTCTCAATTGACATAATAAATTGGTTAATTTCTTCCAATTTTTTTAATTCAACTTCATCATTTCTATTTGAAGCTTGATCTCTTAAAAAATCAATTTCAGTATAAGCCATGTTAATTGTTTGCCATTTTTCTTTGTTTTTACTTAAAATTCTTCTAGCGATTTCACTTTTAATATTTTTGTATAAGTCAGGTGGTAAGATTTGGGGTGCTTCTTGGTAAATTATTTTTTGACCGAACCAACTACATCGCTTGTCTTGAAACTTGTCTAGTAGTCTCAACTTGTCCTCCCATGAAGAGCTGTGCCATGTCTTAAATAATGCAGTATCTTTATTTGGAATAAATTTTTCGTATAAAGTTTCCTCTGGTAATAGGTCTTCCTGAGTTTTGGTTTGTGCTTTTTCCTCAGCTGCTTCTCTATGGATAATCTGAATATTTTTACAAAAATTTTCATTTTCTCTAACAAGTTTAGCTCTTTTTTTAATTGTTGCTAAATCTAAATCTGAATAGGGCTTTTGTTTTAACGCATATTCTTTACTCAACACTACTGGAGCTTTATTAGTTTTTAAAACCCTAAGTGCTTTAGGACTAAATTTTTTCAAAATATCTCTCAATTGATTGACAGATAAATTCAAAAATGGTTCTGGGTCTCTTCTTAGATCCCAAAGATATCCCCATGATGCATATGAAGGATGAAAACAATACTTTGGGTGTAAGGTGCAGGTAAGGTACATCATATTTCTACCCTTAACATTTTCAAAAATTGAATATACGCCGTCATTTGTAAGCAATGTCTCTACACTTGTCTTTGTTGAAGTTTTTAAAAAAGTATCCCAATTATTTTTATGTTTATCTCTTATAATCCTAAGAACTTTTAATGAAGTATATGCATCATGAAAAGCCGTGTGTTGGCGAGATGTATCAAATCCTTGCATTCTAGCTAATGCTTCTAGGGCTAGACTTGGATTTCCAGCCTCAGTCAATTCTGTTTTTAAGGTTTCTGGGTTTAAAGTTTGTGCTGCCCTTGCTATATGTAAACCATCATGTTCTTGATTTGGTGAAGAGTGAGTAAGATAAGGATATCTGTTCCCTTTAAAGAAATTAAAATGAAACATCCTTCTGTCAAAATTTAAATTTGACCAACCTATAAACATTGCGGGTCCAGCTTTTGAAAAAAAATTTTCTACTGCACCTAAAAATTCATAATGTGAATAATTGCCTTTAGTTAATAAATCAATACTTGTTGAATTAACAAGTAACGCCTTTGCACTTGGCACCTCTCCCTCTGGCATTCTGCCTCTAATATTGAGTTTTCCAATTTCTTTTAAATTTTTATCGACTACAACTGCTCCAACTTCAATTATAGAACCCCAAATGGTGCTGTTAGTTGTTTCAGTGTCGTAAATTATAATTTTATCCATCTTTTAAATTAATTTAATTTGAAAGTTCATGAAATTTTTTTAATCTTCCTAAAAACAAATTTTGATAAGTAATTAATTCAGTTCCTTGAATTCTAAATTCTTGAAACAAATTATCCACTGTACAAACAAGTATAACACAAGCATTAATATTTGAATTATAAACTACATTATGAGCTAATGAGTAGGCTGCGGTTTGTAGTAGCCAAGAATCTATATATTCTACTTTTTTTGGTTTATTGGATTGTTTAAAATCAATTATGGTTTCCTTTCCCTCATATAGCCCAACACAATCTGCAGTGCCTGCATACTTTTCGGGGTAATGCATAGTGCACTCAACTCCATAGATTTCCTCTAACCTGTTTGTTAATCCTCTATCAATAATTTCTTTTGCCATTTTCTTATGCTGTTCATTATCATCAAAAAAACTCAAATTTTCTCTTCCTAAAAGATAAGACTCTAAATAACTATGCATTTGTGATCCTCTGCTACTAGCCGCTTTGGTAATTGCCTCTGCCTCTTTATAGCCAGTTCTTTCTCGCCAATTTGCTAGTGCCGCTTTATCTTCATCAGATTTTGTTGCATCAAGTATTGACGTTACACTTGGTAATTTTGCTTCTCCTAAAACATATCTTCTTATTCCATCTTCGGTAGCCCTTGAACTTGGTGGATAATTGTATTTTTTGTTCCAACGCATGTGATTTCTTATAGTCGGTAATATGTGAAAAAAGAAATTATTTTTTAAGCTGTTTATTTCTTTCAACAAATTTCTCAACGTTATCTGTCAGTACAGCGTTTTCAACTTGCTCGGGATCTTTTATGTTTTCTAGAATTCTACTAATTGATCTTGCATCTTTTCCAAAACTATCAACAACCGTCATGGCATCTTCAAGTTTTTTTCTTAACTTAAAAATATTATCAAAATGACTAGAAAATCTTGTGCTTATTGCTTTTAAATGATCATAAATCTCTGTAGCATTTTTTGATATTTTAATACTCTGAAAGCCCATATGCAAAGATTGTAAATACGCTGAAAGAGTATTTGGGCCGCAAATTACTATTTTATATTTTTTCATTAATTCTTGAGTTAATAACTCTTTAGTGCTTGGATCTTGATATTCAGTTAATTCCTTATAAAGACTTTCTGTAGGAGCATATACTATTGCAAAATTTGAAGTTTTTGGTGGAACTATGTATTTTTCCATGACACTTTTTGCTTTGGCCTTGAATGCACTTGCTAATTTTGTTCTAGCATCAGCAACTGCTTTCTTATCATCTGCCTCATGCGCATCTGTAATTGCCTTAAATTTTTCTACTGGAAAATGAGAGTCTACTGGAACCAAAACATCTCCTTGAAGCTTAATTGCAAATTCTACGTTTTCACTTGTATCTTCTTTCATTTTGACATTGGTCATATATTGAGACGCAGGTAATAAATCTTTAATTAAAGCATCCAAAGAATATTCCGCTAGAGTTCCGTACTTTTTGACCCCTGCCAAGATTTTAGTAATCCCCTCCTGACTTTGATTTAATAATTGTACTTGCTGATTGAAATTACCAACTTTCTCATCAACTTTAGTTAATGCACCAGTCATATCTTTGGCAATCTCTTTGCTCATGATATTAAAAGACTCTTGGAAGCTTGATTTTAATTCATTTAATTCATCTTTTTTGGCTAATAATTCTGACTGATCTTCAATTTCCTCTTCTAATTTTTTCTTAGAACTTTTTTGGTATAAGTAAAAAACACCTCCTAAAATAAGGGCTAAGATTAAAATATTTAATATTAATATTACTGATTCCATATTCTTTTAGTATATACTAAATAATTATTTTCAACGATACTTATTGGTAAAATTAAAAAAATTAATTTATGGATTTAATATTTATTTTTAAAATTATAATTTGTTTAGGTATTTTAATTGGTATTTATGCAATAATCAGAAATTTTGATATTATACGAATTATACTAATTTATTTTAAAGATAAATTACTTAGAAAGTAGTCTTACCAGGTTTTTTAATCCTTTTTTCTTATTATTTTTTTTAGATGTAAAGATACAAGCTTGAGATTTTAATATTTTTCCATCCTTCAAAACACGCAAATTATTTGCCTTTAGTGTTTCACCTGTTGAAGTAATATCAGTAATTAATTCAGCTGAACCAGTAAAAGGGTATGCCTCTGTTGCTCCCAAACTATCAACTAATTTAAATTGGGTAACACCTTTAGAAAATAAAAAATCTCTAGTTAAATTTGGGTACTTGGTCGCAACTCTCAATCTTTTTTTCTTTTTATCTCTAAATTCAAAAGCGATTTCCTCTAAGTCTGCTATGGTTTGAACATCAATCCAAGGATCAGGGATTGCAACAACCAAATCTGCATTTCCAAAATTTAGCTTTGATATTATATTTATTTTATGCTGAGTATTAACAGCACTTTCTTTAAATAAATCAAAACCAGAAAATCCAATATCTAAAGAGCCATCACCTAATCTTTCAAGAATTTCTCTTGCATGTAAATATAGAATCTTGATATTTGATTTATTTTTAATTGATCCAATCAAATCTCTTTCTCCTCGTTCAGAAATAAGCTTTAACTTTTTTTTATAAAAAATTTTTAAAACATCTTTTTTTAATCTTCCCTTGCTAGGTATTCCTATATTTATAAAATTACTCATCACTAATAATTAAGATTAAGCGCAGCTCCAACTGCTGGTATTTGTTTTTTTGAACCAAGATCAGAAATTAGTTTGTCATAACGGCCACCATTACAACAATTAGTTATCTTTGACTTTGATTTAATGTCAATTTTAAAAACCATTCCCGTGTAATATTCCAGTTGCCTACCAAATGCTGTGGAGAAAACTACATTCAATTTAGATATTCTATTTTTTGAAATTGGGAAGTATTTCTGATCAACAATAAGATTTATTTTGTTTTTCTTAAAAAATTTATTCAACTTATTCGCAGCTTTATTAATCGGACATTTAATTTTTAAAAATTCTTTAATAATTTTTGAAACATTTTTTCCCCTGCTTGTTCTTCTTGGGTCCTTAATCTTTTTATTAAATCTTTCTAAAATTTCTTTCATGGTCCTACCCGCAACAACAGATGATTGATTAACTTTCAACATTTTCAAATAACGTTTTTTATCAACTTCAACAATTGTTGGGTCTACATCAGAATTTGTTTCTAATCTTTTTAGTAAATCATTAAAATAATCTTCTCTCCAAAAATGCCTTGATAGTCTCAACTTCCATCTTTTGGGAATGTCTAATTTAGAAATTAAAAGATTAAAAATTTCTACATTACCAACTGTAAGTATGCCTGATGAATAATTAAAACTTTTAAGTGATTTTATTGAGGTATTTATTATTTCTTTATCATCATTTTTTTCATCTTGAGATCCTATGATCTCAAAACCAACTTGATTTCTAATTATTGAGTCTTTCTTATTTTGAGATTTTCTGTAAGCTTGACCACTGTAAAATATTTTTTCTTTACCCTTAAGACTATTTTCCAAATATCTAAGGCAAGAAGCTATTGTTAAATCTGGTCTTAAACATAGTTCATTACCTGTTTGGTCTATAAATGAAAAAATAAATTTCCTAAAACTCTCACCTGACCGCTGCACTATGTGATTTGTCTCAATCACAGAAGGTAATTCGATATACTTAAATCCTTTAGATTTTACCGATCTAAGAATTTTTTCAGATAAATTTTTTGATTTCATCAATTAAATTTTCTTTTGGAAACGATTTTTGATTATTTTCACCTTTAACGCCAAGTAAATTTTTTAATGTTACTTTATTTTCTTTAAACTCATTTTCTCCGCAAATTACTGCAATTGAACATCCCCTTTTATTTGCATAAGTCAGTTGCTTGCCAAGATTTTTTTTACTGTCTAAAAATATTTCTGAATTAATGTTATTTTTTCTCAAATTATCTAAAATCTCATAATAATTTGGTAAATATTTTTCATCCATCACACATACAATTACCGGCTTTTGTTCATCGATTTCTATCTGATCTAATTGTATCATCGCAAATAGCAATCTATCAACACCAATACTTATGCCAGTACCGGGAATATCTACACCTTTAAATCTAGAAATTAATTTATCGTATTGTCCACCTGAGCAAATGCTTCCAATATCAACTTCTTTACCTTTGTTATTTTTTGCTTTAAAATTTAAATTTGTTTCAACACAAAAACCATCATAATAATCAAGACCTCTAACAATTGTAAAATTGGTTTTAACTTGATCAAAATAAGATCCGAAAGTTAAAATTTCAAAAAATTCCTCTAGTTCTTTAATTCCCTCTTGAGTAAGAGGGTTTTTAAAATTTTGTTTTAATTCCTTTAAATCCCTAATCTTTAAAAAATCTAAAATTTTTGAAGTTTGATCATTACTTAAATTAGCTCCTTTTGTAATAGCTCCACTTTTATCTTTTCTCTCTTTTTTTAATAATTCCTCTACTCCCTTAAATCCGAAGTCAGGTTTATCTAGTTTATCGATCGCTCTCATTACTTTGATTTTTTTATTTTCTGGAATTTTAAGGTCCTCAATTAAGCCTTGAACAATTTTTCTATTACTAACATTAATAGTAAACTGATTTTTGTTTAAACCACATTCAATCAATGTGCTTGCAACAAGATTGCATAATTCGGCATTTGCTTGAGCTGAATTGACGTTGCCTACAATATCACAATCTGCCTGTGTAAATTCTCTAAAACGAGCATTGCCAGACTTTTCATTTCTAAATACATTTTGAATAGCATATCTTTTAAATATTGAGGGAAGTTCTTGATTGTTTTGTGCAACAAATCTGGCCAATGGACTAGAGAGATCATATCTCAAAGTAATATTTTTTCCGCCATCATCAAAAGAGAAAACATCAGACATAGGATTACTATCATCCTCTGCAAGAAAGGATCCAATATTTTCTGCAATTTCAAATGACGGGGTTTCTAATGGATCAAATCCATATTTTATAAAATTCTTCTCAATAACTTTTAAAAGTTTTTTTTTGAGAAATAATTTTTTATTCCATCTATCTTCGAATCCTGATGGTAAACCAGGAATTAATTTATTATCTTTGTTCATTTTTTGGTACCCGGGCTGAGAGTCGAACTCAAACTTAAAGTTCCACAAACTTCCGTGCTAACCATTACACCACCCGGGCTTATCCTCTTTGTTTTTATCTTATTTTGTGTGGATTTAAAATTATTATTAAATAGTAAAATGCTAGCTTTAGCCAGCATGGATATGAGTATGCACAACTATTTCGTTTCCTTTAAGAGACATTCTTAAAGTAGCGTAGTTAGTCCAATTGATTAACTCATATTTTTTCATTAAATGCTTTTTAGACAAATAATTTTATAATGCAACCTTAAAAAGAAAAAGGACATAAATTTTCTTTTAAAGAAAAACGTCCTTTATATAAATTTAATGATTAATCTAATTTTTTTAGGTTTACTGCTGAAGGACCTTTTGGTCCATCCTCTAGGGTAAATTCTATTTTATCACCTTCATTCAAAAATCGCATTCCAGCTGCTTTTACTGCTGATGCATGAACAAAAGCATCTTTTTCTTTGTCATCTCTTTCGATAAAACCATAACCTTTTTTACCATTAAACCACTTTACTTTACCTTGTATTGTGCTCATCTTATTTCTTAGTCCTTTTATTAATTATTATATTAAGAAAATAATTTGTTTTGGGGTAATTTCAAGATGAAATCTTGTGGTGGTGGCTGAGGAAGGATTCGCACCTCCGACACAAGCCTTTTCAGGGCTCTGCTCTACTCCTGAGCTACTCAGCCTTAAAATTATCCTCTAAAGATTATTCTACCTTTAGTGAGATCATAAGGTGTCATTTCAACTGTAACATTATCACCTTGCAAAACTCTGATTCTGTTTTTTCTTAATTTCCCAGCAGTGTGAGCTGTAACAGTATGACCATTTTCTAGTTGTACTCTAAACATTGCATTAGGTAATAAATCTGTAACTTTACCTTTGAATTCAAGTAGATCTTGTTTTGACAAATTTATTTACTCCTTGTTTTTAATTCTTTTTATGATGGATTGAGCATGACCCTCTAACCCCTCATAGTTTGCAAGAGTTATAACCGATGGCCCAAGACTTTCAATCCCCTTTTTTGATATGTTTATATAAGAAATTCTTTTAAAAAATTCATTTACACTTATCCCACTTGAATATTTCGCTGAACCATTAGTCGGTAATATATGGTTTGAACCAACATTATAATCTGTCATTGCCATAACAGCATATTTTCCAAGACATATTGATCCAGAATTTTTAATTTTTGAAACAACCGATTTATAATTCTTAACATTAAGCTCTAGATGCTCAGGCGCAATTTTATTTACAATATCAATTATTTTATTATCCTTAGATACATACATTAAAATGCCATTACTCTTTAAACTTTTTTTTGCAACAGATCCTCTTGGAATACTTTTTAATTGCTTTGCAATTTCTATCTGAACTTTATTAATCAAATTTTTATCTTTTGAAATTAAAATACATTGCGCTAGAGGATCATGTTCTGCTTGGCCTATTAAGTCACTAGCTATCCATTCAGGATTTGAATATTTATCACAAACAATCGTTATTTCAGATGGTCCTGCTGTCATACCTTCAATTCCTACATCTCCAAAAACCTCTTTCTTTGCAGCTGCAACATATGAATTTCCTGGTCCAACAATTTTATCAACTTTTTTAATTTTTTTTGTACCATAGGAAACTGCAGCGATTGCTGATGGACCCCCTATAGAGTAAATCTCTTTTATCCTGCACTTTTTTGCTGCATATAATACTGCAGGGTTTTGATTACCTTTATAGCCAGGATTAATCATGACAACTCTCTTAACACCTGCAACCATGGCTGGAATAGCGTTCATCAAAACACTTGAGGGGTAAGATGCGGTTGAACCAGGTACATAAATAGCAACTGAATCTATTGGTAAATATTTATACTCGAGTTTATTTTTAAATTTATCTGTATATGAAATATTTTTAAATTTTTGTAGAGAATGAAACTTATAAATTCTGTTATATGCTATGTCAATTGCTTTCCTAACTTTGGAATCTAAAGACATAATTGATTTGTTAATTTGTTTTGGACTTGGAATAATTTTATTATTTTTATTAAATCTTTTTTCGTATTTAATTAGAGCCTTATCACCATTACTTTTTACATCATTAATTATTTTAGTTACTGATATTTTATTAGATATTATTTTTTTCCTTCTTTTGTATAGTAAGCTATCTAGAGTTTTATCAAAGTTTCTGTTTTTGCTAATTAATACTTTCATAACTATCTAATTTAATTCTGATCCTCGAGTCGTGCCTCTATAGTCTCTGTGGTCAAAACAATATGAGAATTATTATTAAAAATAAGATTTATTTCATAATCATCTTTATTTTTCAAATAATCAATTCCAATTAATTCTAAGACTAAATCTTTATTTAATTGATTAATATTTTTTGATCTTACTTTATCTACAAAATCAAACCTGCAGATACTATTGATTTTCTCGTGATTTTGACCAGTTTCAATTGCTGTTCTCTCGATTGATAGCAAAAAAACCTTACTAGAGGAAAGATATTTGATATCAGCTATTTTTACTTTTGCCCCTGAACTGCATGCAGAAATCATTTGTAAACCCTCCTGATCGTTTGCAATTATTTTTGCTAGATACTTCTTCACTTTTTAACTCTTTTAATTTTAACACCAATTCTTTTCAGTTTTCCCTCTAAATTTTCATATCCCCTATCTAAATGGTAAATTCTATTAATATAGGATTTACCATCTGAAATCATTGCCGCTAAAACAAGCGCTACTGATGCTCTTAAATCACTGGACATTAACTCTGCACCAATAAATTTTGTATTTCCATTAATGAAAGCTTTATTTTTCTTAATTTGAATATTTGCACCAAGTCTTTGAAGTTCTCCAACGTGAAGAAATCTATTTTCAAAAATATTTTCAGTGACTGAACTTTTGCCATCTGCTTTACACATTAAGACCATTAACTGTGATTGCATATCAGTGGCTATACCTGGCCATTCTCTTGTTTTAATATTTTTAATAGGTTTTATTTTTTCAGGTCCAATTATTGTTATCTTATTGCTTTCAATTCTAATTCTTGCTCCTGCTCTTCTTAATAACTCAAGCTCTGTTCTGATTACATCAGGATTAAAATCTTTTATTTCAAGATTGCCTTTGGTAAGAGCGGCAGCTACACAAAAAGTGCCCGCTTCTATTCTATCAGCCATAACTGTATATTCAGTTTGATTTAATGATTCAGTACCCAGAATTTTACAAGTTCTTCCAAACCATCTAATATTTGCACCTGCTGAATTTAAAAAATTTGTGAGATCTTTTATCTCAGGTTCTATAGCGCAATTTTTTAAAACTGTTTTGCCTTTAGCTAAACACGCTGCAATAATAGAATTTTCTGTTGCCCCAACGCTTATTTTAGGAAACTTTATGAGACTACCTTTAAGTCTTCCATTGCTTTTACCTAAAACATATCCATCTTTAATTTTATAATCCATACCAAGTTTTTTTAACGCGTAAAGATGATAATTAACAGGTCTAGCACCTATTAAACATCCTCCCGGTAAAGAAGTTTTAGATTTATAAAATTTAGAAATCAATGGGCCTAAAACTAAAATTGATCCTCTCATCGTTTTTACAAGCGAATAACTTGCAAAAGTTTTCATCTTTTTTTTATTAATAATCTTTACAGTTTTTTTGTCTTTAGATAAAATTATTTTAGATCCAAGAGATTTTAACAAAATAAGCATAGTCTTTATATCTTTAACTCTTGGTAAATTTTTAATAATTACCGGCTTATCAAATAGTAGTGTCGCAGCAAGAATTGGCAGAGATGCATTTTTTGAACCTGAGACTGAGACTTTGCCCTTAACTTTACAAGGACCATTTATCAGAAATTTATCCATAAATTACTTTTTTATTTTAGCAACCTGAATAGTAGTTTGTCCCTGGTATTTACCATTTTTTGATTTATAAGTTGTTTCTGGCTGAGTATCAGATTTGAAAAATAAAAATTGAGCTATACCCTCATTTGAATAAATTTTTGCAGGGTTAGGAGTTGTATTACTTAACTCAATAACAATATTACCCTCGAATTCATTTTCAATAGGAGTGACATTACATATTATTCCAGTTCTCGCATATGTACTTTTACCAACACAAATACAAAGCACATCTTTTGGTATTCTAAAGTATTCAATGGTTTTCGCTAAAACAAATGAATTTGGTGGAATAATACAATACGGTCCTTTTCTTTCTATAAAGTTATCATCTGAAAAATTTTTTGGATCAACTAAAGAGCTATTTACATTTGTGAATATCCTATATTCATCAGATATTCTTACATCATAGCCCATACTACTCAGTCCGTAAGATATTTTTCCTTCAGATACTTGATGATCTAAAAATGGCTCAATCATATTATGCTCTTCACACATTTTTTTAATCCAACTATCTGGTTGTATCGACATTATTTTGTTTTCTTTTTATTTTTTTTTGAAAAGTTTTTCTCTTTTTTAAATTTTTTCTAAGCGCCCGACTTAAGCGCTCATCCTTATTTTTTGCAATCATTCTTTATTTGGATTTGTAAGGAAATCCAAAGTTATTGGTTTAGATGCGTCCAAAACTTTGTCTTTATTATCATCTTTTTTGGGTCCATCCTTTGCTAATCTTTTAGCTTTTTTTTCGGCAAGCTTTCTCTCTCTTTTAGCTTGCTTTTCCATAAGCTTAGCACTCTTTGTTGATTTATAATCGTAATGTATCCCCATAAATTTCCTTGGTAAGATATAAATCATATTAATCAAAAAATTAAGGCAATAATTTGAAAAAAATGCTTTATTATCAATGTAATTAGATTTGATTTAACTGCTCCTATAGTTAAATGGTATAACATGTCCATGGTAAGGATAAATTTCAAGTTCGATTCTTGGTGGGAGCACCACTAGTTTTTATAAAACGATTTTCTTAGAAAAATTGTTGTTAATACCAAACTAAAGAAGGCTAATATTGGAATATATATTTCTGGTGAAAAAATTACTTCTGTGATTTTGGGTAATTCTGAATTTTGATCTATTATCTTTTCTAAACCACTTCCTATAGAAACTGCTAAAAAAATTTGAGGTACAATACCTATCAAAGATGCAAAGAAAAAATTTATTGTCTTGACATTAAAAATTGTGGGTAAGATACAACTAATTTGCCAGGGTATACCCCCCATAAATCTATAGATCAACAAATAATAAAATTCTGACTTTTTAAATCTTTTCTCAAGATTTTCATACTTATTTAAAAATTTTTCCCTAATTAAATCTTTAAGAAAATAATTTCCAAACATGTACAAAAAAGTTGCACCCACACTTAAACCTATCACTACGATGATGGTACCCAACCATTTTCCAAACATAAAACCCCCTAGTAAAGCAATTGGCGAACCAAATCCAAGAAATGGGAACACCCATAATATTGTAAAAATCAAAAAAATTACGGATACCAAAAATAAATTAGAATTTTTTAGTTCTTGGAAATAGGATCTATTCTCTTTAATAAAGTCATAGGAATTTATTTCATGAATACTAAATTTAGAAAAAAACATTAATAAAAAGAAAGACACTAAAGTCAGATAACATAATCCTATTATTATTTTAGTTTTTTTAGCTTTTTCCATTATTGTTCATCGTATTCATAAATCTTATATTTGCTATTTATATATTTAATTATTATAAAGAGCGGAATTTTATATATATTTAACTAGATTTATGAAAAGAACATATCAACCCTCTCGCATAAAAAGAAGTCGTACCCACGGTTTTCGTTCAAAAATGAAAACCAAAGGTGGAAGAAAACTTTTGAAAAGAAGAAGAGCTAGAGGCAGAAAGAATTTAACAGTATCTTCTACTGTAAAAAGAAAAAGAAAATAAGTTAATTCAATGAAAAGCAAAATAGTTGCTCTTTCAAAAAATGAAGAATTTAAATCATTACTAAAAAAAAAAAAGATATCTAATAAATTTGTTACAATTTTTTTTGGTCATTTAGTTAAAAAAGATAATAAGAAATTAAATATTTCATTTGTTACAAAAAGAAAATTAGGGAATGCTGTGAATAGAAATAAAATAAAGAGAAGATTAAGAAATATTATGGACGATGCAGTCAAAAAGATATCTTTGAAATATGATTATTCATATCTTGTTATTGCTAAGCCAACTATGTTACATAATGATTTTAAAATAATAAAAAATACCTTATTTCAGGATTTTGAAAGAATTAAATAATGAATATTTTAACTGGAACATTAATACAAATTATTAAGGGATATAAATTTCTTATAAGCCCGTTACTTGGTAATAATTGTAGATATTTTCCTAACTGCTCAGATTACAGCATTGAAGCACTGAGAACTTTTGGTTTTTTCAAAGGTTTATACATGATTATTAAAAGAGTTTTATCATGCCATCCGTTTAAAGAAGGTGGAATTGATCCAGTCAAAAAAGAAATGGAAAAAAAATAATGGACTCCAAAAATGTCATTGCTGCTATTGCGCTATCTTCTGCAGTTATTGTTTTATGGTCTTTATTTTTTATCCCGGAACAGCAGACTATAAATCAAGATCTCGTAGAAAAAGAAAAAATTGAAAAAAATACAGACACCCCATCATTAGATCAAAAAGAGAAGGTAGTCGCATTATCGAGAGATGTTGCATTAATTCAAAATGACAGAATTAAATTTGAAAATGACAATGTTATTGGATCAATATCATTAAAGGGTGCAACGATAGATGACTTAACCTTCAAAAACTACAAAGTAAATTTGGATGAGGAAAAAAAAGTAACTTTGTTAGGACCAAGAAACATATCAGAGGGATATCTTATTGAGAGTGGCTTTGTAACATCTGATAAAAATGTCGAAATTCCGAACTCAAATACAATTTGGTCATTTGATGGTAATGATAAATTAACTACTAAATCTCCCATTAAACTTTACTGGATAAACAAACAAGGTTTAAGATTTGAAAAGGAGATATCTATAGATGATAAATATCTTTTTACAATAAAACAAAAAATAGTTAATCAAAGTGATAAAAGATATGACTTTTATTCTTATGGTCAGATAATAAGAAATGAAATTCCAGATATTATTGATTTTTTAATACTTCACGAAGGTTTAATCGCAACCTTAGATGACGAATTATTTGAGGAAGATTATGATGATATTCAAGAAAAAAAGTTTTCTAAAGTAGCCAAAAAAGGTTGGTTGGGAATAAGTGATAAATATTGGATCACATCATTAATTCCCCCGAAAGATAAAGAATTTAAAACAACGTTTGATTATAAAAATAAATTTAGAGCAAACTTTATTGCCACAGAACCATTAGCTTTAAATGGAAATAGCTTTGTAGAGGAAGAATTAAAAGTGATTGTTGCAGCTAAAAGAGTAGACGTGATTGATGGTTACGCAGAGTCATTAAATATAGAAAAGTTCGATCTTGTAATAGACTGGGGTTTTTTATACTTTATAACAAAACCTCTTTTTTATGGAATAGATTATTTTTTCAAACTACTAGGAAATTATGGTTTAGCTATTATCGCAATAACTATTTGTATCAGACTAGCTTTTTTTCCATTGGCCAACTTTTCATTTAGAAGCATGGCTAAAATGAAAGCTCTACAGCCAGAAATGGTTAGACTAAAAGAACTTCATAAAGATGATAAAATGAAACTGCAACAATCAATGATGGCATTGTACAAAAAAGAAAAAGTTAATCCAATGTCTGGGTGTTTGCCAATTCTTGTCCAAATTCCTGTTTTTTTTGCTTTATATAAAGTTCTATTTGTAACAATTGAAATGAGACAAATGCCATTCTATGGATGGATCCATGATTTAAGTGAGAGAGATCCTACAAGCATATTTAATATTTTTGGTTTATTACCTTATGACGTTCCAAGTTTCTTAGTAATTGGAGCTTGGCCAGTAGCAATGGGAGTTTCGATGTGGGTACAGCAAAAACTAAACCCTGCGCCTACTGATCCAATGCAAGCTAAAATTTTTGCTTTCTTCCCTCTTTTCTTAACTGTAATACTTGCACCTTTCCCAAGTGGTTTAGTTATTTACTGGACTGTTAATAATATTTTAACAATGGCCCAACAAGTATTCATTATGAGAAGAACAACAGTGAAAACAGTAACCTAATTTTTTTAATTTAAAAATAAATCAATGGACTTAAAAAAGATACTTCCTGAAAATGGACCTCCAATAAATGAGGTTAATAAATATATTGAAAAATATAAAAATGATTTGATAGTCATTAAATATGGAGGAAATGTTTTAATAGATAGAGGTATATTTAATAATTTTATTACTGACTTAAGTATTTTAAATAAATTAGGACTTTCTGTTATTGTTGTTCATGGAGGAGGTCCCAGAATCAAAAGAGAATTAGATAAATCTAATATCCAATCGAAATTTATAAGAGGGCTTAGAGTGACAGATGAAAAAATTGTAAATATTGTTGAGTCAGTTTTAATAGATTTTAATAATGATATCGTTAGCTCCTTGAAAAAAAAAAATATGAAAGCAGTCTCAATTCATACTAAAAAAAATAATATTATTGAGGTAGTACCAGAGTCAAAAGAACTTGGTTTTGTTGGCCTACCGAACAAAATCAATAACAATATTTTATTAGATATTATTAAACAAAATAGAATACCAATTATTTCTCCATTAGGCTTAGATAAAAATAATCAAACACACAATATCAATGGTGATACTGTTGCAATGGCTATAGCTAAGTCTGTCAGGTCAAGAAGATTACTATTAATGACAAATGTTGATGGTGTTTTGAATAAAGAAAAAAAACTTATAGATGAGATATCTTCATCTGAGATTTTGGAAATGGTAAAAGATGGGACAATAACTGAAGGGATGATACCTAAAATAAATGCTTGTCTAGATGCCGTTAATAATGGAGTTACAGCAGCTGGTATAATTAATGGTACGAAACAACATTCTTGTTTGTGGGAAATTTTCTCGGACAAGGGATCAGGTACATTAATCAGAAAATGAATTTAAAAGAAAAAAAATATCTGCTACTTGATCTTGATGGTGTTTGTTATGGTAAGCATAACAACTATTCTTTAGAGCGAGTATTTGGTCAGGTTTCAAAAAGAATGACACAATTTATATCTGAAAAACTTAATATTGATAAAGATGAAGCTAAAGAACTACAAACTAATTACTTCTATAAATATAATACATCATTAAGAGGACTAATGGTTCATAATGGAATATCACCAGATGAATTTTTGTCTTACGTTCATGATATTGATTTATCATTTATGAAAAAAGATAAAATTATGAGGAATGAACTTCAACAATTAGATATGGAAAAATTCATCTTTACTAATGGAAGTGCTGAACATGCTGCTAATATCTTAACTCACCTAGGTGTGTATGATTTATTTGGAAAAGATAAGGTTTTTGACATTAAAGATGCTGGTTATGTACCAAAACCAGAAGCAGAAACTTTCGACTTAATGATTAAAAAATTTGGTATAAATCCAAAAGAGACTATTTACATTGAGGATATAGCTAAAAATTTAAGCATAGGTCACGAACGAGGGTGTACAACTGTTTGGTTAATTAATGATGAGCATTTTGGAAAAATGGATGCGGATAAAGATTTTATTTCACACAAAATTGAAAATCTGTCTTTATTTCTAAAAGAAATAAGGTTATTAAAAAGTAATTAATCATGTCTTTAAAAAAAATTATCAATGACGCTTGGGAGAATAAAGATCAAGTGAGTCCTAATTCGGACCAGTCTTTAAAGGATGCTATAAATCAAGTAATTGCAAATTTGGATAGTGGTAAATCGAGAGTTGCTGAAAAAATAAATGGAGAATGGGTAACTCATCAGCACCTTAAGAAAGCTATAATGTTAAGTTTTAGAATATACCCAATGGAAAATTTAAATGGTCCTTATAGTAGTTGGTACGATAAATCGCATTTATTAAAAGGTAAAACTGCAGGATGGACTAAAGCTGATCATGAAAAAGCAGGTTTTAGAATGGTTCCGAACTCACCTGTTAGAAAAGGTTCATTTGTTGGAAAAAATGCTGTTTTAATGCCATGTTATGTGAACATTGGAGCTTATATTGACGAGGGAACAATGATAGATACTTTTGCAAGAGCTGGTAGTTGTTGTCAGATAGGTAAAAATTGTCATATATCTGCAGGTTCGGGTGTTGGCGGAGTTTTAGAGCCCGCGCAAGCTTTACCAACAATCATAGAGGATAATGTATTTCTTGGGGCGATGTCTGAAGTAGTTGAAGGCGTAATTGTTGGAGAAGGTTCAGTTTTAAGTATGGGTATGTATATTGGTCAATCAACTAAAATAGTTGATAGAAAAACTGGAGAAATTACTTATGGTAAAATACCGCCTTATTCAGTTGTAGTTCCGGGCTCGCTACCTGATAAAAATAATTCTTCTTCACCCTCCTTGTATTGTGCAGTAATAATTAAACAAGTTGATGAAAAAACTAGATCTAAAACCTCCATTAACGATCTTTTAAGAGACTAAAAATGAAAACTTTAAATGAGTTAAAATTAGCTAAAGAGCTAATCAGATTTCCTTCTATCACTCCAATTGACGCTGGGGTAATGAAATTTTTAGAAAAAAATTTAAAAAAACTTGGTTTCAAAACAAGAATATTGGAATTTAGGGAAAAAGGATATCATCCTGTAAAAAACTTGTATGCAAGATTGGGATCTAAGAAGCCAAATTTTATGTTTGCCGGGCATGTTGATATTGTCCCTCCAGGAAACATTAAAGATTGGACAGTAAATCCATTTAAACCATCTATCAAAAAAGGGCATTTAATTGGCAGAGGCGCAAATGATATGAAAAGTTCTGTTGCAGCTTTTGTATCTGCTGTAAGCACTTTTTTATCAAAAAATAGAAAATTCAATGGATCAATAAGTTTACTTATTACAGGAGATGAAGAGGGTGATGCATTAAATGGCACCAAAAAAGTTGTAGACTATTTAAAAAAAAGGAAAGAGAAAATTAACTTTTGTCTTGTTGGTGAACCAACGAATCCGAATAAATTAGGTGAAATGATAAAGATTGGACGTAGAGGTAGTTTAACTGGTAAATTAATTATATTTGGTCAGCAAGGCCATGTTGCATATCCTCATAGAGCTAATAATCCCTCAACTATAATTGTAAAAATTTTAAAAGAATTAAAAGATATTAAATTTGATAGAGGAACAAAAAACTTCCAACCTACAAACTTAGAGGTTACAAAAATAAATATAAATAATAACGCTGATAATGTTATCCCAGCAATGGCTGAAGCTATATTTAATATAAGGTTTAATAATATACATACGTCAAATTCTATTAAAAGTAGACTTAATAAAATTTTCAAAAAAATAACCAAAAAAAATAAATCAAAATTTAAAATTGATTATAGAGTTTCAGGTGAAGCATTTCTGACAAGACCAAATGAAACAACACACATGATACGAAATGTTATAAAAAAAATTACCAAAATTAAACCAAAGTTATCTACTACAGGTGGAACCTCAGATTTGAGATTTATAAGAAAAATATCACCTGGTCTAGAATTTGGGCTTGTTGGAAAAACAATGCATAAAGTTGATGAAGCCGTATCTTTAAAAGATTTGAAAAATCTTAAGAAAATTTATGAGAATATTTTAATAAATTATTTTAAATGAAAACAGCGATCATAAATTCTGAGTCCTATGAGAAACATAACACTGGCGATGGTCATCCTGAACAGCCTAAAAGAGTAATTGCTATAAAAGAAAAGTTAAAAAAAAGAAAAGACCTAATATGGGATCAGCCAGATAATGTTCCTGATGATATATTGACTATGACACATTCAAAAGACTATATAGATAATTTAAAAGTTTCTTTTCCTCAAAAAGGCCTTAAGTTTCTAGATGGCGATACTGTTGTATCACCCGAAAGTAAAAAAGCAGTTTTTGATGCTGCAGGCTCAACAATAAGAGCGATAGATGGAATAGAGAGTAATCAATTTAAAAATGCATTCTGTTTGGCTAGACCACCTGGGCACCATGCTGAAAAAAATAAAGCTATGGGATTTTGTTGTATATCAAACGCGGGAGTAGCAACAAACTATTTAGTGTCAAAATATAAATACAAAAGAATTGCCTGTGTAGATTTTGACGTGCACTGGGGTAATGGAAATTATGATATTATGCGTGATAATAAAAATTCATTATATATTTCTACGCATCAATATCCTTTTTATCCTGGAGGTGGAACAGATAAAGATAAAGGAGACTTTAATAATTCATTGAATATCCCTTTGCCTGCTGGTACAAACTCAGAAGAATACTTTAATGCATTTGATAGAGTGTTAGAAAGATTAGCACAATATAAACCTGATTTTCTTATATTTTCAGCAGGTTTTGATGCACATAAAGATGATCCATTAGCTCAATTTCAACTAAGTTCAAAAGATTTTTATGAGATTACTAAAAGAACATTAACAGCTACTAATAAGTTTACTGGGGGCAAAGTTGTTTCTATACTTGAGGGTGGATATGATTTAAATGCCTTAGCAGAAAGTGCTAATGAACATGTTAACGCATTAGTAGAATTCAATTGATAAGAATTTAGTTCGTTATAAATAACCTTCATGAAATTGTACAAAATAAGAAAATCAAAAATTGATAACAAAGGTCGCGGTCTCTATGCTGCTAAAGATATCACAGAAGGCACAAAAATTATTAATTACTTAGGAAAAATAATTACAAATAAAGAGGTTGAAGAGTCAGAAAAATTCGACAATAAAAAACCTATTTACCTATTTACTCTAAATAAAAAATACACTTTAGATGGTGATTTTTCATTTAATATTGCTGGATTGGTTAATCATAGCTGCAATGCTAATGCGCGATATGATGGTAAAGGTTTAAAAATTTGGATAACAGCTGATAGAGATATCAAGAAAGGCGAAGAGATAACTTGTGATTATGGCTTTAGTTTCGATAAAGAAGATTACAAACAATTTCCTTGTAAATGTAAATCAAAAAATTGTTGTGGTTTTATAATTCGTGAGGAAAGTCGTTGGAGAATTCATCGTAAATTTGCGATGAGTAATAAAAAAAAATTAATATATAACTCTCGTTAAATAAAGACCTTGTGGTGGTGCAGGTGGAGCACATAGTGCTCTTTTTTTAGAGTTTATAATATTAACAAATTTTTTTATCGTCCATTTTTTTTCACCAACATATTTTAGACAACCAACCATGGACCGAACTTGTTGTTGTAAAAAAGATTGAGATCTAAATTCTATTTCTATCTTGTCTTTTATAGATTTAATTTTCACTAATTTCATTGTCTTTATCGGACTTTTTGCCCTACAACTCGATTTTCTAAAAGTACTAAAATCTTTAGTGCCAATCAATTTTTTTGCAGCACTTTTCATCAATTCTAAATCCAGATCTTTTATAATATGCCAACCTCTATTTTCATCTAAAACTGGTCCACTGATCCGATTTATCAATACATAATTATAAACTCTCATTTTGGCTGAAAATCTAGCATGAAAATTATTATTTCTCTTTTTTATCTTAAGTATCGCCACTCTATCTTTGTTCAAAAAGTGGTTGATTGATTTTAAAAATCTATCAAATTTGATAATCTTATTTTTACAATCAAAGTGTGCTGATTGCTCTTTAGCGTGGACACCAACATCCAGTCTTCCAGCCCCATATATTATGATTTTTTCTTTTAAGAGTTTTGAAATTTTATCCTGTAATATTCCTTGAACAGTTTTTCCTTTTTTTTGAATCTGCCAACCTCTAAAATTAGTACCCACATACTCAACTAATATCTGATATCTAAACATTTAATAACTTTGAGCCCTTTTTTATTTGAGAGCCCAACATAAATTCACTAATTTGTTGTGGTCTTTTTCCTTGTCTTTGAATTTCGAGTATCTTAATAGATTGATTGTTATTACATGCTACTTCTAACTGATTTGAAATAATTTCCCCAACTAGCCCTGTACCATTTCCAATTTCAGCTTTTAAAATTTTATATCTTTCACCATTAAAACTGAAAGAAGCTCCAGGGGAGGGAAATAATCCATTTATTTTTCCAATAATTTTCGATGCATCCTCATTCCAATCAATTTGTGAGTCCTCTTTATGAATTTTTTTTGCATAAGTTGCTTTTAAATGATCTTGATCGACAAACTTTGCTTTATCTGAAAGTATATCGTTAACATTTTCTAAGATTTTTTCTGCAGCTAAAGAAGATAGTTTTTCTGAAATTTCTTGAGCATTTTGATTTTGACCTACCTTAATTTTATATATATTACTTACTGGTCCACTATCTAATTCTTCATTTATTTTCATGATGCTTATTCCTGTCTCAAAATCTAAATTCATAATTGATCTTTGAATTGGTGCAGCTCCTCGCCATTTAGGAAGTATTGAAGCGTGAATATTAACGAAACCCTTTTTAACTAAATTTAAAAAATTTTTTGGGATGATTTGTCCGTAAGCGCAGACTATTGCAAGATCAGCCTCTATTTTTTTTAAAAATTTATATTCTTCATTGTTATCTTTAAGAGTCCTAGGGGTTCTAGATTCTATATTTAATATTTCTGAGGCAACCTGGATTGGACTTTTATTTATTTTTTGACCTCTATTAGATTTTTTTGGTGGTTGAGTATATACTGCAGCAATGTTGTACCTACTCTGATGTAAAGATTTTAGAATAGGGACACAAAATAACGGGGTACCCATAAAGATAATCTTATTTGCCATCTTTAAACTACTACTCTGTCTGGATTTTTTTTAATTTTTGAAATTTTTTTAATAATAAAGTCTTTTTTTAATTTAGATAAATGATCAATGATCAATTTACCATCTAAATGATTGATTTCATGTTGGACACATGTTGATAAAAGGCCATCACATTTTAAATTTTTTTTTGAGCCTTTTTCATCAATATACTCAATTTCACATATTTTTGGTCTTTCAATTTCAACAAATGTTTCTGGTATTGAAAGACATCCTTCTTCATAAACCGACATTTCATCACTTAAATTTTTGATCACTGGATTGATTAATGCTATTGGTTGCTTTTTTTCATTTTTACTTGAAACGTCAACAACTAAAACTCTTTTAAGTATACCTACTTGAACTGCTGCAAGACCAATTCCATTAGAGTGGTACATTGTTTCGAATAAATCATTTATTAATTTTTTTTCATCACTTCCAATTTTTTCAATTGGATTAGAAACTTTTTTTAATATTTCATCTGGGACAGTAATAATTTCTTTAATGGTCATGAAATAAACAAATAAACTAATTTTTACACTTTTAAAGGAAGAACTTTAAGCAAAATTTTATTTCTTATAGAATCTATGTTTAGCTGGTTTAATGCATTAATTATAAAATAAACTGTATCTTCATCTATTCTCTCAAGTTTATCCTGACCAATAACTTCGACGATTCTTAATAATGCTGCACCAGATTCAGCATTATTAATCATTATTTGTATATCCGTTGGCATTTCGTTTTCACTTATCAAGTATAATTCATCATATTTTTCGGAAATCTTTATACCATCTGCTTTAAGAGACTCTAAAAATATTACATCCTTTTTAGAAAAAGAATATCTTTTATTTTTTTTAATTTTTTTAAGAAAATTATTAACATCTTTTTCAATCTTTGACTTCGAATAATCTCCATTAAAATAATTAATTAATTTAGATTGGTACAGAACATCATTATTATATTTTATTTCCATTGGTAAATCTTTATTCAATTCTATATTTGTGTAATAAAAACTTGTTAAATTGTCAGGCACTTCTGTGGGGTCCATCTCTTTTAAAAATTTTTTTAATTGATTATCAAAAGCATAATTTAAATTATCTTTTTTAAATAACCCCTTTAAAATTTTTAATAATTTTAATTTTTCAATCATTTCAGATTCAAGTAAAATTTTCTGATAAAGTAAGGCTCTTGCCTCAATATTAGATAGAGATTTATAGGACTCTTTAGCATTTAAAAGTTGACTAATATTAAATTGAAATCTCATATAAATTTTAAATAACTCGTTTTCAGAATAGTTCTTATTATGAACAGCTTTTTCAATATTTGATATCTTATCTATTTCTGAAATATCAACTTTTTTTAAAGATGATAACAAATTTGCTGATGATAGATATTTCCAAATAATTTTAGATGTTTTTTCGTCTGGTTGAAATTCAAAATTAGGATTTGTCTTATGAGCAAGATGAAAATCAAATATTGTTTTTTCAGATATTGAATCATGGATTTTTGAGGTATAGCCAAGTAAATAATCAATTTTTTTTTCAAAATATCTATCTTTGAAACCTAATTCCTTTTTTAAGTCTAAAATTAATAATGCTTCCTCAGTCTTACCTGCATTTATCAGACAGTATATGTTAAATTTTGAAAGATATTTATCTGTGATCGGCTGAGAATTTTTTGAAAATATATCACAAGCCTTTTTCAATCTAAACTCAGATATATAATAATCTATAAAGTGTTTAGATAATTTAGGGTTATCATTAAGAAGACTATTTTTATCCAAATACTCTTTAATTAAATCAAAATTTGAGTTCTTTATTAGCCAGTCTGATTTTAATTTTAAAAATTCTTTCTCGGTGATATTTTTTTTAGGATAGTGAGCATTAGTCAAAATTGTAATGTTCATCAACTCTGAAGCATCATCAGAAAGATTTAGTTTTGTGATTCTACCAAACAGATCCTTTAATTGATTACCATCTGAATTACTCCACATATTAATATCTAAATCATAATCCTCCGGGTCGTATAATCCAGTAATCTTTATCTTCTTTGAATTTAAAGATGAGTCTTGAATAATGCCTGAGGTTTCATCATTTGACTTTTTATTGAAAATACTTATCTCACTTGATGAATTATTATTTTCATCTATTAGCAAAATAGATTCTGGGTTTTGGTCACTTTTTTTCTCATTAACCTTCCAAATGTCTACTGGTTTATCTGAGGAATGTGCTTTGAAAGAGGTAAATAATATGAAAATAACAAGTAAAAATTTTTTACTTAACAATTTTGAATTTTTCATTTGGGATTATTTTTTGTATGTCATTTTTTGGGGCTGGAAATTCAATTTTATTTAAAAAGAAAACAATACCAATAATAAATAGTAAAATTAAAGTTAATTTTATTACTATCCCAATTAAACTTTGTCTCGAACTTGTTTTTTTATAAATTTGCATATAACTTTAAGTATTTTCAAATTAAGACATATTTGTGTTTTTTCAATAAAGAAACTTATGGAATCAAGAGAAAATATTGTTTTTTTAGGCATGATGGGATCTGGTAAAACCAGTATTGGAATATTAATTTCAAAAAAACTTAATTTACAATTTTACGATATTGATCAAATTATTGAAAAAGAATTGAAGATGAGTATATCAGACATCTTTAATACAAGAGGAGAGAAATTTTTTAGAGATTTAGAGGAAAGAACAACGCTTAAAATTTTAAAAAAAAAAAAAATTGTCGTATCACTAGGGGGTGGTGCTTTTATTAATAAAAAAATAAGAGATGAAATTTTAAAAAATCATTTTTCTTTTTGGTTAAACTGGAATTCGAAAACATTAATCCAGAGAATTCAAAAAAATACAAAAAGGCCAATAGCAATCAGATCTACATCTAATGAATTAGTAGATTTAATAAAAAAAAGGTCCATTATTTATTCTAGATCAAAATACAAAATTAATTGTGAACAATTATCTAAAAATGAGATAGTAAATAAAATTATATACATATATGAAAACAAAAAAAATATTAGTTAGCACAAATCAACAAAAGTACCCTATATTTATTGGTTCGGGACTCATCTCAAGCTTAAAAAAAATTATTAAAAATGAGTCAATTAACTACATAAAATGTTTGATTGTCGTTGACAAAAATATTCCAAAAAAAAAAATTAATATAATAGAAAAAGAATTGAATAATCAAAAAGTTTACATCCATCGTATAAAAGCGAATGAAAAAAATAAAAATCAAAAAACCACAAATGACATATTAGAAATTTTATTAAAAAAGAATTTTTCAAGGGAGGATATTATAATAAGTGTTGGGGGTGGTATAACTGGTGACATCACTGGATATGCTGCGAGCCTCTTTAAAAGAGGATTGAAATTTATAAACATTCCAACGACTCTTTTGGCACAAGTAGATTCATCAATAGGTGGTAAAACTGGAGTAAATACAAAATACGGGAAAAATCTCATTGGAAGTTTTTACCAACCCAAATTAGTAGTGAGTGATATTGCTTTTTTAAACACTCTTCCTAAAAGAGAAATTATATGTGGCTATGGTGAAATTCTAAAACATTCTTTAATTTTAAATAAAAATTTTTTTCAATTTTTGAACAAAAATTTCGAAAAAATTTTAAAATTCAAATCACCATATATTGAAAAAACTATTTACGAAAGTTGTAAGATAAAAAAAAAAGTGGTCGAAAAAGATGAAAAAGAGAAAAATATTAGGAAAATTTTGAACTTTGGTCACACTTTTGCACATGCTTATGAAGCCACACTAAATTTTTCTAATAAATTAAATCATGGTGAAGCTGTTATCTTGGGCATGACTACAGCTCTTAAATTCAGTCAATTAAATAATTTTTTACCAATAAATGAATTTAAAATTATTACAAGTCATATAAAAAAATTTAATTTACCAAATGATATAAAAAAGTACTTTTCATTAAAAGACGCGAAAAAAATTCTGTCATTTATGGTCAACGATAAAAAAAATAATACGAATGAAATAAATCTAATTTTGTTAAAAAAAATTGGGTCTCCTTTAATTAATAAAAGATTTAATAAAAAAAAATTAAAAATATTTTTAAATAAAGAGCTAAGCAATTAAAATTTGTATTGAGTGAATATACTTTTTAAGTTCTTTATCTAAAATTCTATATATTTTTTTATTACTTTGAATTCTGCTTAGTTTTGAGAGCTCTTTTGAATTTATTAAAATCTTTAAATGAAATTTCTTTTTATCATTGCCTTTATGTCCAATATGAAGAAAGGATTTATCCTCAATCTTGATATTTTCTATGACGATCCCATTTTTTAATTTTTTTTTTACAATTGCAATTAAGTCATTTATATCCATTATATACTTATTATATCATGAAAAATATTTGTGATTGGAATAATTGTAAAGAATTTGGTGAATATAAAGCACCAATTGAAAGAGATAATAGTAAAAAATTTAGAATGTTGTGCTTAAAACATGTGAAAGAGTTTAACAAAAACTGGAATTATTTTTCTGGTATGAATGACAATCAAATATTAAATTTTCTAAAATCAGATATGACTTGGCACAAACCAACACAAAGCTTTAGCTCTTCAGATAATTTTTTTAAGATACTTTGGAATAATACCTTAAAAGATGAGTCTGATAAAAAGAAAATTAAAAGCGAGCTTAATTATATGCGTCAATTTAAATTTGATCATAAAGATATTAAAGCTTTTGAAATACTTGGATTAACAGTCGGAATGAAATGGATAAAAGTACAAGAAAAATTCAAAACACTTGTCAAAAAATTTCACCCTGATATGAATTCAGGAGATAAAAAATATGAGGAAAAACTTAAATTAATTACATTAGCTTATACACAACTTAAAACCACTTATAGAGAAAAAATTGACACCTAACATAGACAATCAACCTGATATAAAAGTTTCAATTAAACAAACTTTCGGAATAGAATCTGAAATGGAGGTTGATGCATTTTCAAAAAAAAATGATTATGTGCCTGATATAGATAAAAATTATAAATTCGATAGAGATACAACATTAGCTATAATTTCAGGTTTTTCATTCAATAAAAGAGTCCTTGTTCAAGGATATCATGGCACCGGTAAATCTACTCATATAGAGCAAATCGCTGCTAGATTAAATTGGCCATGTATCAGAGTAAATCTTGATAGTCACATAAGCAGGATTGATTTAATAGGAAAAGATGCGATTGTATTAAAAGATAACAAACAAATTACTGAATTTAAAGAAGGGATTCTTCCTTGGTCAATACAGAACCCTGTAGCCCTAGTTTTTGATGAATACGATGCTGGAAGACCAGATGTCATGTTCGTAATTCAAAGAGTGCTTGAGTCAGAAGGGAATTTTACACTTCTTGATAAAAATAAAGTCTTAAAACAAAATAAATATTTTAGATTGTTTGCAACTTCTAATACTGTTGGACTTGGTGATACGAGTGGACTTTATCATGGTACACAACAAATAAATCAAGGTCAAATGGATAGGTGGAATATTGTAACAACTCTTAACTACTTAAGTTTAGATAAAGAAATGGATATTATATTAGCTAAAAATAAATCTTTAAATAACCCTAAAGGAAAAGATAAAGTTTCAAATATGATAAAAGTTGCATCCTTAACTCGAAAAGGATTTATTGCTGGAGATATAAGTACTGTAATGAGTCCAAGAACAGTACTGCATTGGGCTGAAAATGCAGAAATATTTAAAGATGTAGGATACGCATTTAGAGTCACTTTTCTAAATAAATGCGATGAAATTGAAAAAAATACAATTGCTGAATATTACCAAAGATGTTTCGGGGAAGAACTACCAGAGTCATTAGCAAATATTCAAATTTAAATGAAAAACAATAAGACTGAAAACTTAAGAGAAAAACTTAAGCAAGCTTTAACTTCAACAGAAAGAGTGATTTCTGGTGATATTAGTCTTAAAAATATTGATGAGAAAAATAAAAAAGATTTGAATTTTGTAAATATTGAAAATCTTGACTCAAAAAGAGATTTCATTAAAGCTAGAGCAGAGTCTGACTCGTCTGCTTTAAAAAAAAAGTTCTCAAATAATGAAATTTACAAAAAGAATTTACCTTTAAATTCCTTATATAAGTCTCTTTATTCTATTGCAGAAAAAGTAAGGTATGAATGCCTGGGCTCAAAAATGTTGAAGGGTATAGAAAAAAATCTTAAAGAAAATTATGATCAAATAATCCAGTTAAAAAGAAAAGACCAATTAAATTCAAAAGAAGATGTACCGGTAGTAGAGGCTTTTGAATTGTACATGTTAAAGAAATTTTTAAACATTAAATTAAATACCTTAACCAATAATATGTTAAATTTTTGGGAGAAAGACTTCGATAAAGTAATAAATAAACACATTGAATTTTTAAAAGAAAATTTAGAATATCAAAATGAATTTTCTTCAAAGTTTTCAGAAATATTACAAGAAATGGATATTTTTAAAAATGAGAACGATGAGGAAATTAAAGAACAAAATCAAGATGATGGTCAAAATAATCCATCTAATGATGATCAGGACAGTAATTCTGATGACTCTAGAGATGAAAATAACAATGAACAAGCCGAAGCTAGTTTAGACTCTGAATATGACATAGACGAATACAAACTTAATGAGCAAATAATTGATAGTGAGTCTGATCAAAAAAATAACGAACAAATTATTCAAAAAAAAACAATTAATAATTTAAATACAGACTACAAAATTTTTACAACCCAGTTTGATGAAATTACGAAGGCAGAAAATTTAGAAAACTCCAATGAAGCTTCAAAATTAAGAAAAACTTTAGATCAGCAGTTAATAGGTTTCCAGGACATTATTACTAAACTTGCAAACAAACTTCAAAGACAGCTGTTGGCAAAACAAAATAGAGCCTGGCAGTTTGATTTAGAGGAAGGGTTATTGGATAGTTCAAAATTACCAAGAATAATAATGGACCCTTATAATTCATTATCTTTTAAAAAAGAAAAAGATTTAGATTTTAAAGATACTGTTGTTACTCTTTTAATAGATAATTCTGGGTCTATGAGAGGACGTCCAATTACAATTGCTGCGATTTGCGCTGATATTTTATCAAGAACCTTGGAAAGATGCTCTGTTAAAGTTGAAATATTAGGTTTCACAACTAAAAATTGGAAAGGTGGAAAAAGTCGAGAGTTTTGGAATAAAGAGGGTAAACCAAAAACACCTGGTAGATTAAATGATTTAAGACACATAATTTATAAAGGGGCTGACTCACATTGGCGACAATGTAAAAATAATCTTGGTTTAATGTTAAAAGAAGGATTATTAAAAGAAAATATTGATGGAGAAGCAATTTCTTGGGCATTTAGTCGATTAAAAAAAAGAAAAGAGGAAAGGAAAATATTAATGGTAATTTCAGATGGTGCACCTGTTGATGACTCAACTCTGTCAGTCAATTCAGGAGATTTTCTTGAAAAACACTTAAAGAAAATTGTTAAATTTATCGAAGAAAAAACTGAAACTGAAATTTTAGCGATTGGAATAGGCCATGATGTATCAAGATACTATAATCAAGCGATTAAGATTTCAGATGTCAATGAATTAGGAGATGTCATGATTTCCCAATTGAGTGAGCTTTTTAAAACTAAAAAAAATTTACATTAAAGATTGAACAAATCTTTATTTTTCCACTTTATTGTCACTTCAGCTCCACTTCTTGTTTGAGAATTCCAACAATTAACAGTGGCAAAATTTTTTTCTAATAAAGTCTTTCCTATAAATAATCCTAAACCTAATCCACTATCTTTATCAGATGATTTTAGATAAGGTTCTCCTATTTTTGAAAGAATATCATTTGGATATCCCTCGCCATCATCCTCAATGGTCACAATAGTAGTTTCGGTATTTGATTTTAAGTTTATATAAATTTTACTTTTACAGAATTTATTTGCATTACCGACGAAATTTCTAAGACCATAGACTATTTCAATAGATTTGGTTATTTTTTTAGAGTACGCGTCTTGTTCAAAATTAAAATTAAACTGATTTTTGCTAGTTTCTTTAAAAGAAGAGATTATCTCTTTTAGATAATCTCTCATAGTCAAATCTTCATCAATAAAATTATCCTCTACATCTGGATTAAGTGATAGCTTCCTTAAAATTTGATTACATCTTTCAACCTGACTTGAAAGTAATTCAATATCCTGAATTACATCTTTTTGATTTTTTAATTGTTTAGTTAACTCTTGTGAAATTATTTTAATTGTTGATAGAGGTGTTCCTAAAGAATGAGCGGCAGCGGCGGCTTGACCTCCTAAAGATAACATTTCATGTTCCTTTGCCATAATTTCCTCCATTTTATTTAAAGCTTCTTTTCTTAGTCTTGATTCTCTTCCAAAGATTATTGCAAAATAATTTAAGAAAATTAATGCTATAATTAAAGAAATAGGTATTGAGTAATAAATATAGTTACTTATGTGAAAGTGGTTTGCAAGTGGATAAGGCAGATCACTTGAATAAAATGTGAGAAAAATAATCATAATACAGGTTACTAAAACTAAAAATAAATTAGTTTTTATTCCAAGATTAGTTGAGGCAAAAATACTTGGTATAATTATAAAGATTATAAATGGGTTTTTTGCACCCCCGGTTAAATAAATTAAAACAGTCAATTGAGCGATATCTATAAGTAGAAATAGTAAGGCTAATCTATCTGATAGTTGAGTTTTTTTATAAATAAAGATTAAATATAAATTACTTAACACACCAAAAAAAATTACTAAATTGGAAAGATAAAAGTTAAATTTAAAATCAAAATAAAGATAAACTAAGTAAACAGAGATTAATTGACCAATAATTCCAATCCATCTTAAATTTATATATGTTGATTTTTTAAGAGAATAATACTTAGAGTCCTCAAAGAACCTCATTTTTAGATGTCTAAATTTTGAGCATAAATTGCATTTGACACAATAAAATCTTTTCTCAAAGCAACGTCATTTCCCATTAATGTGTGTATTAAGTTTTGATCTTTTTTTAAATCTTTTGAATATTGAACTTGAAGTAAATTTCTTGTTTCAGGATTAAGGGTTGTGCTCCAAAGCTCTTCTGGATTCATTTCACCCAATCCTTTAAATCTTTGGATATTCATTTTTGATTTCTCTAACTCTATTTTCTTAATGTATTCTTTAGAACTTTTTTTTATATCTTTTAATTCTTTATTATTTTTTATTATATAATTCTCCAACTCCTTATCATCCCGAATATAAATACCTTTACTTCCTTTGTTTATTTTAAATAAAGGTGGTTGAGCTAAATAAACGTGTCCATTTTCAATTAGCTTATTGAATGGTTTATTGTTGAAAAAAGTCAATAATAAGGCCCTTATATGTGATCCATCTACATCCGCATCTGTCATAATTATTATTTTGCCATATCTTAAATCTTTTAAATCTATTTCCTGTGCCTTTGGATCAAGACCCAGTGCATTTATTAAAGTTACAATTTCGTTTGAAGAAATCATTTTAGACAGAGCTTTGGTTCTTTGATCAGATCCATTTCCGTTTCCGTTTTTTTTTATTTTTAATTCCTCAACATAAGTATTTAAAATTTTTCCTCTTAAAGGTAAGACTGCTTGATTTGATCTATTTCTTCCTTGTTTTGCTGAACCACCTGCCGAGTCTCCCTCAACAATAAATAATTCCGTTCCCTCTTGTTTACCTATTTGACAATCAGCTAATTTTCCAGGAAGACCACTCAATTCAAGAGCTCCCTTTCTTCTTACATTTTCTCTAGCTTTTCTTGCCACATCTCTAGCCATTGCTGCTTGAATTACTTTTGATAAAATGATTTTTGCAACAGAAGGATTCTGATCGAACCATATAGATAATTTTTCATTAATGACAGTTTCGACAATCATTCTAACCTCAGAGGATACAAGCTTATCTTTGGTTTGAGAGGAAAATTTAGGATCTGGAATTTTAATAGATAGTACACATGTTAGGCCTTCTTTAATATCATCTCCTGAAATTGTAAATTTACTTTTTTTTAGAAGATTATTTTCATTTGCATATTTATTTACAACTCTTGTTAATGCGCTTCTAAAACCCAGTAAATGAGTTCCTCCATCTTTCTGAAATATATTATTCGTGTAAGGAAATACTTCCTCGGAATATGATGCGTTCCATTTTAACGAACATCCAATTTCAATATTATCATTTTGACCTTCTATATAAATAGGTTTTTTAAATAAATCGTTTCCATTCTTATTCTTTAATTTCTCTCTTTTTTGATCCAAAAAATCAACAAACTCTATAATGCCACCATCAAATTTGAATTCTGTTAATTTTTCTTTTTTTTGACTAGCATCAATAAAAGTAATTTTTATCCCTTTATTAAGAAAGGCTAATTCCCTCATTCGCTTAATGAGTATTTTTTCACTAAATTTAATCGATGAAAAAATTTCTTTTGAGGGTTTAAAGGTTATTTTTGTGCCAGTTTCTTTTGACTTACCACTGACTTTTAGTGGTGCTTTTGCTTCTCCATTTTGAAATTCAATATAATATATTTTACCATCTCTATAAATTTCGAGCTTAAGATTTTCGGACAACGCATTAACAACTGAAACACCAACGCCATGTAGTCCCCCAGAAACTTTATAGGAGTCATGATCGAATTTACCGCCTGCATGCAATTGTGTCATGATTACTTCAGCAGCAGATTTTTTTTCTCCTTTATGAATATCTACTGGAATACCTCTACCATCATCACGAACAGTGACTGTACCATCAGAATTAATTTTTACATAAATATTTTTACAAAAACCTGCTAAAGCCTCATCAATTGAGTTATCGACAACTTCATAAACCATATGATGTAAGCCAGTTCCATCGTCAGTATCACCAATATACATCCCGGGTCTTTTTCTTACCGCTTCTAGACCTTTAAGAACTTTGATTGAGTCTGCTTGATAATTATTTTTACTAGTCATTTTTTTTATATTTGGAAATATTTATTATAACATTTTTTTAATATATTTGTTCACTTATCATTTGCTTAATTATTTTAGGTTGCATAATTAATGTTGAAAATATTGGCTTTTTGAATGGCGGAGAGAATGGGATTCGAACCCATGAAAGAGTTTCCCCTTTACACGCTTTCCAAGCATGCGCCTTAAACCACTCGGCCATCTCTCCCAAATTTTAATAAGTATAAGATAACACATAAAGTAAAATAACTCTCTAGATATAAACGGCACAAGGTTAATTATATCGAGTCAAATTTTTGGCCTATAGTCAGAACCTTTGCCGACAATTGAGGCTAATAAACCATCAAATCTTTTTTTAGAAATAACGAATTTCGTATTATTTCTTAATAAAAAATAAAATATCAATTTTATTAAAAGTTTAATTAATATTGGAAAAAAAATAATTATACTTTTAGTATAACCTTTGTGTTTTTTGCTGAAGTAAAATTTAGACCACATCCAATGCCAATTCCTTGACATTTCAATTTCAAAACTATCGTGATGTTTGTGAGATTGATTTCCTAAGTGTGAAACTTCTGCATTAATTTCAATTATTTTTTCACCACTTTCTTTTACCCTTTTACAAAGATCAGTTTCCTCTAGATACAGAAAAAAATTTTCATCAAAAAAATTATCAGAAAATTTTTTTTTATTTAGTATCATCGCTATTCCAGGTACCTCATTTACAATAACATAATCTTTATTTTCTTTGTTTTGTTTATAAACCTTAAATTTTTCAATAATTTGGGGTGCTGCAATTGCAAAATCAACATTTTTGATAATTCTGATTATTTTATCAATTTCTGATTTAGATATTTTTGCATCTGGATTTATAAGAAATAGGTAATCAGTATCTGAATTGAAAATTCCAAAATTATTAGCTTTACCAAACCCACAATTGTCACTCATTACAAAAACTTTTAGATTTGGAATTTTATTTTCAAGATTTTTATAAAATTCATTACTACTAGAGTTTTCTACTATGATTTTTTTACATTCTTCAGGGATATCTTCTAAACAGTCATTTATAATATGTTCACTTTTAAATGTAACAATTATAAAAGTTAAATCAGAATAGCTTATCATTACTTAAATTTTAATTTCATCAGAAATTTTATCTAAAAGTAATTTTTGATAAAAAAACATTGTAACACCAATTGTATTTATCAAAATATAATCTCTTTCATACATATAATTTTTTTTTTCATTATTTGAATTAGAGATTTTGGCAAAATTATTTTCTTCAATAGTAATTAACTTTGGATTGATTTTATTAAAATTTACCCCCTCCAACACATCCATCTCATTACCTTCGGTATCAATATTTAAATAATCAGGATTTTCTATATTTCTTGAAATTAACAAGTCATCTAAAGTGTAAGCTTGTATCTCTATTTCTCTCTGTTCATTATTTTGTTTGATTAAAGAATTTTGTTGATTTATTGGAGAATTTTCAAAATAAATTTTTTTTTCGGTTTTGTTGCTAATCGCACAACAAATATTCACATCATTAGGTCTAGCCATTTTAAATAAATCTATAGAAGTTTTACTTAAATCTACATTTGTACCTTTCCACCCTTTTTTAAAAAGTGTGTATGTCAGAGAACCTTTAAATGGATGATATGCACCGATATCTATGTACGTTCCTTTGTCTTGATTTTT
Source organism: uncultured Pelagibacteraceae bacterium (assembly GCA_902570915.1). Classification (GTDB taxonomy): domain Bacteria; phylum Pseudomonadota; class Alphaproteobacteria; order Pelagibacterales; family Pelagibacteraceae; genus Pelagibacter. Next base: position 33,331 of record CACGAB010000004.1, on the reverse strand, counting down.
AAAAATTCTATTTACCATTACATCTTCAGCAAACTCAGCAAAATGAGAGTTTGAAGATTTATTCTTATATAATTTTTGTAACTTATAGAAAAAATACAAAAATTTATTATCATATTTATTTATCATCACTTCTCTTTTGAAATTTTTAGTACTCCTATAAATGCTTCTTGGGGTATCTCCACTCTACCAAATTGCTTTGATCTTGCCTTTCCTTTTTTTTGTTTCTCCAAAAGTTTTCTTTTCCTATCAGTTGCACCACCACCATGTATTTTAGTTAGCACATCCTTTTTAAAGCCTTTTATTGTTTCTCTTGCTATAATTTTTCCTCCTATTGCTGCTTGAATAGGTATCATAAAATTATGTCTTGGAATTAAATCTTTTAATTTTTCACAAACTTCTCTTCCAGTTTTTTGCGCAAAATCTTTATGTATCATCATTGCTAATGCATCAACCGGCTCACCGTTGACTAAAATGCCAAGTTTAACTAAATCACCCTCTCTATGTTCAAGTATTTCATAATCAAAACTTGCGTATCCACTTGTCATAGATTTAATTCTATCATTGAAATCAAAAACTACCTCATTTAACGGTAGTTCATAAGAAATTACAGCTCTATTACCTGAGTAACTTAGATTTTTTTGAATTCCTCTTTTATCTTGACATAATTTTATTATAGAACCCAAATAATTATCTGGGGTAATTATAGTCGCATTGATCCATGGTTCTTCTATTGATTGAATAAATGTTGGATCAGGTAAGCTTGAGGGATTTTGCAAATCTTTAATCTCTCCATTATTAAGTTTTACTTTGTAAACAACACCTGGTGTGGTCGTTAATAAATTAACATCGAATTCTCTCTCTAATCTTTCGGTTATAATTTCAAGGTGCAATAATCCCAGAAAACCACACCTAAAACCCAAACCTAGTGCTGAAGATGACTCAGCTTCATAAGAAAAGCTTGCATCATTAAGTTGTAACTTTGCTAATCCATCTTTTAATTTCTGATATTCGGAACTATCTACTGGAAACAAACCACAGAAAACAACAGGTTTACTTGGTTTAAAGCCCGGCAAAGCTTCAACTATTGGTTTTGAGGCGTCACAAATTGTATCTCCAACTTTTGTGTCTGATAAAACTTTAATTCCAGTGGTTATGAATCCTATTTCTCCAGAATTAAGTTCACTTACATCTTTGGGTTTTGGTGTAAATAAACCTACTTTTTCAACAATATAATCTTGATTGGTTGAAAGCATTTTTATTTTCATATTTTTTGTAATTTTTCCATTGATAACTCTTACTAAAATAACCACCCCTAAATATGTGTCATACCAACTGTCTACTAATAAACATTTCAAGTTTTGATTTAAATTACCTTTTGGACCAGGTAACTGATTAACTATTTGCTCTAAAATACTATCTATACCTTCTCCAGTTTTTCCTGAACATGGAATAGCATTTTCAGTTCCAATACCAATCACATCCTCTATTTGTTTTTTTGTTCTATCTAAATCTGATGCTGGTAAATCAATTTTATTTAAAACAGGTATGATCTCATGGTTTATATCCATAGCTTGATAGACATTTGCTAACGTTTGAGCCTCTACACCCTGCGTACTATCAACAATAAGTATTGAGCCTTCACAAGCGTAGAGAGATCTGCTAACTTCATAACTAAAATCTACATGACCAGGTGTATCAATTATATTAAAAATATATTCTTTACCATTCCTAGATTTATAATTAAGTTTCACGGTTTGAGCCTTGATCGTTATTCCCCTTTCTCTTTCTATATCCATTGAGTCCAATACCTGAGCTTTCATCTCTCTTTCGGTCAATCCTCCACATCTGTGAATTATTCTGTCAGCTATTGTAGATTTGCCATGGTCTATATGAGCAATTATCGCAAAATTTCTTATATGATCAATTGTGGCCATTATTATTAAGATCGGATCTTTGCACCCGTTTTATTTTCTACTGTTTCAATAATTAATTTATTAATTTTTTCTAAATCATTGTCATTTAATGTTTTTTCTGTAGATTGTATCGTAATACTTATTGCTATCGATTTTTGATTCTCTGGAATATTACCACCCTCATATACATCAAAAACTTTTATATTTTTAATCAAATTATGGTCTACACCCACAATAGCATTAGTTAAATCTTGAGCATTAACATCTTTGTTTACGATGAATGCAAAATCTCTTTCGGATTTTTGATAATCCGAAACATTAAAATTGCTTTTTTGATCATTTAAAGTTTTTTCTGATAATTTTAATTCGTCTAAAAAAATTTCAAAACCCACTAAAGACTCTGTCTTCATATCAATTTCTTTAATTATGCTGGGGTGAATTTCTCCAAAATAGGCTGCTACTGAGTCTGCTCCTTTTTTTAAAAATAATCTACCTGATTTACCAGGATGGTAATAATTTGGAGTTCTGTCGTCTATAAAAAATTCTTCTGATTTATACCCTGCCTCAATTAAAGTTTGAACTACATCTTTTTTTACATCAAAGACATCAACGTTTCTCTCTTTTTCAATCCACGATAATCTTGATTTTTTTCCTGATGACAAACCACATACCACAGTATTTTGTTCACCAGGCTTAGAACCATTAAAAATTGGGCCAATTTCATAAATTGATAAATCTTTAAAACCTCTATCAAGATTTTTATTCATATATATTATCAAATTTGAGAATATTGAACTTCTCAAAACACCTAATTCAGTACTTATTGGATTTACAATTTTAATTTCTTTTTTATTGTCTCTGAAATAATCATTGTAACTTGAGTCTGTAAAAGACCAAGTGATTGCCTCTAGATAACCTTTTGATGCAATTGATCTTTGTAAAAAATGAAATAATTTTTGAGATTTATTTAAAGTAGACTTTTTTCTTTCCTTGATTGGATCTATAATCCTTATTTTATCGTAACCACTAATTCTGACCAATTCTTCAACAATATCTATTTCTTGCGTAATATCAGGTCTCCATGATGGAACGGTCAATTCAAAGAAATTTTTTTTCTTTTTAAATTTAAAACCCAGATTTTCTAAAATTTTAAAAATTTCTTTAGTAGAAATTTTAAAACCTGCTATTTTTTCAACTAAATTTATATCAAATTTAACTATTTTTGTTTTATGAGTTTCAATTTTTTGAATATCAAATTTACTGATGTTACCACCACAAATTTCTTTGATTAATCTTGCGGCTTTATTTAAGCCATCCTCAATTGATAACGGATCAATGCCTCTTTCAAATCTAAACTTTGCATCAGTATCAAGATTCAATTTTTTTGCCGTAGTCCTTATTGATCCAGGTTTAAAATAAGCTGACTCTAATAATATATTCTTTGTATCTAGTTCTGTTCCTGATCTTGTTCCACCAATAATTCCGCCCAGTCCTAAAACACCTTTGTGGTCACTGATTACACACATTCCATTTTCCAGTTTATAATCCTTATTATCTAAAGCAGTAAATTTCTCCCCTGATTTTGAATTTCGAACAATTATACCTTTTTCGATTTTATCAGCATCATAAGCATGTAATGGACGATTAAGATCGAACATTACATAATTTGTAATATCAACTATTGCAGAAATTGGTTTTTGGCCTATTGAAATCAATTTGTCCTTAAGCCATTGAGGACTTTCAGTATTATTTACATCGGTAATAAGGCAACTACCAAATATGCTACATGCCTGATTTTTTTCTTTTTTTATTTTTACTTTTAAAGATTGTCTATTATTTGATTTTATTTTTTTTTTCTTAAAATCAATCAATTTTCCGAAGCCTGAAGCAGCCAGATCTCTTGCAATTCCTCTTATGCCAAGACAATCTGGTCTATTAGGTGTTACAGATAAATCAATCAAGTTAGATTTTGATTTTGAAAAATAACTCTTACCAATAATTTTTTTATATCTCGATGGTAGTTCGATTATACCATCACTCTCGTCAGATAAATTTAATTCAGACTCTGAGCAAAGCATTCCATAGGAAGTAACTCCTCTTATTTTAGCCACAACTAGTTTTGTTTTATTTTTTGGGATAATTGATCCTGGAGGTGCATATACTGTAATTAGTCCCTCAATTGCATTAACAGCCCCACATACAACTTTTTTAAATTCTTTTTCTCCGACATCAACATCACATACTTTTAGCCGATCCGCATTTGGGTGCTTTATTGTTTTAATAATTTTAGCGACTTTAAAAAGTTCTTTATCTGAAGAAAGATTTTGTACTCCTTCTACCTCTAATCCAACATTGGTAAGTTGTTCTAAAAGATTTTTTTCTTTTAAATTTGTTTTTAAATGATCTTTAAGCCAGTCAAATGTGATTTTCATCTACTCAAGCCTCTATAATTTGTTGGCACATCCAAAGGATCAAATCCGAAATGATTTAACCATCTATAGTCACAATCAAAAAAAGCTCTTAAATCATTAATTCCATATTTTAACATAGCCAACCTATCAATGCCCATCCCAAATGCATATCCTTGAAACTTTATTGGATCTACCTTAACATTTCTTAAAACATTTGGATGTACCATTCCACACCCCAAAATCTCAAGCCATTTATCGCCTTCGCCAATTACTATCTTGCCATCCTTCATCTCGTATCCTATGTCAACTTCAGCAGACGGCTCTGTGAAAGGAAAATGACTTGGTCTAAATCTCATTTTAATTTTATCCAATTCAAAAAATTCCTTAATAAAATAATTTAGACATCCTTTTAAATGTCCCATATTAATATCTTTGTCTATATGAAGACCTTCAACCTGATGAAACATAGGTGCGTGTGTTTGATCACTATCTGACCTATATGTTCTGCCAGGAGCTATTATTTTAAACGGGGGTTTGTCTTTTAACATTGTTCTAATTTGCACTGGAGAAGTATGAGTGCGTAATAATCTTTTTTTTTTTTCATCAAGATAAAATGTATCATGCATATCTCTTGCTGGATGATTTTCTGGTGTGTTGAGTGCAGTAAAATTATTATGTTCACTCTCAACATCTGGACCTTCTTCAACACTAAAACCAATTTCAGAAAAAATTGAGGATATTTCATCTATTGTTTGTGACACAGGATGAATTTTGCCTCTTGCAAATGGTCTCTCAGGCAAAGTAATATCAATTTTTTCTTTTTGTAACTTTTCTTTAATTTCCTCGTTTTCAATTTCCTTTATTTTCAAATTAATTAAATCTTGTAATTCGTCTTTAATAACATTCAGTTCTGAGGCAAATTTTTTTCTTTCGGTTTCTGCGATGGTTCCTATCTTTTTAAATTGTGATGAAACTAATCCATTCTTACCAAATAAATCAGATTTCATTTGATTTACCTCTGACAAGTTTAATTTACTTTTCAGTTTCAAAAGAAGTTCATCTTTTATTTTTTTAAGATCTGACATTTTTACAGATTATTTCTTCAGTGAAATAAAACAATAGTGAAGATTAATTTAGTGCAGATTGTGCTTTTTGGACAATAGTTTTGAAGGCTTCTGGACTATCATAAGCTATCTCAGCAAGTATTTTTCTATCAATTTTAATTCCGCATTTATTTAGGCCATTAATAAATTTGGAATAAGTTAATCCTTCAGCTCTTACACCTGCATTAATTCTTTGAATCCACAAAGATTTGAAATCTCTCTTTTTATTCCTTCTATCTCTGTAAGCATATTGCATTGCCTTTTCCATGGCTTGTTTTGCAACCCTAATAGTATTTTTTCTTCGACCCCACTGACCTTTAACAGCTTTTAGAACTTTTTTATGTTTTGCTCTACTTGTAACACCTCTTTTTACTCTAGCCATTTTAACCTCTTAAACTGTAGGGCATATACGACTTAACAATTTTTCCATCTTGTTTTGACATTGTGGTAGTGCCTCTTAATTTTCTTATTTGTGAATTAGTTCTTTTGATCATTCCATGCCTTTTGCCAGCCTGGGCCATAATAACTTTCCCTCTGGCTGATATTTTAAATCTTTTTTTCGCTGAGCTTTTGGTTTTTAATTTTGGCATAATTGAGCGAGGTTATACATAGAAAGAAATAAATTTACAACCTATATTAAGGCTTATAAAGGTTGGATTACCATAATCATTTGTTTACCATCAAACTTTGGATGTAATTCTATTTTGCCAATATCTTTCATATCTTCTTTAATTTTAGCCATAAGCTCATTCCCAAGATGAGAGTGTTGAAGCTCGCGACCCTTAAATCTTATTGTAAATTTTACTTTATCACCTTTAGCAATAAATTTTTTTGCATTTTTTACTTTAAATTCATAATCATGAGTCTCTGTAACAGGCCGCATCTTTATTTCTTTCAATGAGACTATTTTTTGCTTTTTCTTTGCAAGATTTGCTTTTTTTTGAGCATCATATTTAAACTTTCCCATATCCATAATTTTACAGACTGGTGGATTAGCATTGGGTGATATTTCTATAAGATCTAATCCCTCTCTCTTAGCGATTGTGATTGCCTCATTTGTGTTTAAAATTCCTAAATTATTTCCATCATTTGCAATAACCTGAACTTCGGGTGATGAAATTCTATTATTAGATCTCGGGCCACGATCTCTAGTTTTTTTTTGAAAATAATTTTGTTTGATGTCTGCCACTAAATTTTAAGATACATTGTTTAGTGCAGAAAAACTTTTTAAAAATAAATCTAGTTTCATATTTTCTTGTTTATTAGAATCCAATCTTCTAATGGTTACACTCTTACTGTCAACTTCTTTTTTACCACAAATCAGTAGAATTGGTATTTTTGCTAAAGAATGTTCTCTAATTTTATAATTTAGATTATGTTTTTTTAAGTCAACAATTGAACTTATACCTGCATCTTTTATTTTTTTAGTCACTTCTTTTGCATAGTTCTCAAAGTCTTCTGAGATAGGTATTACAACAGTTTGTAAAGGAGAAATCCAAAATGGAAATTTGCCAGCATAATTTTCAATTAATATTCCAATAAATCTCTCTAGCGAACCAAACATTGCTCTATGTAACATGACTGGTACTTTTTTTGCTCCATCCTTATCCACATAGGAAGCATCTAATCTCCCTGGTAAATTTAAATCAACTTGCACTGTCCCACATTGCCAATCTCTACCAATTGCGTCTCTTAAAACAAATTCAATTTTAGGTCCATAGAAAGCACCTTCCCCTTTATTGATACTATATTCAAGTTTGGTAGCTTTCACTGCTTCCAATAAAGAAGCCTCTGCTTTATCCCAAACTTGATCTTCGCCAACTCTTATCTCGGGTCTGTCTGCGTATTTCAAAATAACATTTTCAAATCCTAAATCTTTATAAATATCTAAAATTAAATTTGTTACGTTTAAACATTCACTTGTAATTTGATCCTCTGAGCAGAAAATATGCGCATCATCTTGAGTAAAAGCTCTCACTCTTAAAAGACCATGTAATGCACCTGAAGATTCATATCTATGGACTTTTCCGAATTCTGTTATTCTTAATGGTAAATCTCTGTAACTTTTGAGACCTTGATTAAAAACTTGAATGTGACCTGGGCAATTCATTGGTTTAATAGCGAAAACTTTTTCATCAGGTGTTTTAGACGTATACATATTTTCCCCATACTTTTCCCAGTGACCAGATTTTTCCCAAAGCAATCTGTCTAATACCTCTGGAGTATTTACTTCTTTGTATCCTGCTTTGTCTTGTTTAGCTCTTAAATAACTAATAAGTTTTTGAAAAAGTGCCCAACCTTTTTCATGCCAAAAAACAGAGCCAGGACTTTCCTCTCTAAAATGAAATAAATCCATTTCTTTACCCAATTTTCTATGATCTCTTTTCTCAGCTTCTTCAATTCTTCTTAAATAATCATCTAAGTCTTTTTTAGTTGCCCAACCAGTTCCATAAATTCTTTGAAGCATTTCATTATTGGAGTCGCCACGCCAATATGCTCCTGATACTTTAGTAAGTTTAAAAGCTTTACCAATTTTACCAGAGGATAACAAATGTGGCCCTCGACATAAATCGTGCCAAGTATCACCATGATGATAAATTGAAAGCTCTTCACTTTCAGGAATACTTTCGATGATTTCTGCCTTATATTTTTCTCCAATCTTTTTGAAATGCTTAATCGCTTTATCTCTATCCCAAACTTCTCTTCTTGTTTTTACATCTTTGTCTATTATTTCTGACATTCTTTTCTCAATTTTTTTAAGATCTTCATCGGTAAATGGATCTTTTCTTGCGAAATCGTAATAAAATCCATTCTCTATCACTGGTCCAATGGTAACTTGAGTTCCAGGGTATAGTTCTTGAACAGCCATAGCCATAATGTGAGCAGCATCGTGTCTAATGACTTCTAATCCCTCTGGATCTTTCGCAGTAAAAATTTTTACTAAAGAGTCCTCTTTAATCAAAAAGTATAAATCTTTGAGCTCACCATTTACACTCATTATCAAGGCTTCTTTATAAAGAGATTTGCTTATTTTTTCTGCAATTTCTAAACCTGTGACCTCTTTTGGAAACTTAAGATTATTTCCATCTGGTAATTTTATTGTAAGCATTTAATTAACTAATTTTTTATATTCTGAATAAGTAGAAAAGCACATTTTTTCAACATTAAATTTCTTTACAATGTTTTTTCTACCTTCAATACCCATAGTTTTCAACAAGCTTTCGTCCATAGTTAAAGCTTGTATTATTTTTTTACTTAAAGATTTTGGATCTCCAGACTCAAACAATAAACCTGTTTTTTCATCAATCACAGTTTCATTTGATCCACCGATATTACTAGCAATAATAAGCTTTTTCATTGATTGGGCTTCTACTGCAACTCGCCCGAATGCCTCCGGTTCAATTGATGCTGAAACAATTATATCTGAAACTTTATAAGCCAAAGCCATATTTTTACATGAGTCAATAAATTTCATTTGGTTAGAAATTTTGAAGTGTTCACAAAGATGATGTAACTTTTTTTTATACGCATCTCGTCCTTGATCATTACCTAAGACTACCGCATAAAATGCTTCGTAACCTAATTCAATGTTAACCAAATTTACCGCTTCAATAAATAGTTCCTGACCTTTCCAGGATGTTAATCTACCAGGTAACAAAATAATCTTTTTATTTTCTAATATACCCCATTCGTTCAATAATTTTTTTTCATCCTTTTCTAACAATGTACTGGAGTCAAAATAATCAACATTTATGCCTCTAAATATTACAAGTAATTTTTTTTTTACATCAATGAAATTTGAGTATTTTTCTTTAATGTGGGAAAAAATAAAATTAGATCCAGCTATAACAAGGTCTGACCTAACCATAACCGAATTATAAAATTTTTTGATTTTTCCATTGAAATTATATGTTCCATGGAAAGTTGTTACGAATTTTCTTCTCGTTAATTTAGTTGCAATTAAACAAGACCAAGCTGGCGCTCTACTTCGAGCATGAACTATAGATATATTGTAAAATAAAATAATAAAAACTAAAATTATAGAGTTTAATAAAATTAAAAAAGGATTTTTGCTATGAACAGGTAATCTAATTAATTTTACTTTTTTCCTATCTATAAATTTTGTTAACTCTCCACCACTTGTAACTATGAAAGATTTACAGTTATTTTCTGGAAGATAATGAGCAATATCATAACAACCGGTTTCAGCTCCCCCGTAGCCTAGTTTGGGGATAACTTGTAAAATTTTTAAATTAAATGACATTAAAATTAATTATATAATAATCGAAATGACTAATAAACTTTTATGACTAAGTTTAAATACTTAAAACTAACAAAAACTAAAAGAATAAGATATTTAACGAATTTTAAGAGGAAAAACACTTATCTTGTTTTTCTTCATGGTTTAAAATCAGACCTAGAGGGTCAAAAACCTAAAACTTTTTTGAGATTTGCAAAAAAAAATAATTTAGGTTTTTTAGCTTTAGAATATTCAGGCCATGGAAAATCATCAGGAAAATTTATTGATGGGAATATAACCAAATGGACAAATGAAACTTCACAACTAATTAGAAAAATTGTCAAAAAAAATAACATAATATTAATTGGCTCGAGCATGGGTTCTTGGATTTCATTAAATCAATTTAAATATTTTAAGAAACAAATCGTAGGTTTTTTAGGAATTGGGTCTGCACCCGAATTTCTAGAACACTTAATGTGGAAGAAATTTACAAAAAAAATTAAATCGGAAATCATTAAAAATGGTATATATCTTCTTAAATATGGTGAATACACTTATCCAATTACTCACCAATTAATAAAAGATGGAAAAAAAAACAAAGTTTTAAACAAAAAAATAAATCAAAATGTAAATGTAACTATGGTTCATGGGAGTAAAGATGAGTCTGTTCCTGAAATTTACTCAAAAAAAATTTTGAGGATGTTTAAATCGAAAAAAAAGAAATTAGTAATTATAAAAAAAGGTGATCATAGTTTGTCTTCGCCTAAATGGCTTAAAATATTGAAAAGAGAATTAAAATTAATAATTAGCTAACTTTTTGTACTTTTGTTTTTTTAGAGATTGGATTTTTAAGCTTATCTATCATTTCTTTTGGACAAACCTGTACAAAATTCTTTAACTCGTTCTCAAAATCATCGATTATTTTTTTTGACAAATTGGATCCAGTTTCATTACTATGTTCGAGTACTAATTCTTTTAAAAATTTTGACCAATATTCAGTCTCTACATTTTGCCATACAACTGAATCAGGGTTTACTTTTTTTTCAAATTCTTTTGATTTATCATAAATAAAAGCCATACCTCCTGTCATACCAGCTGCAAAATTATCTCCAACATCTCCAAGAATTACTGCCGTTCCACCTGTCATATATTCACAACCATTTGAGTCACAACCTTCGATAACAGTTGTTGCACCAGAATTTCTTACTGCAAATCTATCCCCAGCTTGACCAGCTGCAAATAATTTACCAGACGTTGCACCATAAAGAACTGTATTCCCAATAATAGTATTCTCATTTGAAATCAAATTACTTTCATCAGGAAGTTTTATTGAAATGGTGGCTCCCGATAAACCTTTCCCAACGTAATCATTTGCATCACCTTTTAAATTGAGTTTAAGTCCTTTTGCTGTAAATGCCCCAAAAGATTGTCCAGCTGAACCTTTAAAATCAAGAGTTAAAAAATTTTCTTCTAATTTTTCATAGCCATATTTTTTGTACAAGTGATGTGAAATTCTAGTACCCACTGCTCTATTAGTATTTTTAATTAAAAACTCATTATTTATTTTCTCAGAGTTATCTAAAGCCTTTTCTATTTGAGGCCAAATCTCTTGATCCAGCGTATCTGGAACTTTATTAATTTCTGATATCTCGCAGTACCTCTTGTTATTACCAGGGTCTGCTTGTACAAATAGTGGATTAAGATCTAAATCATCTAGATTAGGTGATGCTTTACTTACTTGCATCAATAAATCTGTTCGACCTATAACTTCATTTAAAGATTTAAAACCAAGAGAAGCTAAAATTTCTCTTACTTCTGTAGCGATAAACGTAAATAAATTTACAACTTTATCTGGAGTTCCAGTAAATTTTTCTCTTAGTTTTTCATCTTGTGTACATACTCCTACAGGACAAGTATTGGAATGACATTGCCTTACCATAATGCAACCCATTGCTACTAAGGCTGTAGTTGCTACACCATATTCCTCAGCACCCATCATGGCTGCAATAACCACATCTCTTCCAGTTTTAATACCTCCATCAGTTCTTAAAGTAACTTTGTGTCTTAGATTGTTTAATGTTAAAACTTGATTTGCCTCTGTAAGTCCCATCTCCCAGGGAATACCCACATATTTTACACTTGTTTGCGGTGTAGCTCCAGTTCCTCCATTATGTCCTGAAATTAAAATTATATCAGCTTTTGCTTTTGCCACACCAGCTGCAATAGTACCTACACCAGAAGACGCAACTAATTTGACTCCAATTCTTGCCCTAGGGTTGATTTGTTTTAAATCATAAATAAGCTGAGCTAAGTCCTCAATTGAATAAATATCATGATGTGGAGGTGGAGAAATTAATGTAACGCCTGGCGTTGAATGTCTTAGCTTAGCAATTTCATCTGTTACTTTAAATCCTGGTAATTGGCCACCTTCACCAGGTTTTGCACCTTGAGCAATTTTGATCTCAATTTCATTACAATTGTTCAAGTAATTAACTGTTACGCCAAATCTAGCAGATGCGATTTGCTTTACCCTCGAATTCGCACTATCACCAGAGTCCATGATTTTGAACCTATTGGCATCTTCACCACCTTCTCCACTACAAGATGCACCTTTAATCCTATTCATCCCAATAGCCAAAGTTTCATGTGCCTCCTTAGATAATGCTCCATGAGACATACTTCCACTACCAAATCTCTTTAATATTTTTTCTATCGGTTCAACCTCAGAAATTTGAATAGAGGGACCTAATTTTTTTTTTCTAAAATCAATCAAATCCCTTAAATTAATTGGTGGCAAGTTATATATTCCCTCAGCATATTTTTTATATGCTGAATAAGAATTTGACCCCACTGCACTCTGTAATAAGTGGATTAATCTACCTTGATATTGGTGTGTTTCTCCATTCTTTCTGTATCTATAAATACCACCAATAGGCAAAACCGTATCAGTACTCTCAAATGCTTCTTTATGTATTGCACGTATTTTTTTTTCAATTCCTGACAATCCAATACCAGAAATTTTTGAGGTAACTCCTGGAAAATAATCATCAACTATTGATCTGCTTAGACCAACAGTTTCAAAATTACATCCACCCCTATAAGAACTTAAAACAGAGATACCCATTTTTGACATGATTTTTAACAATCCTGCATTCACTGATTTGATATACCTTTCGACACATTCATCAAAACTATACTGACCAAATAACTTTTTCTCATGTCTTTGGTATAAACTATCAAAAGCTATATATGGATTAACTGTAGTTGCTCCAACTCCTATCAATGTTGCAAAAGAGTGGGTATCTAACGCCTCACCAGATTGAACATTAATTGAAACATATCCTCTCAATTTTTTATCAATTAAAAAAGTATTAATCGCTCCAACGCATAACAACATTGGCATAGGCATTCTCTTATCTGAAATATCTTTATCACTTAAAACTAATTGTGTCACACCCTGTCTAACAGCAATTTCTGACTCTTTTTGAATCCTTTTAATAGAGTCAAATAAATTTTGCTCATTCGAAAAAGTACAATCTATAGAAATTGAGTTTTTGCCAAAAAAATTAATAAATTTATTAAATTGTGAATTCGATAATACCGGGCTATTCAAAACATAAATATTTTCTTTTGTTAAGGTATCAAAATCTAAAATATTCCCAAGATTACCAAATCTAGTTTTCAAACTCATAACTTTATTTTCTCTAAGGGAGTCAATCGGTGGATTAGTCACTTGGCTAAAGTTTTGTCTAAAAAAATGATAAAGTGGTCTGTATTTGTCTGATAAAACTGCTAAAGGTGTATCATCACCCATAGAACCCGTTGCCTCTTTAGCATCTTCTGCCATTGGATGTAAAATTAACTCTAAGTCTTCTAAGCTTATTCCAAAAGTGTGTTGTCGTCTCCTTAGATCCTCGCCATCAAAATTATGTTTCTCATTAGAAATGAATAATTTTTCATCTAAATCTATTATCTGAGAATTAAAATGTTTATATTCTTTCGCTAAATAGTCTTTAATTTGGTTATTCGTAAATAATTTACCTTTTTCAATTCTAACCCCAATTATCTCACCAGGGCCTAATCTACCTTTTGATAAAATTCTTTTTTCATTTAACTCAATCATTCCAGTTTCAGATCCAGCAAAGAGAAACTTATCTTTTGTTATTGCGTATCTTAAGGGTCTTAAACCATTACGGTCATTTGCTGCAATAACCCACTCATTATCTGTTGCAGCAATTGCTGCAGGACCATCCCAAGGTTCCATAGTGCTATTTAAAAAATTAAAGAGTTGTTGATGGTTTTTTGGTAGAGTTTTATTTCTTTTTGACCAAGCATCAGGGATCATCATTAATTTTGCTAAAGGAGCGGGTTGACCTGATTTATTTAATAACTCAAAAACATTATCTAGGGCCGCAGAGTCTGAAACACCTTTTTGAATAACTGGCTTTAAATTTTCAATATTTTCAAAAAAAGGACTACTCATCTCTTGTTCGTGAACTCTCATCCAGTTTTTGTTTCCTTTATAAGTATTAATTTCACCATTGTGGGCGACTGCTCTAAACGGTTGAGCCAAACTCCAACTCGGAGCGGTGTTAGTTGAAAATCTCTGATGAAAAATTGCAAATCTTGAAATAAATCTTACATCCCTTAAATCCAAGAAAAAATCTGAAATAGCTTCAGCTAAAAACATGCCTTTATAGATAATTGATTTAGCGCTTATTGAACAAATATAAAAATTATTTAATGATAAATTGAACGCTTTATTCTCAATTTTTTTTCTTGTTTCATAAATTTTTCTCTCAAGATCTTTATCAAGTAGATTTTTATTATTTGCTTTGAAAAGTACTTGAATTATCTCTGGCATTGTTTGAAGAGCCTTTTCTCCTAAAACTTTTGGATTAACAGGCACCTGCCTCCAACCATAAATACTAAAATCATTTTTGGTTAACTCACTTTCTACAATCGTTTTACAGCTTTCCTGTGCAGCATAATCATTCCTGGGTAAAAAAATCATCCCAACACAAATATCAGAACCATCGTGTGTGTGACCTGTAACTTCTATTTTTTCAACAAAAAAATCTTTGGGTATTTCTAAATGTATTCCTGCCCCATCACCCGTTTTTCCATCAGCATCAACAGCCCCTCGATGCCAAACAGCTTTTAAAGCTTCAATTCCATATTCTACAACTTCTCTTGATTTTTTTCCCTCTGTCGATGCAATTAACCCTACTCCACATGCATCATGTTCCATTTCTTTAGAATAAACATTATTTTTAGTAAGTAATTCTAAATTTTTTTTGTAAGTGCTCATTATGCAACTTTTGATTTTTTTAATTCTATATTTTCAAGATAAGACTTGATTGATGACGCAGCATCTCTTCCATCTTTTATTGCCCATACCACTAAAGATGCACCTCTTACAATATCTCCAGCAGCAAAAACACCTTTGATATTTGTCTCCATGGTATTAAAATCAGCTTTTATTGTTCCCCATTTTGTAACTTGTAACTCTTGTGCTTCAAATAATAATGGCAAGTTTTCTGGATCAAATCCTAAAGCTTTTATTACCATATCTGCTTTAATTTCAAATTCAGATCCTTGTTTAATTTCTGGTCTTCTTCTACCTGAGTCGTCTGGATCTCCAAGTTGGATTTGATCTACAATTAATTTTTCGATTTTATTTTTTCCTTTAAATTCTTTTGGACTAGACAACCAAACAAATTCAACACCTTCTTCTTCTGCGTTAGCTACTTCTCTTGCAGATCCAGGCATATTATCTTTATCTCTTCTATATAAGCATTTAACCGAGTTCGCTTTTTGTCTTACTGAGGTTCGAACACAATCCATTGCTGTGTCCCCACCTCCTATAACTACAACATCTTTACCTTCGGCATTTAATATACCTTTATCAAATAAATCAACTTTGTCTCCTAATCCCTTTCTATTTGATGCTGTTAAAAACTCCATAGCAGGAAAAATATTGTCTAAGTCATTTCCTGGTAGATTAATCTCTCTTGGTTTATAAACACCGGTAGCGATTAAAATTGCATCATGTCTTTTTCTCAGTTGCTCTAAAGTTGCATCCTTACCAACTTCAAAATTTTGTTCAAATTTAATCCCCCCATCTTTCAACAATTTGGTTCTTCTCTCGACTACATGTTTTTCTAATTTAAAATTTGGTATACCATAAATTAACAAGCCACCTGCTCTGTCATATCTATCATAAACAGTTATTTGATATCCATTTTTCCTAAGTTGTTCAGCAGCTGCAAGTCCAGCAGGTCCAGCACCAATTATTCCAACACTTTGATCTTTTTCATGTTTAACTGAAATTGGTTTTACCCATCCATTCTCCCATGCACTATCTGTAATATATTTTTCGACTGATCCAATTGTAACAGTGCCATGGCCTGACTGCTCAATAACACAGTTACCCTCACACAATCTGTCTTGTGGACATATTCTACCACAAACCTCGGGCATGTTGTTTGTGCTCTGAGATAACTCATAAGCTTCCTTTAATCTGCCCTCAGCAGTCAATTTGAGCCAGTCTGGAATATTATTACTTAAGGGACAATGGACTTGGCAAAAGGGAACACCACATTGAGAGCATCTACTTGACTGCTCTTGTGCTTTTTGAGTTATAAATTCGTCATAGATTTCATTAAAATCATCTTTTCTATTATTTACTCCTCTTTTAGGTGGAGTTTGTTGACCTATTTTGACGAATTTTAGCATTTTATCAGTCATATTTTTTTAAAATTTATGGCAAGATATACATTGTTTTTATTAGTAAAAGAAATATATAGGTCAGTAATTTTGACCTAATTATAACAATATTTAGCTTAAAACCTACTTAATCTGATTTTTGCATATCTAATATGATTAAATCGAATTGTTTAAAATGAATATTTTTTAAGTTACGACACTTATATGTTTCAAGATTTTATAGAAATTTTAATTCTTTCTTCAATTCAAGGAATTTCAGAATTTTTACCCATAAGCTCATCAGCTCATTTAATATTGGTATCAAACTTTTACGATTTGGAGACAAGTTCTTTGTTGATAGATATAAGTTTACATTTAGGCTCATTAATTGCGGTAATTTTTTATTTTAGAAAAGAGTTATTTGATCTAAGAAATAATAATAAATTATTAAGTTTAATAATTATTGGTTCTTTGCCTTTAATACTATTCGGATATATTTTATATACCACTGAATTTATTCATCTTTTAAGAAACACAAAAGTAATTGCATCAACGACATTGTTTTTTGGGTTTATACTTTTTTTTGCTGATCAAAGAAAAACTGATCGATATATCTCATCAGATTTGAATATTAAGTCAGTTTTATTAATAGGTTTATTTCAAATATTAGCATTAATACCAGGAGTTAGTAGGGCTGGAATAACAATTACTGCAGCAAGATTTTTAAATTTTAATAGGATTGACTCTAGTAAAATTTCTTTTTTATTATCTATACCTGCTTTAGCAGGGGCAAGCTTCCTAGGTTTGAGAGAGGCTTTTGAACAATCAATAGAAATAAATTATTTATTATTGATTGCTACTTTCTTATCATTTATGTTTTCATTTTTTACAATTAAATATTTTCTTAAATTTATAAATAAAATTTCCTTCAATATATTTGTAGTATATCGAATAATTCTTGGCTTAATTTTATTTTTAATAATATATACTTAGGTTGTTTTCTTAATCAATGGAACTAATTGAGATAATAGGACTCCACTCAATATGAAAAAACAACCCAGTAGATTATTAATTCCTAATATTTGATTTAAAAGAAACCAAGCCGCGATCGTTGCGAATACACCTTCCAAGGAAAAAATTATTGCTGCTGGTGCCGGTGTTATATTTCTTTGGGCATAAATTTGTAAAACAAATGCAAAACCACCTGACAAAATTCCAGCATATAAAATTGAATCTATTTCATTCAAAATATTTTTAATTACAAATTCTTCAGAAAATAAACCTATAATAAATGAAAATAGAGCAACTAGTAGAGTTTGAATTGCACCAATCGTTAATGGTAGATTGTACTTTTTAATAATCATCCCAGTAAAAATGATATGCGTGCTCCAAAATAAAGCTCCCAATATCACAAGAGTGTCACCTAGTCTTACAGTTGCATCTTGAAAATTTGTTAATAAATATCCACCAATCAAACATAAAATTACTGATGGCCAAACACTCCAATGTAAAAAATCTTTTTTAAAGATGAAAATAATTATAGGGACCATTGGTACATAAAAAATTGTAAAAAAAGCAGCATTTGCTACATCGGTGTATAGCAATGCAACCTGCTGTAATGCTGAGCCTAGAAATAATGACACGCCAATTAAAAGGGACAGAATAATGAATGTTTTCGTATCAAATCTAAATTCCTTTTTCAGTTTTTTTGCCTCAAACAATAATGCTAGAGGAATAATTGCTAAAAAACCTACAAAAAATCTTACAGAATTAAAAGTAAATGGACCGATGTCATCCATACCTGTATCCTGTGCAATAAATGTAGTCCCCCAAATGAAAGTGCATAGTAATGCACTAAATAATGAGAGAGTTTTTGACATATTCTTTATACAGCTAATTTATAAGCAAAATTTTTTCCAAGATTGTCTTTCAAATCGTTGTTAAATCGAGCAGCTTCAGCTCCATCAATTATTCTATGATCATATGATAAAGACAAAGGTAGGATTGTTCGTGTTATAAACTTTCCATCAATAAAAATTTGTTTTTTTTGGGATTTACCAACTCCTAAGATTGCAACCTCAGGATAATTAATAATAGGTGTAAAAAAAGAGCCACCAATACCACCTAGACTCGTTATAGTCATGGAACCACCAAATAATTCTTTTTTGTCAATTTTTAGATTTCTGCATTGATCACTTAATTTTTTAAGCTCAGTACCTATTAAAGTTATGTTCTTGTTATCAGCATTTCTTAGTTTTGGTACCATAAGCCCATGCTTCGTATCCACAGCTATTCCAATATGATAATACTTTTTTAAAGTCATTTTTCCTCTATCAATTTCATCAATAGATGAATTAAAATTTGGAAATTTTTTAAGTGATGCAGTTAAAGCTTTGACAATAAAAGCTAAAGGAGTAATTTTTTTTTTTTCTCCAGTGTAAATATCTGTAAGAGAAGTTCTAAACTCCTCTAATTCGGTTATATCTGCTTCATCATGATTGGTCACATGAGGAATTTTAGACCATGAATTCATAAGATATTTAGATGAAAGTTTTTTTACTCTTGGAATATCCTTTATTTCCGTTTTTCCAAATTCAGAGTGAGGATACTCTAGTTCTATCATTTCTTCTTTTTTGAATTCTTTTTCGATATTTTTCTCAGGAGTTTTTGCAACAAATGACTTAACATCACTTTCAGTTACTCTTCCTAATCTTTCACTACCTTCAACTTTACTAATATCAACACCAAGTTCTCTAGCAAATTTTCTGACTTTTGGTGAGGCTGAAGTTTTTTTCGAAAAATCTTTTACGATAATATTTTTTGATCTATCTTCTTTTTCAATTTCTATTTTTTTTTCTTTGATGTTTTCTTTTTTAGTTGATTGTATTTCTTTAGTTTCTTCTTTATCGTCTTTTAATTCAATTTCTAAAATCTTACTACCCTCAGAAACCTTATCCCCAACTTTTAAGTTTAATTCTGTAACTAATCCATCATGTAATGAGGGAATTTCAACACTCGATTTATCACTTTCAATTGTGATTAAAGGATCATTTTTTTTAATCTCTTGACCTTTTTTGATTAAAATTTCAATAACCTCTACATCTTTGAATTCACCAATGTTTGGAACTTTTATATCTTTTTTTGGCATTCTATAGTTTTGTTGGCATAGGTTTATCAGTATTAATCTTATACTTTTTAATTGCTTCTTTAGCATATTTTGATGCAATAAGCTGTTCCTTAGCTAAAATGCTCAATCCATATGTTGTGATATGTTCCTTATCAACCTCAAAAAATTTTCTTAACTCTTTTCTTGTATCACTTCGTCCAAATCCATCTGTTCCTAGTGAATAAAAACTTTTATTTACAAAAGGTCTTATCTGATCGGAGTTCATTCTCATATAATCAGAGGCTGCTAAAATTGGTCCTTCAGTGTTACCTAAACATTTTTCTACATAGCTTTTTTTAGGTTCTTTATCAGGGTTTAGAAGATTATATCTCTCTACTTCAAGACCGTCCCTTCTTAATTCGTTAAAGCTTGTTACACTCCAAATCTCACTATCGATTTGATATTCATTTTGTAATATTTCTGCACCAGCTATCATTTCTCTTAATATTGTGCCAGATCCAAGAAATTGAATTTTAGTTTTTTTATACTTATTAAACTCCTTTATTTTGTACATTCCTTTTAAAATACCCTCCTCACATAATTTATCTTTTGGCATTTCTGGATGAGGATAATTTTCATTCATGGTTGTGATATAATAGAAAATATTCTCTTTTTTCTCATGCATTCTTTTTAAACCTTCTCGAAATATAACTGCGAGCTCATAGTGAAATGTTGGATCATATGATCTACAATTAGGAATAGTCGAAGCCATTATATGACTATGACCATCTTGATGTTGTAAACCTTCTCCGGCAAGAGTTGTTCTCCCGGCAGTAGCTCCAATTAAAAATCCTCTAGACTGGCTATCTGCACCTGCCCAAGCAAAATCCCCAATTCTCTGAAAGCCAAACATTGAATAGAAAAGATAAATTGGGATCATTTCAATATCATGATTGGTATATGAAGTTCCAGCAGCTATCCACGATGACATTGCTCCAGCTTCGTTAATACCTTCCTCTAAAACTTGACCGCTCTTTTCCTCTTTATACGAACTTAGTTGAGCAGAGTCCTCTGGCTCATATTTTTGACCTTCATGTGCATAAATTCCAATCTTTTGAAAAAAACCTTCCATTCCAAATGTTCTAGCTTCGTCAGGAATGATTGGGACCAGTCTCGGTGCAACATTTTTATCTCTCAAAAGATTTGTCAACATTCTAACTAATGCCATTGTGGTCGACATTTCTTTTTCACCAGTTGAAACTTTCATATTATCAAAAATGTCTTTTGGAGGTGCTTTAATAGGTTTTGCATAAGTAGTTCTCTCAGGAATAAAGCCACCCAACTGAAGTCTTCTTTCTTTAATGTATTTTATTTCAGGAGAATTTTGATCTGGCTTATAATACTCAATATTTTTGACCTGCTGGTCTGTTAATGGAACATCAAATCTATCTCTATAATACATTAAGTCTTCAACATCTAATTTTTTAGTCTGATGAGTTGTATTTACGCTCTCACCACTTTTACCCATGCCATAACCTTTTATAGTCTTAGCAATTACTACAGTGGGACTACCGACATTTTTAGATGCTTTGTCATATGCTGCAAAAACTTTATGGGGATCATGCCCACCTCTATTTAATCTCCAAATATCCTTATCTGAAAGACTTGAGACAAGTTCCAAAGTTTCTGGATATTTTCCAAAAAATTTTTCTCTAACATAAGCTCCATTTCTTGCTTTCATTGCTTGATATTCTCCATCAACTGTTTCATTCATTGTCTTAATAAGGTGGCCTGTTTTATCATTCGCTAACAGTGAATCCCAATAAGAACCCCAAATTACCTTAATAACATTCCATCCGGCTCCTCTAAAAATTCCCTCTAATTCTTGTATAATTTTTCCATTACCTCGAACTGGACCGTCTAATCTTTGAAGGTTACAATTTATAACAAATATAAGATTATCTAAATTTTCCCTAGCTGCTAAACCAATTGCTCCTAAAGACTCTGGCTCATCCATTTCTCCATCACCTAAAAATGACCAAACTTTTCTACCCTCATCCTTAATTAGGCCTCTATTAATCAAGTATTTCATATATCTCGCTTGATAAATCGCTAACATTGGTCCTAAACCCATAGAGACTGTTGGAAATTGCCAAAAGTTTGGCATTAACCAAGGATGTGGATATGAAGATAAACCACCAGGCTTAACTTCCTGTCTAAAACTGTCTAATTGTTTTTCATTAAGCCTTCCTTCAAGGAATGCTCTAGCATACATACCAGGTGCACTATGACCTTGAAAGTAAATAAGATCTCCACCGAATTTATTATTTTTAGCTCTCCAAAAATGATTCATTCCAACATCATATAAAGTAGCCGCAGATGCAAAAGTTCCAATATGACCTCCAAGTTCAGGAAATTTTTTATTTGCTCTTACTACCATTGCAGCAGCATTCCATCTAATTAATGACCTAATCCTTCTTTCTATATTCTGATCACCATTTGATTTCTTCTCCTCACTCACAGGAATCGTATTTATATAAGGGGTATTTTGCGTGTATGGAATATTGGCACCCTCCATATAAGCTTTATTAATTAATTCCTTAATCAAATAGTGAGCTCTGTTATTACCATCTTTTTCGATGACATCTGATAGAGATTCTATCCATTCACGTGTCTCTAATGGATCAATATCACCCTCATTTATAACTTCAATTTTGCTAGGTTTTTCTTTCTCTAATTCTGGAATTTGCTTTTCTTGTTCTTTATTTTTATTTAAAGAATTTTCCGCCTCTAAAATTAAATTTTCAGTATTTTTTGGAACCTCTTCTAATTTAGACAATTTTTTACTAGGGCTTGATATATTGAGAAGCAAGTCCCCTTTTGAAACTTTATCACCAACTTTTACCTCAATGTTTTCAACTTTCCCTGAAAAAGTTGATGGAATTTCAACACTAGATTTATCACTTTCAATAGTGACCACTGGATCATTTATTTTAACTTCTTGACCTTCTGCAACAAGTAATTCAATTACCTCAACATTTTCAAAATCGCCAATATCAGGAACTAATAATTTTTCAGTCATTTTAATGTTTTATACACTATAAAAATATAGTTAATTGCAAATTTTAACACATTCTGTCCTATTTTTTGACACTCTTTTACTCTTAAATGCAAAAATGATTAAAAAGATACTAAAATTACTTATTCATTCAAATTATAATACTCACGTAGACGCTAAAATGTGGATACAAAAAATATTACTAGATGAGAAATACGGAAAGATAAATTCCTAAAATCTTTCAACACATAAAGCTATACCCATTCCACCTCCAATACAGAGAGTTGCACAACCCTTACTTTTTTTTTGTCTCTTCATTTCATGTAATAAAGTTACAAGTATTCTTGCTCCTGATGCACCAATAGGATGACCTAGCGCGATTGCACCACCATTTACATTAACTTTCTTTGGGTCAACACCCAACTCACGAATTACAGCTATGCTTTGAGCTGCAAAAGCTTCATTAATTTCAAATAAATCAACCTCATCTAAATTCCATCCAGCTATATTAATTGCCTTACGAACAGCTTCTATTGGCCCTAGACCCATTAAAGTTGGATCTACTCCAACTGATGCCCATGAGACTATTTTTGCAAGGGGATTGATAGATTTTTTTTCTGCTTCTTCAATAGTGGTTAAAAATAAAGCTGCAGCACCATCATTTATCCCAGAAGAATTTCCAGGTGTGACTGTTCCATTTTCTTTAAAAACTGTTTTAAGTTTTTCTAGATCAGAAATTTTTAGACCTATTCGTGGATGCTCATCTAAGTTTAGCATGTTATTACCTTGATTAATCTTAACTAATTCATCATCAAATTTACTATTTTTGATTGCTTCTTCTGTTTTTTTTTGAGAATTTAGAGCAAACTCATCTTGTTCCTTTTTAGATATGTCAAATTTTTTTGCAATATTTTCTGCTGTAACTCCCATGTGATAGTTATTAAAAGCATCCATTAATCCATCATTAATCATTGTATCTGTTAGTTTATCCTCTGAAACTTTTCTTTCATCTCTAAAAAAAATTGAATGTGGTGCTATTGACATATTCTCTTGTCCACCAGAAATAACATTTAATGACTCTCCTAATTTGATAGACTGATATCCCGATATTACTGCTCTTAATCCAGACCCACAAACTTGATTAATTATATGAGCTGGTTTTGAAATTGGTATACCAGCGTTTATTGCAGCTTGTCTAGCAGGGTTCTGTCCAGCCCCAGCAGTCAATACTTGGCCCATTATTACTTCATCTACCTCATCTGGACTAAATTTAGTTAATTTTAAAGCTTCTTTGATCACTAAAGATCCAAGCTGATCAGATCTCATTTTTTTTAATGAACCTCTATAAGATCCTATAGGTGTCCTAACAGCGCTAACTATCACCACTTCCTTTAATTTATCTATCATTAATTTTTAAATTTATCTTATAATTAAAATATACTAAAAATTAATATATTGTATTTAAATAAATTTATAAATGCGCCTGTAGCTCAACTGGATAGAGCGCTTGGCTACGGACCAGGAGGTTCTGGGTTCGACTCCTAGCAGGCGCACCAAAAAAAATGTTTGATTGGCTTCTTAAATCTTCCTTGCAAATGTCCGTAATTTATTTTTTCATAATAATCTTTATTATTTTATTAATCTTAACTTTTATATTATAAAAATTCTATGACAGATAAATTTGAGCAAATTAGTCTAAAAACAGGATTTATGAAACATAATGGTGGAGTTTTATTTAGACAAATTTCTGAAAATCATTATGAGTTTAAAACTACAATAACAAAAAACCATCTAAATTCAGCTGGTATCACTCACGGTGGTTACCTTGCAGCTTTAATTGATGCTGGCTCTGGTTCAGCTGCTCACAGATCAGCTGAACCTTCGCCATGTGTAACAATTTCATTAGATTTAAAATTTATTGGTACATCTAAAGTTGGAGATGAAATTGTAGGTCATGTTAGAATTTTAAAAAAAACCAAAACACTCGTGTTTTTATTTTGTGAACTTAAGTGTAACGATCAAATAATTGCCACCGCAAACGGTATTTGGAAAATCTTAAAGAATAAACCCATTAATATCTAGTATATATTTGGCTAATTAGTTAAAGATGAAATATACTAAGAATAAATATTAACTGTTATATAAATTTTATATATGTGCTAAGGTAATCTGTTTTTTTTAGAAATGAGAACTTTTTAACTTCCGATTCGGTCTTGTTTTAGTCTATTTTTGTTCTTTAGTACTAACAATATCTAGTAGGGTAAGAAAAAAGCATACCAAACATAGAATGTCTAAAAATAAAATATCTGCAATTCTTGGTCCAACTAATACTGGAAAAACCCATCTCGCAATAGAGACAATGTTGTCTTTTGAGAGTGGTATGATTGGTTTTCCTTTAAGACTATTAGCGCGTGAGGTCTACGACAAAGTAGTAAAAAGGCTAAATACAGACAGTGTAGCATTAATAACTGGTGAAGAAAAAATCATTCCATCAAACGCTAAATATTTTTTATGCACTGTTGAATCTATGCCAATTGATAAACAATTGGATTTTGTTGCTGTTGATGAAATTCAAATGTGCTCAGATCATGAAAGAGGTCATATTTTTACAGATAGACTTTTTAATATGAGAGGTGAAAAATTAACAATGTTTATAGGTTCAAATACAATTAGAAATATTGTTGCCAAATTAGACGACGATGTAGAATTTATTAATAGAAATCGTTTGTCAAAACTTTCTTATTCTGGCTATAAGAAAATTTCAAGAATAGATCGAAAAACAGCTATAATTGCATTTTCTGCGGAAGAAGTATACGCAATAGCTGAACTTATTAGAAGACAGAAAGGGGGAGCCTCAATCGTTATGGGTTCTCTTAGTCCAAAGACTAGAAATGCTCAAGTTGAATTATATCAATCTGGCGATGTCGATTTTTTAGTTGCAACAGATGCAATTGGAATGGGTATAAATATGGATCTCAATCATGTGTATTTTTCAAATTTAAAAAAATTCGATGGAAAAAAATCAAGACGATTAAACTTATCTGAAATTGGTCAAATTGCTGGTAGAGCAGGAAGATATATGAATGATGGAAGCTTTGGGATAACCGGTCAATGTGGAATAATCAGTCCTGAAAATGTTGAATTACTCGAAAACCATAAATTTGAAGAGATTAGCTATTTATTTTGGAGAAATTCAAATTTGAATTTTAGTAACTCCAATTTATTAATAAAATCACTGGATGAAAAACCTAATAAAGACTGGTTGAGAAAAATATACGAACGTGAGGATGAAAAAGCTTTAAAGTTTTTTTTAAAAGATAAAAACTTGGAAGATATCAAATCCAATCAAGAAAAATTGAGACTTTTGTGGGAATGTTGCCAAATACCAGATTTTGTTAAAAAAACATATGGTAATCACTATGAAGTAATTGAAAGTGTTTTTAAATATTTAAATAGTAAGAAGGGCAAAATAACTAACGATTATATGAGATTACAACTGATGAAACTTGATAAATTAGATGGAAATGTAGATTCTTTGTCAAATAGAATTGCAAATGTAAGAACTTGGTCATATGTTTCAAATAAGAATAATTGGGTAGAGAATCATAATTATTGGATAGAAAAAACTAAGTTATTAGAGGACAGACTTTCAGACAGATTGCATGAAGAACTTACAAAAACTTTTATTGATAAACGTGCAAGTATTCTTGCAAGAGGTTTGAAACAGGATATGGAGTTTAATACAAAAATTTTGGAAAATAATGATGTAATAATCGATAATCAGTTTATCGGTAAAATTAATGGTCTCAAACTAGAATTAGATTTAAAAAAAGGAGCTCTAGAAACTGATATTAAATCTTTAAAAAAAGCTGCCAGACAATCTGTTGGTCCTGAACTCGAAAAGAGAGTTAAAATTATAATTGATACTGGTCTTATTGAACTTAGGGATGATTCTAAGATTTATTGGAATAGCTCACCGATCGGAAGGTTGACTGCTGGTAAAGATTATTTAAATCCTAATTTAGAATTAATAGTTGATGATATTTTAGAACAAGATCAAAAGCTAAAATTATCGGACTTTATCAGCAAATGGTTAAAAAATAAAATTGGCACAGTTTTAAAAAGTTTAATTGATTTGAAGAATATAAAAGAAAAAAATCCATCAACAAAAGCTTTGGCATATCAACTTTACGAAAATAACGGTGTAATTAAAAGAGAACAAGTTTCTGAATATTTAAACAAGTTAGATCAAAATGAGAGAAAAACTTTGCGTGACATAGGAGTGAAATTTGGAAGATATCACGTTTTTTTGTATAAATTAATAAAACCTGATGCAGTTTCTTTAAGGACGTTATTATGGAAAAATTATCATCAAAAATATTTCAATTTAAGACCTCCAACATTTGGTTTGAACTTTTTAAATGATAAGGATTTTAAAAATAAAAATTTTATGCTGTTATGTGGATTTGAAAAATTTGATAACTTTTTTGTTAGAATCGATATCCTTGAGAGATTGTTTATACAAATATTGAATTCTGATAATAAAGAGAAAGAAAAAATGATCAAAATGGTCCCAGAGATGATTAATCTACTAGGCTGTAGTAAAGAAAATTTTAAAAGGTTAATTAGCATGATGAATTATAAAACTTTCGAAAAAAATAGTGACCTATTTTTTAAATATAATCCCCCTAAAAAAAACAAAAAGATTTTTTCAAAAAAACCTAATAAACAAAGTCCCTTTATGGTTCTTAAAAATCTTAATTTAAACTGATAAATGATTTTTAAAAAAAAAGCAAAAGTAGATATAAATAGTAATTTAATTGAAATATGTGCTCTTTTGATTCACGCGGCAAAAATTGATGAACACTTCTCTGAAAAAGAGGAAAAAATTATTAAACAAACAATGCTAAAAATCGGAGTAAAAAATGATCATTTGGATGAATTGTTTAATGAAGCGATCAAAATCGAGGATAATTCTAATCAAATCCTTAATTTTACAAAAGAAGTCAAAAATATGAATGAGGAAAATAAAATTCAAATTATTGAGGCATTATGGAGAATTATTTACTCTAACAAAGAAGCGGATATCTATGAGACAAGTTTAATGAGAAGGCTAGGAGGATTATTGTATGTTGAAAATAAAATAATGGGAGACATTAAAGAAAAGATAAGGGATGAAAATTTATAATGACATATTTAGTAAATGATAAATGTATTAAATGTAAACTAACTGATTGTGTTGATGTTTGCCCAGTTGATTGCTTTTATGAAGGTAAAAATATGCTTGTAATTAAACCCGATGAGTGTATAGATTGTGGCGTTTGCGAACCTGAATGTCCAGTAGATGCAATTCAAGCTGATACGGAGCCAGGTAGTGACAAATGGTTAGAAATCAACAAAAAATATTCTGAAATCTGGCCTAATATAAGTGAAAAAAAGGATCCACCATCGGACCACGAAGATTATAAAGATGAGCAAAATAAGTTTGAAAAATATTTTAAAGAGAACGTTTAAAAAAAAATCAAAAAAAACAAAAAAAGTGGCTAAAAAAAATGTTACTAAAAATTTAAAAAAACCAACTAAGAAAATTAATAAATCAGTAAAATCAAAATTAAAAAAAGTTTCTTCAAAAAAAAAAATTAAAAGTACTCAAAAAAATATTGAATTAAAAACTGAAAATCTTAGGATTTCTAAAGGATCTGAGATTAAACCTGAAATAAAAAAAGTAAACAAACAAGCAACTGAAAAAAGAGAATATAAAATTAAAGATTACATTGTTTATCCAAAACATGGCGTAGGACAGATATCTGAATTTAAAAAGATTAGTATTGGTGGAATAGATGTTGAGACATATGTGATTAAATTTGAAAAAGATAAAGCGAATGGAATGGTGCCAGTTAACAAACAATCTCATCTCCGTCCACTAGCTACAATAAATCAAGTCAATAAATGTATATCAATTTTAAAAAGTAAGCCAAAAATTAAAAGATCTATGTGGAGTAGAAGAGCTCAAGAGTATGAAGCTAAAATTTCATCAGGAAAAATATACGAGCTAGCTGAAGTGGTACGAGACCTTAACAAAGGCGATGATTTGATGGTCGATCAATCCTATAGTGAGAGACAACTTTTTGAAAAAGCTTATGAGAGAATTTTGTCTGAATTTAAAATAATATTGAATATTTCTTTGGAAGATACCCAAAAGAAATTAGATAAAGCACTAAAAAGAAATTTAGATGATCAAGTAAAACAAGAGGCCACAGCAGTTAAAGGTTCAGCGCCTGAAATCCAAGATGAAGAACCAATCTCAGAAAATGATAATGAGGAAACTATTGAAGACTAAAAAAAACGCCTCTCACACATAACGTAATGAGAAGCGTTTTTAATAAAGAATACTAAGTTATTATCTTCTTCTTCTTTTTTTAGCTTTTTTCTTAGCTTTTTTCTTAGCCTTCTTTGCTTTTTTTCTTCTTTTAGCCATCTTTAGCTCCCTTTTTAGTTAAACGAATCAAAATTGATTCGTAATTACTTATTTTTATTTTTTTATACACGTTATGTCAATTCTTTAATTGAAGTTAAAATTTTTATAAAAATTTTTTAAATTCAAAAATATTTTTATAATTTTAATGTATAAAAAAGTTAATGTTTATGCGCTTAATAATCAAATTTTTTACTTTAATTAATAAAGTTTTTCTAAATCTTCTTTATATTTTTCTAAAATTTTTTTTCTTTTTAATTTCAAAGTTGGTGTTAACATTCCATTTTCAATTGTAAATTCTTCTTTTATTAATTTAAATTTTTTTACTTTTTCTACTAATGATAAAGTTTTATTTAAATCTTCCAAATAAATTTCAATTTCTTTCTTATTTTCACTACTTTCACTCACAATCAATGCAACTAGATATGTTTTTTTATCTCCATATACAAAACTTTGTTTAATTTTTTCATTTAAACATAATAAATTTTCAATTTTGGAAGGTGATATGTTATCTCCACCAAGATTGACAATTATTTCTTTTTTTCTATCTGTTATTTTTAAATTTCCCTCTTTTGTAATTTCACCTATGTCCCCAGTATGTAACCAACCATCTTTAATTACTTCATCTGTTTCTTTCTTTTTATTCCAGTAACCTAGCATAATGTTTTCACCTTTAACTAGGATCTCACCATCTTCAGCAATTTTTACTTGATTAGTTTTGAAAGGAGGACCCACTGTTTCAATCTTAATTTTTCCAGGAATATTACAACTAACAACGGGAGAGGCTTCAGTTAATCCATATCCTTGCAAAGTTGGTAATCCTATAGAATTCAAAAATTCACCAATTTTTTGATCTAAGGCACCCCCTCCAGAAACAAAAGCCTTTAATTTACCCCCAAATTGATTCTTAATTTTTCTTCTTACCAAATTTTCACAGAAAAAATTGATTAAATTTTCTTTCAAACTAAATTTACCTTTATTTAGTTTTTTAATCCCAAGTGAAATAGTAGATGAAATCAGTTTCTTCTTAAGACCTTTTTGTTTTGTGAAATTCATATAAATTTTACTGTATAAATTTTGATAAAATCTAGGGACTGCTGTCATTATTGTTGGTTTTGCAACTGACATATTAGATAATAATTTTTCCAGACTTTCAGCATAATAAACTTTTGCTCCAAGTGAAATTTGAACAAATTGGACTGCATGTTCATATGAATGAGATAATGGTAACCACGTTAGAAAGACTGGTTTTTCATTTTTAAATAAAGGTACTAAAATATCTAATGCTCCCTCGCAATTGGATAAAATTCCTCCATGACTCAACATTACTCCTTTTGGGTTTCCAGTCGTTCCAGATGTATAGATAATACATGCAAGATCATTTCGTTTTAAATCAGAATTAACAGAATGTAGAATTTTAAAGTTTTCATCGATCAAATTATTTTGATAATTAGTAAAGATATTATGAAAAAGATCTGCCTCTTCATTAATTCCATCTATTGATATAAGTTTTATGTCTTTAGTAATATATTTCTTGATCTTATCAAATTGTTCTTGATTAGAAACAATACAAACTTTTGGCGAACAGTCTTTAATTATATATTCATAATCTTTATCAGAGTAAGTAGTAAATAAAGGTACTGTTACTCCACCCGCATTCATAATTGATAAATCAGAAACTAACCATTCTGGTCTATTTTCTGAAAGTAATATACATCTATCACCTTTTGAAATTTTTTTTTTTAGATAATTAGATAATATTCTTATATACCCGTCTATCAATCTCCAAGAATACGAAGTTGGCTCTCTTAATTTAACTAATTCATGATCTTTAGGTTTGAGATTTGTTAAAAACGCTGGCTCGTTTAAACTGTATTTTTTTGGAATATTTTCCTCTGATTTTCTAAAAAAAAGTTCTACTAAGCTATTTGTGTGTTTTAGTTCCATAACATGGTGGGCGAAGAGAGAATCGAACTCTCACTTCTTGCGAAACACGATTTTGAGTCGTGCGCGTCTACCAGTTCCGCCATTCGCCCATAATTGTTTAATAATTTATTAAATAGTATAAGAACTAAAATTATATTAAAACCAAAAAATGTTTTATAATCTTTATAAAAAGTGTTTAGATTTAGCGGCACACAAAAGTTCAAAATATTACTTAGCAATTGTATCTTTCGTTGAAAGTTCTTTTTTTCCAATTCCTCCTGACGTTATGGTCATACCGATGGTGATCTCTAAAAAGAATGATTTTATCAAAATCTTTCTTATAGCTACCATTTTTTCTGTTTTGGGTGGCATGATAGGTTATTTAATTGGAGCTTTCTTTTTTGATTTTGGATCACAAATTATGAGTTTTTATGGATATGAAAATAAATTATCTAATATCAAAGAAAATTTACTTAATAGTGAGGGTTTTTATGCCTGGTTAGGTATACTTTTTTTGGCAGGATTTACACCTCTTCCCTATAAAGTTTTTACCATTACAAGTGGCCTAATAAGTTTTAATTTTTTTATATTCATCTTTATTAGTTTGTTTTCAAGAGGGTTGAGATTTTTTATAGTCTCATACCTCTCTTATAAGTTTGGTAATTTATTTACTGAATTTATGGAAAAGCACGGGTCAAAATGGTTCACAATAATTGGATTATTAATTGTTATAATTGGTTTATTGATTTATCTAATTATAAAATTTTATGTTTGATTTAAAAAATGAATTCTATCTAAAAATTATTTTAATTATTAGCTTTACTGCACTAATTTTTGCGTATTTCGTAGAACATATTTTAGGTCATCAACCATGTAATTTATGCATTATTGAGAGAATTCCCTATGGGATAAGTATAATCTTAATTGCAATAATTTTTATCATAAAGAAAAATCAAAAATTTTTAACTTTGTTATTAATTCTTACCTTTGCCTTTTCGTTTACAATTTCTATTTACCATTATGGGATTGAACAAGGTTTTTTTGAGGAATCAACCGTATGTAACGCGAGGAATTTTACAGAAAATATAACTAAAGAAGATTTACTTAAAGAGTTAAGCAAAAAAACTATAAGCTGTAAGGATGTGACATTTAGGTTTTTTGGATTTTCTCTAACAAGTATTAATGTTGTATTAAGTTTTTTATTTATTATAACCCTCATAAAAATTTTTATTAAATATGAAAAAAACAAGTAATAAAGTTGAAGAATTTATTAGAGTTGATCATGCGGGTGAGAGAGGAGCTGTCAAAATTTATGAAGGCCAGCTTTTGGCTCTAAATACAATTGTTAAGAATGAGAGTCTAAAAAAGACAATTGAAGACATGAAAGAGCATGAGATAGAACATTGTCAATTTTTTGAAAATGAAATAAAAAAAAGAAATATTAAACCTACAAAATTTTTACCTTTATGGGACTTAATGGGTATAGGTTTAGGATTTGGATCAACGTTATTAGGAAAAAAAGCAGCGATGTTATGTACTGCATCAGTTGAAGAAGTAATAGACAAACATTATTTAGATCAAATTAATCAGTTAGGTCCAGAAGAAAAAGAATTGAAAAAAAAAATAACTAAATTTAGACAAGATGAGCTAGACCACAAAGATATAGCTTATGAAGAAGGCGCCTCAAAAAATGGATTTTATTCAATCATGGACAAAATTATTAAAACAGGTTCAAAAATAGCTATTCGTATTTCAGAAAAAATTTAGAGATTAAGCTTCAAGCTCAACGTCCCAATACAAATAATCCATCCAACTTTTATGTAAATAATTTGGAGGAAAATTTTTTCCGTTACGATGTAGATCTTCTGTTGAAGGTTGATAAGGGTACTGACTTAACTTCATTCCTGACGTTTTTAAAAGTTTACCACCCTTTTTAACATTACATTCGGAACAAGCTGTTACAACATTATCCCAATTAGTTTCTCCCCCTTTAGATCTTGGCAACAAGTGATCAAAAGTTAGCTCTTCACCACTACCACAATATTGACAAGAAAATTTATCTCTTAAAAAAACGTTAAATCTTGTAAAACTTGGTTTAGTTTGGGGCACAATATAATTTTTCAGTGCAATAACGCTCGGTAGCTGCATATTAAAAGATGGACTCCTAATTATTCTGTCGTAACTACTTACTATAATAACTCTATCTAAAAATACCGACTTGACAGTATCTTGCCAAGACCACAAAGATAAAGGATAGTAGCTTAGCGGTCTATAATCTGCATTTAAAACTAATGCAGGACATTTTTCTAAAGAAACATTTTGTTCAACAAAATTATTCATCATATAATAGTAGCTTAATTAAAAAATTATTTCAATAATTAGCGATTATTA
>CACGAB010000003.1 GCA_902570915.1 uncultured Pelagibacteraceae bacterium | reverse complement strand
AAAAAAGTGGTGTTGACATTAATGCTGCTGACAAATTTGTTAAATTCATATCCAATATTTCTGCAAGAAAAAAAGGCAAAAAAAAGTTGAATAATATAGGTGGTTTTGGGTCAATCACCAATATTCCTAAAAATCTAAAAAATCCAAAAATTGTTGCTTGCACAGATGGGATTGGAACCAAAATTGAAATAGCCAATATACTCAATAAATTTGACACAATTGGAATTGACCTTGTTGCTATGAGCGTAAATGACTTAATAGTTCAAGGTGCAAAGCCATTATTTTTTTTAGACTATATTTCAATTAATAAAATTAATTTATCAAAATTGAAGTCTATTATGAAAGGAATTTTAAAAGGATGCAAAATTTCTGAATGTAGTCTAGTTGGTGGTGAAACTGCTGAAATGCCTGGGACATATACCAAAAATAAATTTGATATTGCAGGTTTTGCCGTAGGAATTGTTGAGAGAAAAAAAATTCTTAATTGGAAAAAAATAAAAAAAAATGATTTAGTCTTAGGGATTCCATCTAGTGGTTTACATTCGAACGGATATTCCTTAGTTAGAAACTTAATAAAACTAAAAAAAATAAATATAAATAAAAATAAATTTTTAGCAGAAGAATTATTAAAGCCTACTAAGATTTATGTAAAAGAAATTTTGAATTTGACTAATAGAAATTTACTAAATGGGTGTGCAAATATAACGGGTGGCGGTTTAGCAGATAACCTGAAAAGAATCTTGCCAAATAATCTAAGTGCAGAAATAAATCTAATTAAAGTAAAACCTACTAAAATATTTCGTTGGTTAAAGAGTCATCTTATAAGTGACAAAGAAATGTTGAGAACATTTAATTGTGGTATTGGTTTTTGTTTGATTATAAATCCAAAGAATCTAAACAAAGTTATTAAATTTTTTCCTAAAAAATATAAACCATATATTATAGGAAGAATATGTAGTGGGAAAGGGCAAATTAAATTGAATGGTAGGATTAACTGGAGTTAGAAAGAAAAAAACAGCAATTTTTATTTCTGGTAATGGAAGTAATATGAAAAATTTAATTAAATTTTCAAAGTTAAGAAGCTCTCCAATCTGTGTCGATCTTGTTCTGTCAAATAATAAAAAAGCAAATGGAATTCGTTATTTAAAAAAAACTAAAATCGTCTCCAAAATTTTTAATTTTAAAAATAATAAAAATGAGGAAAAAATTCTAAAAATTTTAAAAAAAAGAAAAATTGATTTAATTTGTCTTGCAGGATTTATGAAAATACTTTCTAAAAATTTTATTAAAAAATTTAATGGAAATATATTGAATATTCATCCCTCGTTATTACCAAAATATAAGGGACTAAATACACATGAAAGAGTAATAATGAATAATGAAAAGTTTTCAGGTTGCACTGTTCATCTTGTTAATTCAAAGCTAGATTCTGGAAAAATAATTTTACAAAAAAAGGTTAGAATAAATAAAAATGATAGTCCAAAGACACTATCAAAAAAAATTTTGAAACAGGAACATATGCTATATCCAAAAGCTTTAAAAAAATTCCTATCTACGACTTAAAAAAAAAGTCAATTTCAATTTTTGCATTCTCTAAACTATCAGAACCATGAACAGAATTTTTATCAATTGATAAACCAAATTTTTTTCTTATTGTGCCCTCTTTCGCGTCTTTTGGGTTTGTTGATCCCATTAATTCTCTATTGGCCAAAATAGCATTTTCTTTTTCAAGCACCATGACAACTATTGGTCCCGATGATAAATAAGTGCATAAATCATTGTAAAAAGGCTTTGTTTCATGCACCTTATAAAATTTTTCTGCCTCTATTTTGTCAATTTGAATTTTTTTTTCTTTAATAATATCAAAACCATTCTTTATGAACATTTCCTTTATTTGGCTATCTAAGTTTCTTTCAACAGCATCAGGTTTGATTATTGATAGTGTATTTTCAACATTACTCATAATGATCTTCAATTAATTGATTTAATAATCTTACTCCATAACCAGTAGCACCGCCAGAATTTAAAGCACCTCCATATTTTGAAAAAGCCATACCAGCTATATCCAAATGTGCCCATGGTGTTTTGTTTAAAACAAATCTTTGCAAAAATTGCGCAGCAGTGGTTGAGCCTGCACCACCAACATAATTTATATTTTGCATATCTGCATTTTTAGAATCTATTAATTTATCAAAGTTTTTATGCAAAGGCATTCTCCAAAGTTTTTCTTCAACTTTTTCACCTGCATCAATCAATTCTTTTGATAATTTATCATTATTAGAAAAAAGTCCTGCATACTCAGAGCCTAGAGAAACAATTATGGCTCCAGTCAAGGTAGCTAAGTCAATCATGAATTTAGGTTTAAATTTTTTTTCAGTAAAAGTTATAGCATCAGCAAGAACTAATCTTCCTTCTGCATCTGTATTTAAAATTTCAATTGTTTTTCCGCTGTAAGACTTTACAATGTCACCTGGTCTTTGGGCATTCCCACTTACCATGTTTTCAACTAGCCCTACCACACCTACAGCATTTACTTTTGCTTTTCTTAATGCAAGATTTTTCATGAGTCCAACAACAGCTGCTGAACCTGCCATGTCATAAGTCATATCTTCCATAAATTTTGCAGGTTTTAAAGAATAGCCACCTGTATCAAAACAAACACCTTTCCCAATGAAAGCTAAAGGTTTTGAAGTATTTTTTGCACCTCTCCACTCCATAGTTACAAGATAGGATCCTCTTATACTTCCCTGACCTACTCCAAGCAGAGCATTCATGCCTAACTTTTTAAGTTTTTTTTGATCATAAACATTTATTTTTAGTCCATATTTCTTAAGTGTTCTTATTCTTTTTGCATATTCGTCTGGGTGTAGAATGTTGCCCGGCTCAGAAACCAAATCTCTTGCGTAAAAAGTTCCTTGCTCCAATGCTTTGAATTTTAATTGACTTGAATTACTTAGATCACTTCCTCTTCCTAAAATATTAACAGTAATTAGTCTTTTCTCTTTTTTTGATTTGTATTTTTTAAATTGATAAGATTTTAATTTTAGTCCATGAAGGAAATAACCAATAAAACTTTTTTGGTTATTTATAATATTTTCTGAGTAAATAAAATAATTTGGATTTTTTCCAAAGTTTATCCGTCCGTAAAGTTCTGCGCCTAAATTTTCAACCTCAAAATTTTTGATATTTTTTTTTATAGATACTAAAATTATTTTTTTTTTTGAAGTTAGTTCAAATACCAATAATTTTTTACTTAAATCACTTGTTCTCAATAAATCTGATATATAGGAAAGTTCTTGAGCTGAAATATATTTTTTTATTTGGCTCAAACTAAATTTTTCATCTACAAATAAGACTAAATTTGTAGAATTTTTTCTCGATGTGCTTTTTTTAAAGCTTATTTTTATTGACATTTTTAATATATGTGTAATCAAATCTATACGAGAATATAGTATTAGAAAATTTGGATGAAAATATTAAAGAGAAACTCATTTATTCCTTAATAAATATCGTTGAACAGAATAATAAGTACTATTTTGTAAGATTTCAATGAAAAAAATATTATTTAGAAAATTATTAATTGATTGTTTAACCTTTTTTCTCATCACTCTTTTAAGTGCAAGTATAATTATCTGGGTATTTCAAGCTGTAAACTTTTTAGATATAATGATTGAAGATGGTAGAGATTATCTAGTTTACATAAACTACTCATTATTAAACTTCCCAAAAATAGTAAGTAAAGTACTGCCTTTCGTATTCTTTTTTAGTTTTTTTTATGTAATTACAAGATACGAGATGAACAATGAATTGATCATATTTTGGAACTTTGGTGTCAATAAATTTCAACTTATAAATTTTTTGTTTATTTTCTCAATTTTTTTAACACTAGTACAGATTACTCTAGCTGCATTTATTGTTCCTAGTACCCAGGATATGGCAAGATCTTTTTTAAGAACATCTTCAGTAAATTTTTTAGATAGTTTTATTAAACAAAAAAAATTTAATGATACTATCAAAAATGTTACAATCTATAGTGATGGCAAAGATGAAAATGGAAATTTATTAAATATTTATTTAAAAAAAGATGAAAATATTAATAATTTTCAAATTACATACGCGAAAAAAGGAAATTTTATTAATAAAAAAGATACTCAAATTTTAGTTTTATATGAAGGAGAACAAATCAATGTTGTCAATGATAAAATTACAAATTTTCGGTTTTCAAAATCTGATTTTAATTTAAAAAACTTAGAAACTAATACTACCACATATATAAAAACACAGGAAGTTTCTACATCAAAACTTTTTAAATGTTATTTAAGATTAAATAAATGGAAACTTTTTAATATTAATACAGAAGATATTATCATTGAAAACTGTGTTCAAGAAAATCTTAATAATGTTATTAAAGAATTATATAAAAGATTTATAATTCCTTTTTATATTCCAACTTTAATGTTAATTATTTTGTTTCTTATCCTAAAGTCAAAAGAAAATATAAATTATTTTAATTATAGAATTTTTATTTTTCTGTTAGGTCTTTCGATCATTATAACTTCTGAAATGAGTTTGAGATTTGTAAAAAACGATATCTTCGAAAATTTTAAAATTTTTATTATTCCTGTTATAAGTTTAATCACAATTTATACAATCATGTATTTAGCACTTAACTCATTTAAAGAAAAAAAATGAAAACTTATAT
Organism: uncultured Pelagibacteraceae bacterium; assembly: GCA_902570915.1. GTDB lineage: Bacteria > Pseudomonadota > Alphaproteobacteria > Pelagibacterales > Pelagibacteraceae > Pelagibacter. The sequence goes on along the minus strand of CACGAB010000003.1, from coordinate 69,045 downwards.
TAAATTTTTAAGTAAAATTTTTTTAAATTCCTTTTTTTATGTTTCATTAATAATGTTTAGTTTAATTTTTATATTAAATTTACTCAGTGAATTAGATTTTTTTAAAGATATAAAAGTAGACAGTTATTTTCCAATTTATCTATCACTTTTAAATTCACCCACGTTTATATTCGAAATGTTTCCATTTATCTTTCTAATCTCTACTCAACTATTCTTCATAACATTGTTCAATAATAATCAATTAAGTATATTTAAATACTCAGGTTTAAAAAATTCTAATATTTTATTAATTATTAGCCTAATGAGTTTTTTTCTTGGTGTTTTAATAATTACTTTCTTTTACAGTTTTTCCTCAAGTCTTAAAAATTTTTATTTGGATCTAAAAACTAATTACACAAAAGATGGCAAATATTTAGCTGTTATAACTAAAAACGGCCTTTGGATAAAAGATGTTATAGATAATAAAATCTTAATTATAAATTCGGTTAAGATAGACAAAAATTATTTAATTGATGCTTATATCTCGGAATTTAATAATAATTTTGAAATTAAAAGAAATATTGTTAGCCCAAAAATAGATATATCGAGTAAAAACTGGGTAATTTATAATGCTGAAGTTTTTGATAAAAATAAAAAGAAAAAACTCGAGACTCTAGAAATTAATACTAATTTCAATTATCTAATTATTCAAAATCTATTTTCAAATTTATCCTCGCTCTCAATACTAGAGCTTTTACAGCTGAGAAAAAATTATAAATCTTTAAATTATTCTATCATAGAAATAGATATACAGCTTTTAAAGCTAATTTCTTTTCCGATTTATTTTGTGCTAATGACTATATTATCAAGTATAATAATGCTAAGCACCAAAAAATTAAAAAGTTCGATACTAAAAATTTCAATCGGTTTATTTTTTTCAGTAGTTATATATTATTTATTCAATTTTTTTAATGTTCTTGGAAAAACTGAGAAAATGAACATATTTAGTTCAGTTTTAGTACCAATAATATTGTTAAGTGTAATTAACTCTATAATAATAAGAAAATTTAATGAGAAATAAATTTTTATCAATTCTAATAGTATTTTTTACAAAGCTTTTTTTGGTACAATTTTCAATGGCACAGGATCAATTTAACTTCAATGTGTCCGAAATACAAATTTTAGAAGATGGAAACAAAATCATAGGCTCAAAAAGAGGACAGATTTTAACTAATGATGGTATTACCATTGAAGCTGACAATTTTATTTATGAAAAAGATAAAAATATACTAAATGCAACCGGTAAAGTTATCATTAAAGATGATATTAATAATTATAATATTTCATCAGATAATATTACCTATGAAAGAAATAAAGAAAAAATAGTCAGCAAAGGGAAAACAAAAAGTGAAATTGACTCAAGATTTATTTTAGAGTCATACGATATTATTTTTCTTAGAAATAAAAATTTATTAAGTTCAAATAAAAATTCTACAATTATTGATAAAAATGAACAAACATATATAGAGTTGGAAAATTTCAACTTCTTTATAGAAGATAAAATATTAAAAGGAGAAAAAATTTTAGTAAATTTAAATTTCAATTTACCCCAAAATGATAAATTATTTTTTGATAGTGGAATGTTTAATTTTAATAAAAAAAGTTTTCTGGCCAAAGATATCAATATTAACCTGAAAAAAGATATATTTGACAATTTAAAAAATGATCCTCGACTAAAAGGGGTATCAGCAGAAAGTGAAAACAATATAACTATTATTAAAAAAGGTATTTTTACAAGTTGTAACGATGATACAGATTGCCCCCCCTGGGTCATCACAGCTAGTGAAATTAAACATGATAAAAATAAAAAACAACTTATTTATGATGATGCTTTACTAAAAATCTATAATGTTCCAGTTTTGTATTTTCCAAAATTTTTTCATCCTGACCCAACTGTAAAAAGGCAATCTGGTTTTTTAAAACCAAGTGTGAATAATTCTAATATTTTAGGATCGTCACTAAATTTACCTTACTACCATGTGATATCTCATAATAAAGATTTTACATTCAGACCTACTTTTTTCGATAGCGATATAAAAATGTTTCAAAATGAGTATAGATTAAAAAATAAAAATTCCTCTACGACATTAGATTTTTCTTTTGTTGATGGTTATCAATCATCACTATCAAGTAAAACTAACAGTATAACCCACTTTTTTGCAGAGTTTGATGCTAATTTAGCGTGGAAAAATTTCACTCAAAGCGATTTGTTTATCTCATTTAAAAAAGTTTCAAATGATACTTATTTAAAGATTTTTGATAGTAATATTTTTAAAAATAAGACTACTCCAAAAGACTATGACGTACTAAATTCCGAAGCTCAGTTAATTTTAAATGACAATAATTTTAACTTAGTAACTGGATTTCAATCTTTTGAGAGTCTAAACCTTGCAAGCTCAGATCGATATCAGTTTATACTACCATATTATGATTTTGATAAGCAATTGTTTAACGATTTTAATAATGGAACATTTAATTTCAAATCTAGCGGTAGTAATGATTTAAATAATACCAACAATTTAAGAACAAAAATTATCAATGATTTAAATTTTCAAAGTTCAAATATATTATCAAATAATGGATTTAAAAGTGAATATAACCTTTATTTAAAAAACTTAAATACTATAGCTAAAAATGATACGATATATAAATCTAGTCCTCAGATGGAACTGATGAGCATTATTGAGCTCAATACAAGTTTACCACTTATTAACCAGACAGATGGTGAGGTTAATTATCTTACTCCAAAAATATCTTTGAGATTAAATCCAGGGGACATGAAAGATTATTCTTCGAGTGACAGATCTATAAATGTTGATGGAATATTTGATATTAATAGACTTGCTATAGATGATTCCTTTGAAGAAGGAAAATCTCTGACACTGGGAGTTGAATACAAAAAAACAAGATTAAAGGACATAAATAAATTTTTTGAGGCTAAAATTGCAACGGTTTACAGAGATGAGAATGAGAGTTTTATACCCCAATCAACTGGATTAAGTGGTAAAGATCCCAATATTTTTGGATCAATATCCAACAATTTTTCAAATATTATGAATGTATCTTATGATTTTATATTAGATAATGATCTAAATACATTGAAATATAATTCTTTAAATACATCAATCAGCTATAAGAATTTAAATACATCATTTAACTTTATAGAGGAAAATGGAGCTATTGGAGATACGAATACTATTGAAAATAAAACTTCGTTAAAATTCAATGATGAAAACTATTTAACATTCAATACAAGACGAAACAGGAAAATTGATCTAACAGAGTATTATAATCTAATTTACGAATACAAAAATGATTGCCTAATAGCTGGTGTTAGATATGATAAATCTTATTATGAAGACAGAGATTTGAAACCATCGGAAAATTTAGTATTTAGTATAACTTTAACACCTTTAACAAGTTTTGAACAAAAAATTGATCAATAAAAATTAGTTTTATGAGACTCATCATAATTTTGATTATAATTTTGTTTTCAACTTTAATTAGATATTCGACGTTAGCATATGAGAATAAGATACTATTAAAAATTAACAATGAGATTATTACTACTGTAGATATTTTAGATGAAATCAGTTACTTAAAGTCTTTAAATAAAAATATTGATAATTTGGATAATGAAAAAATTTTCACCATTGCTAGAAATTCTTTAATTAAATATAAAATAAAAGAAATCGCCTTAAAACAAATCGTACAAAAAATTGAAATTAAAGATGAAGAGTATAACAGAATTTTAATTTCTACATATTCTAATACTGGATACACAAATATTAATGAGTTATTAACATATCTCAAAAATTTTGGTATCAAGCCTGACTTCATCAGAAATAAGATGACAATAAATGCTATATGGAACCAATTTATCTATGATAAATATTCAAATAATATTAAAATTGACTATAATAAATTAAAAGATGATATTTTAAAAAATGAAAATCAAAACGAGTATCTTCTTTCTGAAATTGTATTTAATTTAAAAGATAATCAAACATTGAATGAAAAGTTTGAAATTATAAAGGATGCTATTGAGAAAAATGGTTTTGAAAATTCTGCATTGATTTATAGTATTTCTGAGACCTCTAAAAACGGCGGAAATATTGGTTGGATTAGTGAAAACTCTATCAACAAAAAAATTTTAGAAAAAATTTTTAAAATTAATGTTAATGAATATACGGATCCTATGATAATTCCTGGGGGCTATCTAATTCTTAAATTAAAAGAAAAAAAAATTTCAAAGAGAAATTTAGACATTGATGAAGAATTAAATAAAATAGTTAGATCTAAAACTAATGAAATATTAAACCAATTTTCTAATATCTTTTTAAATAAATTTAAAAAAGATGTCATAATAAATGAGCTTTAAACCGATAATATTAGTTGCAGGGGAACCAAACAGTATTTTTTTTGAAATTTTATTTAAAATTTTAAGGACAAAAAAAATCAAAAGTCCACTTGTTCTGATAGCTTCACACAAAATACTCTCTCTTCAAATGAAAAAGTTAAATTTTAAAAAGAAGGTCAAAATTTTAAATTTTAAAAAAATCACTCATTATAAATTGAATAATAGCTCAATAAATTTAATTAATGTTGATTATAATCAAAAAAAAGCATTTGAGAAAATTAGCAATAAATCAAATAACTATATCAAAAGATGTTTTGAAATCGCTATAGTTTTATTAAAGTCAAATTTTTCTAACAAATTAATAAATGGACCAATCTCCAAAAAAAATTTCTTAAAAAAAAAATTTTTGGGTATTACGGAATATTTAGCTAAAAAATTTAATAAAAAAAAGATAGCAATGTTAATATATAATAATGAATTATCAGTTAGTCCTATAACAACTCACCTTCCTTTAAAAAAAGTTTCAAAAGCGATTGATGAAAAATTAATTTATGAAAAGGTAAAATTAATAAGTGATTTTTATAAAACGTATAGAGGCTTAAAGCCTAAAATTGCCATTACAGGTCTTAATCCACATTGCGAAAGTACCGGTAAATTTAATGAAGATGAAAAAATTATTAAGCCAACTATTAAAAATTTAAAAAAACGTAAATTTAAAGTATATGGACCATTTGCTGCTGATACTATCTTTTTAAGAAAAAACAGAAAAAAATTTAATGTAATTTTAGGTATGTATCATGATCAAGTTTTAACACCCATAAAAACTCTTTATGAATATGACGCCATTAATATTACATTGGGTTTACCTTTTTTGAGAGTATCCCCTGACCATGGACCTAACGAGACAATGCTTGGTAAGAACTTATCAAGTAGTTTAAGTTTATACAAAGCCATATCTTTTCTTGAGAAAACAAAATGATCAAAGCAAAAAAAAGCTTAGGTCAAAATTTTCTTATAGATAAAAAGATTTTAGAAAAAATTACCAGTATTGAGAATATTCAAGATAAAACTGTGCTAGAAGTTGGCCCTGGGACAGGTAACTTGACTTCATGTATATTAAAAAAAAAACCAAGAAAATTTTTTATAGTAGAGAAAGATAGTAATCTTGTAATTAATTTACAAAAAAAATTTCATAAAAATCTAAAAATAATTAATGATGATATTCTTAATGTGAATGAGAAAAATTTATCTACACATAAGCTGATTGTTTTTGGAAATTTACCTTATAATATTTCTACTGAAATATTGTGTAAATGGATACTCAATTTAGATAAGGAAAAATTTTGGTTTGAAAGTTTAATATTAATGTTTCAGAAAGAAGTAGCAGACAGGATCATAGCAGACGTCAACACATCTAATTATGGAAGATTATCTATATTAGCTAAGTGGAAGTTGAATATATCAAAAATTTGTGACATCAATCGATCTTCTTTCTGGCCTAAACCAAAAATAGAAAGTACTTTACTAATCTTTAAACCAAAAAAAAAATTTTTTAAAATAAATAAAGCTACAAATATCGAACTTATTACAAGATATTTTTTTAACCATAGAAGAAAAATGATTAAAAAACCTTTTAATCAATTGTTTAATGGAAATGATGAAATAAAAAGGAAGTTGAGACTAAATTTAGATTTAAGACCACAAAATTTAAATCTTGATACATACTACAACCTAGCTAAAGAGTATGAAAATCTAACTAGTTAGTTTTTCTACATGTTTTCTAATAAAATCTTTGTCATAATCTTTTGAGCCATTGTTTAGTTCTGCATCAATTAAATTAAGAATTTTTAAAAAACAATTATTTAAAGTATCATTAATGACCACGTAATCATAATTAATCCAATGCAAAACATCATAACTAAACTGATTCATTCTTTGTTCAACCATAGTTTTATCACCCATATGTCGATGAGATAATCTCTCTAGTAAAATTTGTTTACTCGGTGGTAAAATAAAAAAAGTAATTAGTCTGTAATCTAATTTTTTATTCTTTATTTGATCTGCGCCTTGCCAATCAATATCAAATAAAACATTTTTCCCTTTATTTAGTCTTTCAATTACAGGAGTACGAGTTGTACCATAAAGATTGTTAAAAACCTTTGCATATTCTAGAAATTCTTCATTTCCTATCAGCCTTTTAAATTCTTTTTCACTGACAAAATAATAGTCTTTATTTTGTATTTCATTTTTCCTAGGTTCTCTTGTTGTATGAGATATCGAAATTTCAAAATTAGGGCGTTGTGATAATAAACCAACTAGTGTTGTTTTTCCTGCTCCTGATGGAGAGGAAAGAATTATCATTACCCCATCTTTGTTTGTGGGCATTAATTATTAGTTAGCTTTTCCTTCTATAAATTTTACAGCATCTCCAACTGTTAAAATCTTTTCAGCCTCACTATCAGAAATTTCTGAACCAAATTCCTCCTCAAAAGCCATAACTAATTCCACAGTATCTAGACTATCCGCACCCAAATCATCTATAAAACTAGATTCTTCTGTTACTTTTGCTTCATCAATACCTAAGTGATCTGCAACTATCTTTTTAACTTTACTTGAAACATCTTCTGACATTTTGATCCTTATTGTTATAAATTCTTATTAGTTTAAAAACCTATTTTGTCAAGCCATATACATACCTCCATTAACATGCAAAGTTTCTCCATTTATATAACTCGAGTGACTAGAACATAAAAAAAGTACAGCATTTGCAATATCAACTGGCTCTCCTAGTCGGGCAGAAGGAATTTTTGATATTATAGCCTCTTTGAATTTATCGTCTAATTTATCCGTCATAGCTGTTTTAATAAAACCAGGTGAAATACAATTTATATTTATATTTTTCTTAGCATATTCTATTGCCAAACTCTTAGACATTGCAATTATACCTGCTTTAGAAGCTGTGTAATTGGCCTGTCCTAAATTACCTGTGTGTCCAACGACTGACGTAATATTAACAATTTTTCCAGATTTATTTTTAAGCATTTTTTTAATTGCTGATTTGCTCATCAAAAAAGTTGATGTTAAGTTTACATCAATAACTTTTTTCCATTCATCTAAGCTCATCCTTATTGCTAAATTGTCTTGGGTAATGCCTGCATTATTAACGAGACAATCTAAACTGCCACCAAGTTGTTCAGTTGCGTTTTCAACAAACTCCTCGATTTTATCGCTTTGAGAAATATCAAACTTTAATATTTTAATATTTCCATATATACTTTTTAATTCCTCAAGTTTTTCTATTCTTGTACCTGAGGCTAAAATATTTGCTCCTGATTGATTTAATTTTTCAATTATTGAATTCCCTATCCCACCTGAAGCACCAGTAACAATAATATTTTTACCTTTTAAATCAGTCATATTTTTAGACCTTCAATATCGCCTTGAGAATTAATTGTATCAATTTTAACATTTCTATTAATCCTTTTTACCAAACCTGACAAAACTTTCCCAGGTCCAATTTCTATAAAATGGTCTACATCATTTTCTATCATATTAATCACGCTTTCTCTCCATCTAACTCTATTCTCTATTTGCTTAATTAAGAGATTTTTAAGCTCATCTAAGTCTTTAATCTCATTGGCAGTAACGTTAGAAATTAATTTATTTTGCCCATTTTTAAAATTAAGTTTATTTAACTCTTCTTTCATAATTTTTGTAGCATTATTCATTAGTTCACAGTGAAAGGGTGCACTTACAGGAAGTTTAATATTTTTAATTAAATTAGCCTTAAAAATTTGAGTAAATTGTTCTAAGTCTTTAGTATTTCCGCTCAAAACGATTTGACCTTCAGAATTATCATTTGCAATTTGCGCTTTTAAATTCTCTTTATTTTCCATTAAAATTCTTTCAATCTCATCAACTGTTGAGCCCAATACCGCAACCATCCCTCCCTGTCCTTTAGGTACAGAGTTTTGCATAGCATCCCCTCTAATTCTCAATATTTTTAAAGTATCTGAAAAATCCAGATATCCTGCACACGATAATGCCGAATATTCTCCTAAAGAGTGTCCCGCAAAGTATTTTGCTTTATTTAAATCTAAGTTGAATTCATTTTTTGCTAAATTAAATATTGAATAACTTATTAAAAATATTGCTGGTTGTGTATTTGCTGTTAAATCTAATTCTTCTTTTGGCCCTTCCAGAATAAGCTTAGAAATAGAAAAATTTAATGTTTCGTCTGCCTGTTTAAAAAGGTCTTTTACTATATTAAATTTATTATAGAGCTCTTTTCCCATTCCAACTAATTGAGACCCTTGACCTGGGAAAATTACTGAAAACATAAAAAAAACCTATTTTTTAAAACTTTTAACTATTGTAATTAAAGATTTATAATAGTATATCCTCATTTTTTTAGAAAGTTTAAATGAATTTATACGAACATACAATTATAGCAAGACAAGACGCATCACCAAGCGATTTAAAACAACTTACTGAGAAATATTCCAAAATTGTTGAAAAAAACAATGGTGAAATAATAAAAACTGAAAATTGGGGTTTATTAAATCTTTCCTATCTAATCAAGAAAAATAAAAAAGGTAGCTATATACATTTTAAAATCAAATGTAATGGTAAAGTTATAAATGAGTTAGAGAAGAATGAGTCAATTGATAAAAAATTATTAAGATATTTAACTGTTAGAGTTAAAAAGTTTGACTTAGATGCAAATTATTTTAGCAAGAAAGAAGATTTAGACAAAGATAATAAATGATTTAATTATGCCAAAAAGACAGTCAGGAAATAAAAAAAGTAAACAAAGTAATTTTGCTAAACTAAGTATTTTTCAACCTAATAAATATAAATTTAAAAAAAACTGTCCACTTTCCATAAAAGGGGCCCCAAAAATCGATTATAAAAATATTAAATTATTAAAAAAATATACATCAGAAAATGGTAAAATACTTCCTTCTCGTATAACGAATGTAAGTCAAAAAAAACAAAGAGAGCTGTCAGTATCAATTAAAAGAGCAAGAAATTTAGCGCTAATATAAAATGAAAGTAATATTACTCGAAAACTTAAAAAAAATTGGATCTATAGGTGAAATTATTGAGGTAAAAAGAGGATTTGCTAGAAATTTTTTGATTGCAAATAAAAAAGCCTTGTATGCTTCTAAGGAGAATATATCTAAAGTAGACAAAATCAAAAATGATCTTTCAAAAAAAGATAATGAAAAAAAGCAAGATGCGAAAAAAATTTTAGAAAAAATTCATAAAAAAGAATATGAACTCAAAAAGCTTTGCACTGAAAACAGTGAATTGTATGGTTCAGTAAAGCCAACTGAAATTTCAAAACTTATCAAAGAAATAAATAATCTAGACGTTAAGCCTTCCATGATTCAACCAGTCAGAGATATTAAATCAATTGGAAAATTCAAAGTAAAAATTAGCTTACACCCAGAAGTTGATGGTGAAATAATAATAAATGTAATATCTTCAGAGCTTATTCAATAATTATACAATTTTTTCCCCAGCAAATTAAAAAAAAAAAAATATAATGATATTTGTTATATTTACTTATGGAAAAAAATTTAAGTGTCCTAAAAGAAAGCTTTAATGAACTACCAAACAATATAGAGGCAGAGCAATCAGTAATAGGGTCAATACTAGTTTATAATGAAATTTTTGATGAGATTAGCACGATTATTTCTAGCCTTAATTTTTATGATCCTATGCATCAAAAAATATTTAATGCAATTGAAAACCTCATTTATAAGGGATTATTGGCAAACCCAATCACGCTTAAGAATTATTTCGAAAAAGAAAAAGATGATATTAATATTCCTGAGTATCTTGTAAAAATAACAAAATTTTCTACTTCTGTAAGACAGGCTACTGAATATTCAAAAATAATTTATGATATGTTTGTCAGAAGAGAATTAATAAAAATTTCAGAGCAAACTATTGATTCAGCCAAAATGAATGATCTAAATACAAGTGGCCAAAATATTATTGAAAATTCTGAAAGACTTTTATTTGATTTAGCTGAAAAAGGATCTTTCAACACATCATTGGTTAAGTTTGATGAGGCGTTGAAAAAAACAATAGATATGGCCTCTGCTGCCTTTAAAAATGAGGAGGGAATAGTTGGAGTACCGACTGGTCTTAGAAACCTTGATGATAGACTGGGTGGTTTACATCAATCTGATTTGATAATAATAGCCGGTAGACCGTCTATGGGTAAAACTGCTTTAGCAACCAATATTGCATTTAATGCTGCCCAAAAATTACAATCAAGTCAGAAAAAATCATCTATTGCTTTTTTTTCCCTGGAAATGTCTTCAGAACAATTATCAACTAGAATACTAGCTGAACAGTCAAGAATAAAATCAAATGACATAAGGCGTGGTAGAATTTCAGATGAGCAATTTGATAAATTTATTGAAACTTCAAAAAACATAACCGAACTTCCTTTATATATTGATGAGACTCCAGCTATAAGTATTGCAGCTATGAGTAACAGAGCAAGAAGGATTAAAAGATTATTTGGTCTAGATATGATTGTTGTTGATTACATCCAATTAATGAAGGGATCAATAAATAATAAAGATGGCAGAGTACAAGAAATATCAGAAATAACCCAAGGCTTAAAAGCCTTAGCAAAAGAGCTTTCTGTACCTGTTGTCGCCTTATCTCAACTCTCAAGAGCTGTTGAACAAAGAGATCTAAAAAAACCCCAATTAGCTGATTTAAGAGAATCTGGGTCAATTGAGCAGGATGCGGATGTGGTTATGTTTGTCTATAGAGAAGCGTACTATTTAGAGAGACAAGAACCAAGACCTGCAACAGTAGAACACGCAGAATGGCAAGCTAAGATGAATGAGGTATCAAATTTAGCAGAAATAATTATTGGTAAACAAAGACATGGACCAACTGGAAATGTAATGCTTGAGTTTGAGGCTATGTTTACCAAATTTAAAGATACTCAAAATACCTAAATTAAAATATAAATAGGGTTAATGTTCACCCATTTTTATCAAAATTTTGTATTAAAAAAACCTAGGTTAATATTTGCACTTTTGATAATTGCTTTGTTGAGTTTTGGATATAACTCAAAAGACTTTAGGCTTGATGCCTCATCTGAAACCTTATTAATCGAAGGGGACCCAGATCTTAAGTACCTTCAAAAATTGAATGATCGTTATGGATCAAAAGAATTTTTGATTTTAACCTACACACCTAAAGAAGACATGATTTCAAATAACTCAATAAATAATCTCTTAAGTTTAAAATATAAAATTCAAAGTCTAGAATGGGTGCATAACGTGGTCACTTTGTTAGATATTCCATTATTAAATAATTCAGAAGCTCCTTTACAAGAAAGGTTAGAAAATTTTAAAACTCTTAAAGATGAGGATGTAAATAAAGAAAGAGGATTTCAAGAAATAATTAGTAGTCCAGTTTTTAGAAATTTTGTTATTAGTGAGGATGGTAAAACTAGTGGGATTATAGTTTATTTAAAGAAGAATAAACTCCTTAAAAATATTCAAAGTAAATCAAAAGAGGAGGTTGATGTTTATAAAGATAAAATAAAAAAACAAAATCATAAAAATATAATTGAAATAAGGGATGTAATCAAAAGTTATGAGAATATAGGTAAAATTCATTTAGGTGGCATACCTATGATTGCAGATGATATGATGACATTTATTAAAAGTGATATAATTGTTTTTGGATTAGGTGTTCTTTTATTTATAATCGCAACACTTTGGTATATTTTTAGAAAATTAATTTGGGTATTAATTCCTATAAGCAGCTGCTTTTTCTCAGTAATTATAATGACTGGTTTACTCGGTTTGTTAGGATGGAAAGTAACAGTAATTTCCTCAAATTTTATTGCCTTAATGTTAATTTTGACTATGGCGATGAATATTCATATGAGCACGCGTTTTTTACAACTCAAAGAAAATTTTCCCAATAAAAATATTTTAGATCTCATAATTTTAACCACGAGCAAAATGTTTTGGCCAATTTTATATACTGTGATAACAACAATTATAGCTTTCTTATCTTTAATTTTCAGTGAGATAAAACCTATAATTGATTTTGGTTGGATGATGACAATGGGTTTGATTACCTCATTTCTAGTTACTTTCACCTTGCTACCGACTCTACTTAATTTCGTTCAAAAAAAAGATATTTTTTTAATCAAATATGAAGAATCTATAATAACTTCTTTTTTTTCAAAAATTTCACAAGAATATCAAAAATTAATTTTCGTTTTGACGGGTGTCATTATTTTATTAAGTATCATCGGTATTACCCGTCTCGAGGTTGAAAATAGTTTTATAAATTATTTTAGTAAAAAGACTGAAATTTACAAAGGTATGAAACTTATTGACGAAAAATTAGGAGGTACTACTCCTTTGGAAGTAATTATAAAATTTCCAAAAAAAGAAACTGAGAGTAATGATGACGAATTCGAAGATTGGGACGCTGAAAATGAAATTGAGAATGAGAAAAAATATTGGTTTACAAAAGATAAAATAAATAAAATTGCATCAGTTCATAACTATTTAGATAGCCTACCAGAAATTGGTAAGGTTCTATCTTTCTCTTCAATCATTGATGTCGCAACTTTACTTAATAATAATAAACCATTGGGAACTTTAGAAATGGGAGTTCTTTATTCAAAAATACCTGAAACTATTAGATCAGAAATTGTTGATCCTTATATTTCTATAAATGATAATGAAGCTAGAATAAATCTCCGAATTATAGACTCTAAAAAAGACTTAAGAAGAAATGATTTAATAAACAAAATAAATTACGATTTACAAAATAAATTAGGGCTTGAAGAAAAAGAATTTAAACTTGCTGGAGTTTTAATTTTATTCAACAATTTACTTCAAAGTCTATTTAAATCACAAATTTTGACTCTCGGATTTGTTATGATTGGTATTTTTGTGATGTTTATCATTCTTTTTAAAAATATAAAACTTTCATTAATTGGTGTAGTTCCAAATTTTATAGCAGCCTTTTTTATTTTAGGAATTATTGGTCTACTTGGTATTCCTTTAGATATGATGACAATTACTATAGCAGCAATAACTATAGGTATAGCTGTTGATAATAGTATTCATTATATTTATCGTTTTAAAGAAGAATATAATAATTTAAATGATTATAATGAAACTGTAAAAGTTTGTCATTCAACAGTTGGTAAAGCAATTTTAAATACATCAATCACCATTGTTTTTGGTTTTTCAATCTTAATTTTATCTAATTTTATCCCTACAATTTATTTTGGTATTTTTACAGGAATTGCAATGTTACTTGCAATGATATCTGTTTTAACCCTTTTGCCTTCCTTAATCTTATTGATTAAACCTTTTGAAAAATAAAATTTAAAATGGAAATTTTACAAGAGTTTTATAATTCAATATCATTTTTAGATTTAGTCTACTTAATAATAACAATCTTATCCTTAATTAAATGCTATATAAAAGGTTTTGTATTAAGTGTATTGGCTATGGCTAAATGGTTATTGGCATACATATTAACTTTAATTTTGTTTCCAAGAATTAAACCTTATGTCAAAGATATAATAGATAATGAATATATCTTAGATATTGCTCTAGGTATAAGTATTTTTATAATAATAATCTTTTTAATTTTGTTGATTAACAAAGGAATTGGTAAGGCTATAAAATATACAGGACTTGGAAACTTAGACAAAATATTTGGCTTTTTTTTTGGATTCGTAAGATCATACATAATTGCTGTTTGTGTATTTTCTGTAGCACATATTGTTTATAATCATGATAAATGGCCCATAAATCATAATAAATCATACATCTTTCCATATTTAGAAAAAGGTAGTAATTATTTGTTAAAAGAATTTCCAGATGAGAAAACTTATCAAGAATCTAAAGAAAAAATTAAGGAACTTTAATCCAAAACTTAAAGAGGAATGTGGAGTATTTGGTATAAGTGACAACAAAGACGCTTCAGCTTTAACTGCTTTAGGTTTACATGCACTACAACATAGAGGTCAAGAAGGTTGTGGAATAGTATCATTTGATGGATCACATTATTTTTCAGAAAAAAGATTTGGTTTAGTAGGAGATAACTTTAATAAGGAGAAGATCTTAAATAGATTAAAAGGAAATTATGCTATAGGACATAATAGATATAGTACTACTGGTGAAAATACTTTAAGAAATATACAGCCTTTTTTTGCTGATACCAATGCAGGTGGTATTGGTGTTGCTCACAACGGTAATCTTACAAACTCAATTTCATTAAGAAAAAAATTAGTCGATGAAGGTGCTATTTTTTACACAACATCAGATACTGAGACTATTGTCCAATTGATAGCAAGATCAAAAAGAAAAAAAACTATCGATAAAATTGTAGATGCAATATTTCAAATCCAAGGAGGTTACTCTTTGGTCATGCTAACTCAGACTTCATTAATTGGTGTGAGAGATCCCTTTGGAATAAGACCGCTTGTAATTGGTAAACTAAATAATAGTTACGTCCTTTCATCAGAGACTTGTGCTTTAGATATAATAGGTGCAAAATTCGTAAGAGAGGTTGACAATGGAGAAATTGTTTTAATCGAAGATAATAAGATTAAAAGTATTAAACCCTTTCCTCCTAGAAAAATAAGACCATGTGTTTTTGAATATATTTACTTTTCAAGACCTGATAGTATTTTAAATGGCAAGAGTGCTTACGAATACCGAAAAAATCTTGGTAAAGAACTAGCTAAAGAAAATAATTTAAAAGCAGATATAGTTGTTCCAGTCCCAGATTCTGGTAATGCCGCAGCTCTTGGTTTTGCTCGATATCTTGGCATCAACTTTGAATTAGGTCTCACAAGAAATCATTATGTTGGCAGGACTTTCATAGAACCAATTCAAAAGATAAGGAGTTTAGGAGTAAAATTAAAATTAAATGCTAATCAGTCAACTATAAAAAATAAAAAGATAATTCTTGTAGATGACTCTTTAGTTAGAGGTACAACTTCTCACAAGATAATAAAAATGCTCTATGACGCAGGCGCAAAAGAAGTTCACATGAAAATTGCTTGTCCTGAGATAAGGTTTCCAGATTTTTATGGTGTCGATACACCTACAAAGAAAGAATTACTTGCAGCGAACAAAACTAATGATGAAATTTGTAAATATATTGGAGCCAAATCTTTAACTTTTTTATCAATTGATGGACTATACAGGGCTATAGGTTTTGATAAAAGAAATAACAGTTATCCTCAATTGACAGATCATTATTTTACTGGCGATTATCCCGTTAAACCAATGGATGAACTTGGAGATAATAAAATTACACAACTTTCATTGCTAAGCACAGCTTCTAATAATTGATTTATGAAAAAAGTGAGTTTTACAGAAATGAAAAATGGAACAAAAGATGATTATCTTTTTTTAGACAGACATGAAAAAAATTTTGCTAGTAAAACAGCGGATAGAATATTAAAATTTATGTCAAGTTTAACCGAGACACTAGAGGGTTACCAAGTTTCAAGGTTAGAACATTCACTTCAAAGTGCAACTAGAGCATACAAGAATGGAGAGAGTGAAGAAATGGTTGTAGCTGCTTTGTTGCATGATATTGGAGATGAGCTTGCTCCAATGAATCACTCCGAATATGCAGCAGCAATATTAAAACCCTATGTTTCAGAGAGAACACATTGGATAGTTGAAAAGCATGGAGAATTTCAAATGTTTTATTATGCTCATCATTTAGGTGGAGATAAAAATAAAAGAGATAAATACCAGGGACATAAATACTACCAAGCTACTGTAGATTTTTGTGAGAAATACGATCAAAATTCATTTGATCCGAATTATAAATCTCTTCCCCTAGATTTTTTTAAACCGATGGTTAAGAAAATTTTTTCAAGAAAACCATATTCATCACTTTAAATTTAAAATAAAATAACAGTTGAAATTTATATGATTGATACAAAAGATGAGATAATTAAGTATTTTAACTCAGGTTTTAAAGAAACCAAAAAATTTAAAATTGGAATTGAACATGAAAAATTTTTATTTGATGATAAAAGTAATAAAAGATTAGACTATCTCAAAATAAAAGAAATGTTTTCAGCTCTTGTTGAATTTGGCTGGAACCCAGTTGTTGAACAAGATAACATAATAGGTCTTAATAAAGGCGGAAAAAATATCACCCTGGAACCGGGTAATCAAATAGAGCTATCTGGTGATAAGCTTAGTAATATTCATGAGGGTTGTGCAGAGTCTCAGGATTATTTATTTGAATTAAAACAAGTTACAAAAAAACTTGGAATAAATATCGTTAGTGCTGGGTTTGATCCAATCTCAAAACTTAATGAAATACCAAATAATCCTAAGCTTAGGTATAAATTAATGACCAAGGACATGCCTTTGGGAGGTAGCTCAAGTTTGGATATGATGTATCGAACTTGTGGGACTCAAGTAAATTTAGATTACAGTTCAGAGGAAGATTTTATTAAAAAGTTTAGAATTGTTAATTCAATAGTCCCAATTACAATTGCGTTATTTGCTAACTCTTCTATAATTGAGAAAAAGCAAACAAGATACTTATCTTATCGCTCTAAAGTTTGGCAAAATACCTCGAGAGGAGGATTGCCGAAAATATTTTTTGATGATTTAGATTTTGAGAAATATGCTGATTTCATAATCAACTTTCCAATTTTGTTCATTCAAGATGGGTCAAAATATATTTCTGGTAAAAATTATAAATTTAATCATTTTATGAATGGAGAAATAAGGGAAATTAATAAAAGACTTCCCACTAAAAAGGATTTATCTACTCATCTTAGTACGATATTTACAGAAAATAGATTAAAGAAATACATAGAGATAAGGTCTATGGATACTTGTGGATGGGATTGTTTGTGTTCGGGTCCAGCTTTTTTTGTTGGTATTCTCTATGGAAATCTTGATGAAGTTTATGAGTTAATATCCAAATGGGATAAAGATAAGATTATTAACGCCTATTTAGAAGCACCACTCAAAGGTTTTAATACACAATTGATGGGTAAAGACCTTTTTTATTGGTCGTCAACTTTATTAAACTTATCTAAAAAAGGACTTGAAAAAAGAGACATTCTTAATAAAGGTGAAAGAAATGAGGTCTTATTCTTAAACCATTTACAAAAAATCATTAATAATAGAACAACAAATGCTGATCATATGGTAAGTAAATTTTCTAAAAATGAAGATTTAAATGAATTATATGACAAATAAAATAGTTGCTATCCAAGGAAATCATCCAGCAAATCTAAATCCATTAACAGATACAACTATATTTTTAGCAAATGAGATACAAAAAAAAAATTATGAAATTTTTTATTATGAGCCAAAAAATTTATCAATAATAAACTCAAAAGTCTTAGCAAATGGTTTTTTTATCAAATTTGAGTATAAAAAAAAAAGTTTTTTTAAAATCTTAAAAAAAAAAAAATTGGATCTTTCAAAGTGTAAATTTGTATTAATTAGGCAAGATCCTCCTTTTGATCTAGAATACATTTCATCTACTTTAATTTTAGATACAATTAAAAATAATGTTAAAATTATTAATGATCCAACATCAATTAGAAGTATATCTGAAAAACTTTATTCTACTAATTTTCAAAAATTTATGCCTAAAACTATATTCACTCAGGATATTTATGAAGTCAAAAGTTTTTTTAATAAAAATAAGGAAATAATTATAAAACCAATCCACAGTTTCAGTGGCAACGATATTCATCTTATTAAAATTTTTAGGTCTAAATTTATAAGTAAATTTATAAAAAAGCATAGATATGTCATGTGCCAAAAGTTTTTACCTAAAATTAGAAGTGGTGATAAAAGAGTATTTATAATCAATGGCAAGGTATGTGGAGCTATATCTAGAATTCCTAAAAAAGGCTCTTTTTTAAGCAATATGAGCAAAGGTGCAAAGCCGGTGAATATAGATTTAACAAAAAAAGAAAAAAAAATATCAAATATTGTTGGAAAAGATTTAAAAAAAAAGAATATTTTTTTTGCTGGTATTGACTTTATTGATCAAAAACTTAACGGAGATATCAATGTTACCTCTCCAACTGGATTAAAAACTTTTTATGATCTTTCAAAAATTAATCTCGCTAAAACTTTTTGGAAAGAACTTAAAGCGTGAAAAGTTTAACTGATCAGCAAAAAGGCTCTTTACTTGCTTTTGTAGCTGTAATGTTTATCACTCCTGATTCATTATTTATAAGACTTTCAAATCTTGATACTTGGGGTTTGGTTTTCTATCGAGGTATCATACCTTTTTTTACTGTTTTTTTTGGAATGTTATTAATTTACAAACTAAATTTTTTTAAGATCCTTTTTAATTCTGGTTTTCATGGAATAATATATATCGTAACTTTTAGCGTAACGAATATTACTTTTGTTGTCTCAATTCAAAATACGAATGTTGCAAATACTCTTGTTATGATTGCAACTGCACCAATGTTATCTGCTATTCTTGGTGCTATTTTTTTAAAAGAGCCACCTGATCGTAAAACTTTAATTTCAATAATAATTACTTTTTTAGCTATAGTTTACATTTTTTTTGACTCTCTGAGGATTGGAAATTTTTATGGAGATATTTTAGGTTTTATAACTGCTTTTGGTTTGGCTGTAGGTGCTATAACAATTAGATCTGCCAAAACAAAAAACTTGGTACCTGCAGCAGTAGTAGGTAAATTATTTGTTGCTTCTTTTGCCTTGTTTTTTATCGAGAGCTTTGCACTAATAGATAAAGATTTATTTATTGTTCCTTTAATGTGTATTTTGTGTGTAGCAATACCATTTGTACTAGTAACTATTGCCCCGAGATTTATACCTGCAGCAGAAGTTAACCTTTTTTTTCTACTAGAGACTATTGTTGGCCCTATTTGGGTATGGGTTATTATTAAGGAGCAACCGAGTGTAGAAACACTCCAAGGCGGAGCAATTATAATTACTACCATTGCGATACATTCATTTTTAAAATTGAGAAAAAATTAAACTTGTCACAATTAAGACTTGATTTAATAATACATCGCGAATAGTTACAGTTTTTTATGAACAAAGTTTTAAAAAATTCTTGGGCGCTATTTTTGGGCATGGGATGCATAATGATGGCCTACGGCTTTCAGGGTTCTCTCTTAGGAGTAAGAGCAGTACAAGAAGAATTTAGTTTAACCTCAACTGGATTCATGATGTCAGGATATTTTGTTGGCTATTTTATAGGCGCAGCAACTATTCCCAATATAATATCTAGAGTCGGACATATAAGAGTTTTTGCAGCTTTTGCATCACTTTCATCTTTAGTTATTTTAATGCACTCGATAATTGTTAATCCTTTAGTGTGGTTTTTTCTAAGAGTTTTGACAGGGATAAGTATGGTTTGTATTTATACCGTTGCTGAGAGCTGGCTTAATGATAGATCAAGTAACAAGAATAGAGGAAGTGTATTATCCATCTATATGGTCATACTTTATGGAACAATGGGAATAGGGATGTTTTTACTAAACTTTAGTAGTCCTCTAAATTTCCAGCCTTTTATTTTAGTCTCTGTAATTACATCAATTGCTCTAATTCCTATTTTGCTAACTAAAAAGAAACCACCAACATTTAAAAGGATTAAAGTAATGTCACTCAAAGATCTCTATGAGTCATCCCCTTTTGGGATGGTAAGTTCTTTTTTTTACGGAACTATACAGGCTGCACTTTTTACACTATTAGCTGTGTACGCGACCTCAATGAATTTTACGATTTTAGAAATTTCAATTGTAACATTTCTGCTGGCTATATCAGGAGCTATTTCTCAATTTCCAGTAGGAAAAATATCAGATATGTACGATCGAAGAAAAGTGATAGTTTTTGCTACTTTTGGTGCAGCGGCTTTTGCAATTATAACAATTTTAGTTACTGGACAAATGTACTTACCGGGGGGACTTGCAACAAGTAAAATCTGGTTTTATATTTTTTTGATTCTTTTTTCATTTTGTAGTTTGCCAATGTTTTCTCTAATTTTAGCACACACTAATGATTTCATTCCAAAAGAAAAATTTGTGGCTGCTGGTGCTGGTCTTCAATTTGTGTTTGGTTTGGGTGCGATGAGTGGCCCATTTTTATGCTCAATATTTATGGACCTGGTTGGTCCAAATGGATTTTTTGTTTTTTTGTTTTTTTTTCATTCTTTAATTGGTTTTTTTGGAATGTATAGAATGAAAGTAAGAAAAACTGTCGAAAATCCTGACTCTCAGTTTGTAGCAATGCCCCAAACGATTACTCCAGCTGGTATTGAGCTAAATCCATCGACAGCACACATTGAAGAGCCATATTCTGATAAGGTTAAAGAGATACTTGAGAGAAAAGGTGTAAAATATAAAAAAGAGGATGAAAAAGTCAAACCAGACAATCAGGTCAATTAATTATCTCTCACAGGTTGTAGCTTTAAAAACTAATTTTTAATCAATATTTTTAAAATTTTTATTGAATAATAATTATTTCTCTTGTGAAATAATCTTTTTATAAAATGAAAACAAAAAAAAAGTCGCGAACTAGAGTAAGTAAAGAAAAGCATGGACTGTCAAGGATTGCTTCCTTTACAACAAAATCTATTGCCTCTGCAATATCAAATTATAAAAAAAATAAAGAACAAAATAAAATTAGAGCAATAAAATTACAAAAACTTGAGGATCGAAATTCATTTTTAAAAGAAAAAAAAGATTTAAAAGTCTGGGAAGATAAATTACTTAAAGAAAGTAATAAACTTAAAACAACTGAAGATGAAATCAAATTAAAAGAAAAAGAGATAAAATTAAAAGATGAAAAACAAAAAATTGAGGGTGAAAGATTAGTAAGAAAAGATGAAGAATTAGTTCTAGTAGCAAAAGAGTTAAGAGAAAAAGAAAAACAATTAAAAATAAGAGAAGAAGAACAAAATAGAAAAGATATAGACTTAAAAGTAAGAGAAGATGAGCTACATCAAAGAGATCTTAGAGAACAAAGACGTAAAAATAGAGAATTAAAAAGATTAAGAGAAGAGCAAGATAAAGAGAAAGAAGTTGAATATATAAAAATTAGAGAGTGGGAAGAAAGATTTGATAGAGAACAAAAACAAAAAGAGCAAGAGGAAATGAAAAGAGAGCAAAGATTAATACAAAAAGAGATGGAAAGACGTGCTAAATTTGACAATATAGATAATAATTCAGAAAGTTCTTTAAGTCAGTTAGAAAAATTTAGTATCGACAAATCGAAAGAAAACTAAGAAAAATCTATCACTTTATTGTTTTGGAAAATAATCTTTTAAATCTCCTTCTCTAAATACATCTGCTGTACTACAATGAAGTCCGCCTCCGAATGCATACGCATCTCTTAAATCAATCGGAATAACTTCCATCCCTAATTTATCAAGTTGTTCTGCTTGATATTTTTCACTTTTTTCTACACAAACTGTTTTTGGATCTAAAACTAATACATTCATTGATAGCCAAACTGAGGAATAACAAAGAGGTGGTGGTTCATTGTGTGCAGGTTGAGCAGCATCAATTATTTCCCATCCATTTTTCTCAAAAAGTTTTCTTTGTTCTTTAGGTAATCTTCTTTGAGGGTTATTGATTATTAATCCCTCTTTAATGGGGGTAAAAGTAGCATCTATGTGTATGGGATATGGATCTCCTGGAAAGTTTACTGCATGGATTCTATGGTCTTTATAATGTCTCTTTAACCAATCTATGCCTTTTAAATTTGTTGTAAATCCATGTTGAACTATTAAATCTTTTCCGAACCTTAAAACATCTGCAGCATCAAATAAAGGTTCCTCCTCAGTAGTTACAAAAAACTTTTCTTCAGTCCATTGAAGTCTTTTTTGTATGCCAATTTTTTCTGACAAATAATCTTTTCTATAATCGGCATCAGTCAATCTTGGCTTTGGGGCAGACTCATGTCTCATATTTGAGTCTTCCTCATAATATCTTTTTAAAAGAGGTCGATAACATAAATACTCAAACCATCTACATCTATAACTCATTGTAGCTTCTAAAATTTCATTTCCCACTGTTAGAAGAACATCCCTTGGAGGCATACAACCAAACATTGTTTCTGCTTTCCAATCCGGTGTAGAAATTTTTTGATTAAAATTAATTGGTTCGGGTCTATCTACTTTGATGCCTTTTTTTTCTAAAACATTTGAAAAATTATTTAAAAGTTCGTTTGCTTTGTCGACAGTATCTTGCATTCTTGGACCAAATTTTCCTCTCATGTCTGAGTCCTCAGGAACTTTTGCATCTAAAGCTGGCTCTGGAGCAGGTATACAAGTACCATCTGCCCTACCCACTATTACATGTTTTAGTGGATCCCATTCGTTCCAGCTATTTACTATCGTATTTTTTTTTACCATTTCATCAAATAACTAGTGATATAATTTTTTTTCTCAATGAAATTTTAATTTAATGCTATGTATCTTTTATTCCATCTCATAATTAAGCTGTAATGAAAAAGTGAAATAAAAAGAAAAAATCCACCCACTATAGTGTTTGTATTAGGTACCTCATTAATTCCAAATAAAGGTAACCATACCCAAAAAATTCCACCAATTACCTCGGTTAATGAAAGTAAAGTTAACTCTGCTGCTGGAATTGCTTTTGATCCGATTGCATATAAAATCATTCCTATACACACCAAAGTACCATGTAGCGAGAACAATGAGGAGTTATAACTTGTCGAAAAAAATGGTTGGTTTTTGAATAATATTACCGAAGCAGCTAAAACAAAACAAAACAAACCAGCAATAGCTACTGTTGTAAACTTAGGCGTTTCTTTTCTCCATCTCAAAGTCACAGAAAATATTGAAAAACCAATTGAAGAAGTAATACCAAAAATAAATCCTACAATAGAATTTTTTTCATTATTTCCAACAGCCATAATTACTATGCCGATTGTTGCAACAAATATTGAAACCCATACATTTAAGCTAATTTTTTCTTTTAAAAATAGAAATGCAAGTAGAGCAGTAAAAAATGGCATTGCGGCCAAGCATAATAAAGTTATAGCAGCACTAGTGTTTGTTATAGAGTATATAAACGAAATCATCGCTACGCCTAGTCCACAACCCCCAATTAATCCCGATTTACCTACTTTTTTATAATTTTTATAGAAATTTTTACCTTCCTCAAAATATAAATAAAGATTCAAGAGAATAAAAATTGTTAAGCCTCGTCCAAAGATATACTGCCACGGCACTAAATTAGGGTCATCCATATATCTTACTACTAACGGACCAAATGACCAGATAAGACCAGCAAATAATACAATAGGTACTGCTATTTTTTCATTTTTAAGTTCTATCATTTAACCGTATTTAATTCTTATTTATTTCAACTACAACAAAAATAGATATAGATATTGTGAAAAAAAGATTTTTTCGATTATTGAGGTTTTTTTTATATTTAGAGACACAACTGCAAGTTTATACTTTATAATGTATATATAATATATGAATTTAGAAATAATTAATATTGCTGCGGACACAAAAAATAATAAAGATATTAAGAATCACACCCACTTCATGAAATTAAAAAACTCTGTATGCGGAGATGAAATTCAACTAAAGCTAATAATAAACCGAGATAAAATAACTGACGTTGGTTACCAAACAGAATCTTGTATATACTGCCAAGCATCTGCAAGTTTATTATCAAAAATTTCTAAGAATAGTAAAAAAGGTAAGATTATAAAATTGTGTGATGAAGCAAAATCATTTTTTGAGAAAGATGATAAAAATTTAAACAATAATTTGAAACTATTTTCAAAATTATTTGTAAAAGAGAATCTCTCTAGAAAAGATTGTATATTATTACCTTTTAAAGCCATGAAAAAAATAGTATCAAATTAATTCTTATGGGTAATATTAAGAAATCTTTTTTAGCTGGTTTATTTTCTATTATTACAATCGGAATACTAACTGGACTCACTTATAAAACTGAATTAGGTATTTTTTTACTAGCCTCTTTTGGATCATCGATGGTTTTATTATATGGATATCCTGAAAGTCCATTTGCTCAACCCAAGAATGTTTTTTTTGGTCACTTCACAACCACATTAATAGGATTATTTTTCCTTTATCTATTTCCACTTCCTATTTTTTTAACAATTCCTTTAGCAGTGGGTGTTGGTGTTGGTTTAATGATACTGTTAAATGTTACTCACCCGCCTGCAGGTGGAAATCCAATTATTGTAATAATTGGTAGTGTTTCTTTTGATTATCTTTTTAGTCCTGTGGTGACTGGATCTGTCATAATTATCGTTTTTGCAATAGTAGTCAATCGTTTTCTTTTAAAAAAAAATTACCCAGAAAAAAAATAATTTAATTGCTTGAAGTAAAAAAATAAGGTTAGATATAAAAAATAAATTTTAATTACAGAGGAGATTTAATGAAAATACTATGCATATTATATGATGATCCTAAAGGGGGAATGCCAAAGTCATATGCTTTATCGGAACTACCAAAAATAGAAAAATATCCAGATGGAATGACGCTTCCATCACCAAAAGCAAGAGATTACACGCCAGGTCAGTTATTAGGATGTGTTTCTGGAGAACTTGGTTTAAGAAAATTTTTAGAAAGTAATGGACATGAATTTATTGTTACAAATAGTAAAGATGGAGATGGTTGTGAAGCTGATAAACATATAGTTGATGCTGATATAGTTATTTCTCAGCCTTTTTTTCCTTACTACTTAACTAAAGAAAGAATAGCTAAGGCCAAAAATTTAAAGATGGCAATAACAGCTGGAATTGGATCAGACCACGTAGACTTACAGGCAGCTATGGATAACAAAATTGATGTTGTGGAAGTAACTTATTGTAATTCAAGATCAGTTGCTGAACATATTGTCATGATGATTGTTTCTATGGTTAGAGATTATCATAATCAACATAGGATTGTTAATGAAGGTGGATGGAACATTGCTGATGCTGTTCAAAGATCCTATGATGTTGAAGGTATGCATATTGGTACTGTTGCAGCTGGAAGAATAGGATTAGATGCGTTAAGAAAAATGAAACCATTTGATACCCATTTGCATTATTTTGATAGACACAGATTGCCTGATAGTGTTGAAAAAGAGCTTAATTTAACATTTCACGAGACAGTAGAATCAATGGTTAAAGTTTGTGACGTTGTAACAATCAACTGTCCACTACACCCAGAAACAGAAAACTTGTTTGATGATGCTATGATAAGTAAAATGAAAAAAGGTGCTTACATTGTCAATACAGCTAGAGGAAAAATTTGTAATCGAGATGCAATTGCAAAAGCTCTGAAAAGTGGTCAACTAAGTGGGTATGCTGGTGATGTTTGGTTTCCTCAACCTGCACCAAATGATCACGTGTGGAGAAGTATGCCAAATCACGGTATGACACCTCACACTTCTGGTACATCTTTAACTGCACAATCAAGATATGCAGATGGTGTTAGAGAGATATTAGAATGTTTCTTCGATGGCAAAGAGATTAGAAATCAGTATTTAATTGTCAAAGATGGTCAGTTAGCTGGTATGGGAGCTCACTCATACAGTAAAGGTTCAGCTACTGGTGGATCTGAAGAAGCGGCAAAATACAAAAAACAATAATTTAAGATAAACAATTAAAGGTAGCCTACTTAAAAATAGCTACCTTTAATATAATGGACTTATCATAACTATTTTGATTATGATATTTAATGAAATATTTTTTAATTATTTTCATAATTCTATTTAATATTAATTTTTCTTATTCAGCTCAAAAAGATAAGGCATATTTTGCTGGTGGATGTTTTTGGTGTATGGAAGAATCTTTTGAAAATTTAAGTGGTGTAGAGGAGGTAATTTCAGGCTATTCAGGTGGAGTTACTGAGAATCCAACATACAAAGAAGTGACATATGGAAATACTGGTCACTTTGAAGTCGTAGAGGTTGTGTATAATAAAAAAATTATTTCATATGAAGAATTACTGGAAAATTTTTGGATTAATATAGATCCATTTGACTCCTATGGACAGTTTTGTGACAAAGGTTATAGTTATAGATCGGTTGCGTTTTACCAAGATACAAATGAAAAGAAATTAATAGAAAAAGATATTCAAAAATTAGAAAACAGATTTAACAAAAAAGTTGTCACATATATTCGAAGTTTTGAAAAATTTTATAGAGCTGAAGAGTATCACCAGGACTTTTATAAAATTAAGCTAGAGAGATATTTGAGATACAAAAAAGCTTGTGGCAGAGAAGAAATTTTAAAAAGGATTTGGAGTCAATAGTTTTCAATGGAAAATAATATAAATTGGAATTTTGATAACTCTTATTCAAGACTATCTAATGCTTTTAAGGAACATATTAAACCTGTAGCTGTAAAGAGTCCTGAATTGGTTATAATTAATGAAAGTTTAGCTAAAGAATTAGATCTAAATCTCACAAAAATTAACAAAGACAAGTTATCATCTTTATTTACAGGAAACACTCTTCCTGAGGGTAGTAATACAATTGCTCAAGCATATGCAGGCCATCAATTTGGGCACTTTACAATGCTTGGTGATGGTAGAGCAATATTGATAGGTGAACATATAACTAGCAGCAACAAAAGATATGATATTCAACTTAAAGGTTCTGGGAAAACATCATTCTCAAGAAATGGTGATGGTAGAGCTGCATTAGGTCCAATGTTAAGAGAATATATCGTAAGTGAGGCAATGCATAATCTTAACATTCCCTCAACAAGAAGTTTAGCGGTAGCAAAAACGGGTGAAAAAATAATGCGAGATACTTTACTAGAAGGCGCTATTCTAACTAGAGTAGCTTTGAGCCATATTAGGGTTGGAACTTTTCAATATATTGCAGCAAGAGACAAAAAAGATGAATTAGAGATGTTATTAAATTATGTAATTAATAGACATTATCCAAAACTGGTAAATTCAAAAAATAAGGCAATGGATCTTTT
This sequence comes from uncultured Pelagibacteraceae bacterium, assembly GCA_902570915.1. Classification (GTDB taxonomy): domain Bacteria; phylum Pseudomonadota; class Alphaproteobacteria; order Pelagibacterales; family Pelagibacteraceae; genus Pelagibacter. Next base: position 41,646 of record CACGAB010000003.1, on the reverse strand, counting down.
AATTGATCTTATGAATAAACAAATTGATCTAGTCGTGAACTGGATGAGAGTGGGTTTTATTCACGGAGTTATGAATACTGACAATATGTCAATTTCAGGAGAAACAATTGACTACGGCCCATGTGCATTTATGGATACATATGATCCGAAAACTGTTTTTAGTTCTATTGATCACATGGGAAGATATGCTTACTGTAATCAACCAATTATTACAAAGTGGAATTTATCAAGATTTGCAGAATGTCTAATACCCATGATTGATAAAAATCAAAAAAAAGCGATCGAGATGGCTACTGAAATAATTAATACTTTTGAAAAAAAGTATGAAGAAAAGTGGCTTGAAATGATGAGAAAAAAACTTGGTTTAATAGGAAATCACAGTATAGATAAAACTTTAATTTTAGATTTATTAACTTGGATGCATCAGAATAAAGCTGATTATACAAACACTTTCTGTCATATCATGGATCCTCTTTCAAATAATGGAACTATTTATGAAGATATGGATTTTGTAGATTGGAAAAAAAGATTAAATATTAGACAATTAAAAGACAATAATTCCTACAAAAATTCAATAGAGTTGATGAAAACCTACAACCCTTTGGTTATTCCAAGAAATCATAAAGTTGAAGAAGTTTTAGAGTTTGCTGATAGAAAAGATTTTAAACCATTAATAAGATTTCTAAATATTTTAAAAAAACCATACATTAAACAAGAAGATACTTCTGATTTTCAATCCTTATCAGGATCAAATGAAAATTATAAAACATTTTGTGGAACTTAAAACCACTATGTTAAGCATTATATATTTCAAAAATTTATTTATATGCAATCACGTTAAGACTAATAGGAACGTTTTCTTTGCCATTATTATAAGGAGCAAAATTACTGGTATCATCAAATAAACCAAAGAATTTTACTTTTTCAACTCTTTTAAAACCTGCTTTTATTATGGAGTCTTTTAATAATTCATAATTCCACCCACAATAATGAAAATCGTATTTGTCTATCTGGCCCCCATAAATCATTCTCAAAGTATGAAGTTTGGCACTTTTAGGTGCTTCCTTTGAAATAAATATTCTACATAAAACTTCCATATCGGGAACTGATATATAAAGTTTTCCATTATTTTTTAGTACTCTGTAGATACCTTTAAAAGTACTCTCGACTTTACTTTGTTCAACATGCTCAACTACATGACTTGCATAAATTTCCTCTACTGAGTTTTCACTAAATTGACTTAGATCTGAAATATCACCAATAAAGTCTACACCATTTTTTTTTTGGATATTTAATATCTTCCATCCCTCTTTTTTTTGTTCACCACCAATATTAAGTTTCATAATTTAAAGAACATACGGTTCAGGTCTTGCTTTTTTTCCTAAAACTCTCTCAACAGCCATATTAGAGATATCAATAGATTGATATGCTCCTGTAGTTATTAATTCTGTCAAAGCTCTTCCAATACCTGGGGCCTGCATTAATCCTCTGCCAGTAAAACCTGTAGCTAAATAAACATTATCAAATTTAGGATGTTTGCCCACAACAGCATTATTATCTAATCTGTTACAATCATAATATCCTGCCCAGCCTCCTGTTAATTTTAATTCTTCAAAAATTGGAATTCTATTTGCTAGTGCTGGCCATACTAATTCTTCAAAATCCTCCCAGGCTGGCTCTAAATCTCTCGCATCAAAAATAGATTTGGGCGAACCGGCTAAATACTCTTTTCCCTCTGGTCTCCAATAAACTCCGGATGGTAAATCTCCTGTTAAAGGCATTTCAGGAATATGTTTTGGGCATTTAACTCTAAATACAGTGTGTTTTTGTGGTTCTACAGGTATGTCTTCAAGTAATTCTTTAGTCCAACAACCGGCTGCGGAAATAATAGTTTTGGCTTTTATTTCAGAGAGAGATTTTATATTTCCCTTGATAAATTCTGCTCCAAGCTCGGTAGCTTTACTTTTTAACGCATTATGGAACATAAAAGGATCTATCCAACCTTCACTTTGATTGTCAGTAAATGTAGCTGTTTCTATTCCATCTGCATTTATGTATGGAAAATGTTTTGATAATTCAGAGCCTTTAATATTTTTTGTACCAGCTTCACATGCTTGATGGTTTTCTAAAGCCTTATATTGTTCTTCTGCATGTTCAGGTCCAAACATTAATAGATAGCCATTGGGCACCATACTTGCCGTAGGATTTGGGTTTTTTTCAGTCTTGAGTAATTCTGGAATTTGAAAAATAAACTCTCTTGCAAATTTTCCTAATAAAATATTTTCTTTTTGAAAAAATTGTCTTCTGAAACCACCTAAAGATAATGGAAATGATGCTGATTTATAAGTTGGATCCCTCTCTATAACTTTAACTTTTCTACCTTCTTTAGACAAAAAGTAAGCAGTCGCTGCACCAATAATACCACCTCCAACTATTACTACATCGTCCATAAATTAATTTAGAATAACTAAGTTAATATTTAGAAATAATGCATAGGAACACCAAAGTAAATAGGGAATCATTAAATAGAAGCTTAATTTATTTACAGGTTTAAATCTTATGATTAACAAAAAAATAAATATTATTAATATTATTAAAACTAACATGGCTAGAAATATTTTGTGCAATGCAAAAAATACAATACTCCAAGTTGTATTTATTATTATATGAATAAAATAAATATAAACTGTATTCATATCTCTATTTTTGCTATGCCAGAAGTTCCAGACTGCAATAGTCATCATAAGGTATAAAATAGTCCAAACAGGAGCAAAAACCCAATCCGGTGGATTTAAACTTGATTTAATAAGTGTTGAATACCAAGGTTCTTTCAAATTTATTGAGACTGCACCACCAATGAATGAGGCTGAAAAGGTTATTATAAAAAAAAGAATGAATGATAAAATTTTATTTTTAAGCATAAAGGTATTATACATCTTTAAATAATGAATAAAAAAACAATTTGGATCACGGGTGGAAGCACAGGTATTGGTAAAGCGCTAGCATTAAAATTCGCTAATGAAGGTTGGAATGTTGCAATTTCTGCTAGGAGAGAAAATCTTTTAAAAGAAATAGCTAATACCAACGCTAATATAATCGCATTTCCATTAGATGTCACGGATAAAACTAAATGTAAGGAAGTCTTCGAGAAAATAAAAAATAAATTTGAAAATATTGATATTTGTTTTTTTTCTACAGGTACTTGGAATCCTAAAAAAGAAAAAGATATTGATGTTGAACAGATTGAAGATGTATTTAAGATTAATTTTTTTGGAACATTGAATAGTATCAAAGCTGTAGAAGAATATTTTAAGAATAAAAGAGAAGGAAAAATTGCTATAGTTTCATCTATAGCAGGCTATAGAGGGCTACCTAATTCGACAGGTTATGGCCCATCAAAATCAGCTTTGAATAACTTGGCTGAGAGTTTATATTTTGATTTTGGTCGTTCAAATGTACGTGTCTGTCTAGTTTCTCCTGGTTTTATCAAAACTCCTATGACAGATAAAAATGATTTTAAAATGCCTTTTTTAAAAACTGCAGAGTATGCTGCTGATAAAATATATAATGGATTAGTAAACAAAAATATCTTTGAGATCCATTTTCCAAAATCTTTAACATTAATACTTAAATTTTTTAGTTTTTTACCGAGTAAATTATATTTTGGTCTAATAGGTAAAATGACAAAGTATCAGAAAAAAAATTAGTCTTTAACAAAAACGACTGTTAATTCTGCTACCTTAAAACCAAATTTTGTCATTGTTGCTTTATTTATAGCTACTCTTTCATCTTGTTTAAAAATCCAATCATCAAAAGTGATTTTCATTTGTTTACCTTTTACAGGAACTAATAAAACATATTCAAATTTGAACGCTGAACCATATGAATATCCCTTTGCCTTACCAACCACATCGCCAGCTGTACCTTCATAATTGTTTTCATTAATTTTAGTAATTTGCCATTGTCTTGTTTGAATTTCACCATCATCCCAATTGAATTTTTCATCAAGAATTAATTGATTACCATTCCATTTACCATCTAAATCCGCCGAGAACTGTCTTATAACTTTTCCAGATCGATTTTGTAAAACACCCCAAGCTTTTACATTGCCTGACAAATATTCCTCAATTATTAGTCTAGGTTTTTTATTTATAAAATCCTCTGGTTTCATAGAACTATTATTTGAGCAGTTTGTAATTAAGAACAAGGAAATTATCAATAAAATTGGCTTAAAAAATTTTATGTCGCGCATTGTCTCCTCTATTATTTATTCTGTATAGAAAATTGAATTAAATCGATATTTTTAGACTTAAAGCCTGCTTCACAATAAGATAAATAAAACTCCCACATTTTTTTAAATGTTAAATCAAAACCTTGTTTCTTAATTAATTCCCATTTTTTGTTGAATTCATTTCTCCAAATTGCAAGTGTATTTGAATAATGATCAGCATAAGATTCATAAGATTTTATAGTTAAACCGTTTTTCGAAACATATTTATCTATACTTCCTTTATTTGGAAGAAAGCCGCCAGGAAAAATATATTTTTGAATGAAGTCTTGTTTATATTTGTATCTGTCAAAAAGATTATCATCAATTGTTATTGCTTGAATAGCAGCGCTTCCGTTGCTCGATAAATTATTTTTAATTGTTTTGAAGTAACCTTCCAAATAATTTTGACCTACTGCCTCAATCATTTCTATAGATGCAATAGAATTGTATTTATCTTTTAAATCTCTATAATCTTTTATTTGAATGTTAACTTTTTCATTTAATCCACACCTGTAAATTCTCTCTTTAGCATATTCAAATTGTTTTTTTGAAATTGTAATACAGTCTAATTTCACATCATACTTTTTACCAACATACTCAGCAAAACCTCCCCAACCACAACCTATCTCTAAAACTTTATCTCCAGTTCCAGGTTTAATTAAGTCTATTAGTTTTTGATATTTATTATTTTGAGCATCAGATAAATCTTTATTTTTTTCATCAAATATCGCACTTGAGTAAGTAAGCGTTTTGTCTAACCATAAAGAAAAGAATTCATTACCAAGGTCATAGTGTTTTGAAATGTTAGTTTTGCTTCTATTTTTTGTGTTTTTTATAAAGATATTTTTTAAATAATTAATAAAAGGAAAATCTAGCAGTCCAGAAAATTTATGAATTTGTTTAATATTCCTTGCTGTAATCTCTATCAAATTAGATAAATTATTTGTCTCGAAATAGTCATTCATGTAGGATTCTGCAAGACCTACACTACCTGATTTAATTAAATTAAAAGTAAAGTTTTTATTTTTTATCTTAATATTAGCTTTTAAATTATCTTTGGCGTTTCCAAAACTATATTTTTTTCCATCGTAATTAGTTAGCTCTAAATGACCAACTTTTATATCTCTTAAAATGCTAAAGACTATTTTATCTGAAACGGTATTTAAATTCATTAACTCTCAAATGTAATGTTATTCTTAATTTTTAATTTTCTTTGGATAAATTTAATACCTTTGGTCCACAGTTTAAACGCTTCAAAATGTATCGCAGATATTATTTTAAAAGTCATAAGTGGGTGTTTTATATATGATTTTAATAATTCTTTACTATTTAAGTCTTTTCTTTTTCCATCCTGAGATGCATACAAGATTTTTTCATTAGACTGGTATTGATCTATAATAACAGATATTCTTTCACAGGGTTTTAGGATTCTAAAAAAATAATTACAATCCATCTCTATGAACGGTGACACATGAAATTTTTTTGAACAGTTATGTTGAAAAAGTTTAGTCTTATCTTCAACTTTAAAAATATATGTATGTTGTTCACCAAACGTATTCTTAACTTCGTATAAAATAGCAATTAATTTATTATTAATGTCGTAGATAAAAAAAACACTTAAGGGATTAAAAACATATCCAAAAATTCTTGGATAGCACAAAAGTTTTATTCTTATATCTCTCGAACTAATATTATTTTCATCTAAATTTTTTTTTACCCATGATATTAATGAAGATCCATCTCTGTCACCATGATCTTTTTCAAAAAAACTTATTAAATTAAATTTGTTAAATGAAAAAAATTTAATATTTTTATCTAGCTGGTCTAACTCTGATAAGTCTATTAAAAGTGAAAATACACTATATTTAAAAAAATGAGTTTTTGGTTTAAATCTTTTGTGAATAACTGTGCCATTATAGATTGAACTAGTCATTTAAGTTTTTCAACATTTCAATAGATGATTTTATGCCATCCTCATGAAAACCGTAACCGAAATAACTTCCACAAAACAATATATTTTGTTTATTTTGAATACTTTTTAAATTTTTTTGATTCTCTAAAGCTTTTTGATCGTAATAAGGATGTGTAAAATTAATTTTTTTTATAATTTTATCCTCAGATATTTTTTTTATAGGATTTAAGGTCAAAAATATATTTTTTTCATTTTTTAAGTTTTGAAGAAGATTTAACCAGTATGAAAGTGAGTTTTTGCTTGTATTCTTTTTATCAACAAAAGAATTCCATGAGGACCATACATCTTTATTTTTAGGCATTATGTTTTCGTCTGTATGCAATATTGCTAAATTTTCTCTGTAACTAAAATTTGATAATATATTTCTTTCCTCATCTGATGGATTATCTATCAAATTTAAGGCCTCATTTGCATGAGTTGCGAGAATGACCTTATCATAATGAAAAAATTCATTATTACCACCATAATAAACTTGTAATCCAGATGAGATTCTTTTCACAGATTTTATTTTATAATTTTTATAATATTGACCACTAATTAAGGATAAAACTTTATTAACATATGCTCTACTTCTTTGAGCCACAGTGTACCACTGAGGTCTGTTTTTAAGTTTAAATAAGCCATGATTTTGAAAAAATTTTAAAAAAAAATTCATAGGCATTTTCCCTGCCTCATAGGGTGGCATAGACCAAATAGCAGATACCATTGGTATAATGTGATAATTAATAAAACCTCTAGACCATTTATTTTTTTTTAAAAAATCATCTAAAGTTATTTTTTTATCAATTTCTGAAATATTATCACAAGTTTTATAAAATTTTAAAATATCAAAAAACATTTTGAGAAATTCAATATTCAATAAGTTAGATTTGTTAGCAAAGATACCCAACAAACCTTTGCCACAATATTCATAATTAGAATCTTCTACAGAAACAGAAAATGACATATCGCTTTTTTCAATTTCAATATCAATCTCTTTAAAAAAATTTATTAAATTTGGATATGTCCGATGATTAAATACAATAAATCCGACGTCGACAGATAATTTTTTTTTATTAAGAATTACATCAACTGTATAAGAGTGACCACCAAAATGATCCTCTCTCTCAAAAAGATCTACCTGATGATTTTTTGATAAATAATAAGCTGCGCTTAAACCTGATATGCCTGAGCCAATTACAGCTACTTTCATTAATTAAGCTGCATCTTCTTTAAATTCATCCATACTAGGACAAGTACAAAAGATATTCTTATCTCCATATACATTATCTACGCGTGCAACTGGTGGCCAAAATTTATTTAATTTTAAAAATTTAGCTGGATAAGCTGCTTCCTCTCTTGAATATTTATGCTCCCAGTCATCTGAAGCAAGCTCCATATCTGTATGAGGAGCATTCTTAATTGGATTATCGACTTTATCGAATTTTCCAGACTTAATTTTATCTATTTCTAGTTTTATATTAATTAATGTGTCACAGAATCTGTCAAGCTCTGATAAACTCTCACTTTCAGTTGGTTCAATCATCATTGTACCAGCAACTGGCCATGACATTGTTGGAGCATGAAATCCGTAATCAATTAATCTTTTTGCAATATCTTCCTCAGTAACTCCAGTCTCAGATTTAATTGTTCTAATATCAATTATACATTCATGCGCTACGTTACCTTTTGAACCTTTATACAAAATAGGAAAATGATCTTTAAGTCTTTTAGCAATATAATTAGCGTTTAAAATTGCAACTTTAGTAGCTAGTTTAAGTCCTTCAGACCCCATCATCTTAATGTACATCCATGAAATTGACAAAATACTTGAGCTTCCCCATGGAGCGGCAGAAACTGCACCAATTCCAGTTGCGGGCCCACAATCTTTGACAACTGGATGATTAGGCAGATAAACCTGTAAATGTCTTTTGCATGCAATCGGTCCCATTCCAGGTCCTCCTCCACCATGTGGAATACAAAAGGTTTTGTGTAAGTTAATATGACACACATCTGGGCCAAAATTTCCAGGTTTTGCGATTCCTACTAGAGCATTTAAATTTGCCCCATCCATATAAACTTGACCTCCATGTTTATGAATTAAATCACAAATATCTGATATTTTTTCCTCAAAAACTCCGTGTGTAGATGGATAAGTTACCATTAATGCGCCAAGGTTTTCAGAATGTAATTCTGCTTTTTTCTTTAAATCCTCAAAATCAACATTCCCCTCTTTATCGCAATTAACTACAACAACTTTCATTCCAACCATTTGAGCACTTGCAGGATTAGTCCCATGTGCTGAACTCGGTATTAAACATATATTTCTATTATTATCACCTCTATCTAAATGATATTTTCTTATTACCATTAAACCTGCATATTCACCTTGGGCACCTGCATTAGGTTGAAGTGAAACCCCTGAGAAACCAGTGATTGATCTTAACCAATTTTTAAGATCTGTGAACATTGTTCTATATCCTTCCATCTGTTCAATAGGCACAAATGGATGAGGCTCTGCTAATTCTCTCCAAGAAATAGGTATCATTTCTGCGGTAGCATTTAATTTCATCGTACATGAGCCTAGAGCAATCATAGTTCTATTTAGAGCTATATCCTTATCTTCTAGCTTTTTTAAATATCTGAGCATTTCTGTCTCTGAATGATACGAATTAAAAACAGGATGTTCTAAATACTTAGAAGTTCTTAATAAATTTTTTGGTAGATTGGGTAAACTTACCGTAGGATCCTCTTTTTTGATAGACTCTGCTGCATTAAAAATTTTTAGTAATTGATTTACTCTATAAACATTTTTCTTTTCATCAAAAGAAACAGCAAGCATTTCTGAATTTACTTTTCTAATGTTCACTTTTTGAGCTAAAGCATTTTTGAAAATTTGATCAGTCTTTTCTTTAGTAATAATTGTTACCGTATCAAAAAAATAATCTGAATATAATTCATATCCAGATTGCTTTATTTTATCAGCAAAATTTTTTGCTAATTGAGACACTCTCTCAGAAATATTTCTTATTCCATTTGGACCATGATAAATAGCATATGCTGCAGAAACTATTGCTAACAAGGCTTGAGCAGTACAAATGTTGCTTGTAGCTTTATCTCTTCTGATATGTTGTTCTCTAGTCTGTAGTGATAATCTATAAGCTTTATTGCCATGTCTATCCACTGAAACACCAACTATTCTTCCTGGCATTGATCTTTTAAATTCATCTTTCGTTGCAAAAAATGCTGCATGAGGTCCTCCATAACCCATAGGAATACCAAACCTTTGAGAACTACCAACTGCAATATCAGCTCCAAGTTCTCTTGGTGTTTTTAACTTAGCAAGAGCTAGAAGATCGCATGCTAAAATTGCTTTACCATTTTTTTTATGTATCTTACTTATTGCCTCGCTAGGATCCTTAATGTCACCTAAAGTTCCAGGGTACTGTAAAATTCCACAAACAATATCTTCTTTTAATTGTTCTAAAACTTTATCCTCATTTCCAACAAAAACTTTTAGACCCATAGGCTCTGCCCTAGTTTGTATAACGTCAATTGTTTGTGGGTGACAATTTTCTGAAACAAAAACTAAATTACTGTCATTTTTATTTAGTCTGTGACTTAAACCCATAGCCTCTGCAGCAGCCGTACCTTCGTCAAGCAAAGATGCGTTTGCAATATCCATTCCTGTAAAATCAACAATCATTTGTTGAAAGTTTAATAACATTTCTAATCTTCCTTGAGCTACTTCTGGCTGATAAGGTGTATAGGAAGTATACCAACCTGGATTTTCTAATATATTTCTTAAAATTACATATGGTGTATACGTTCCATAATAACCCATACCAATAAAATTTGAGTAAATTTGATTTTTTTTTGAAATTACTTTTAGTTTTCTTAAAGCTTCATATTCAGAATTCGACTCACCAATATTGAGTTCGCCCTTAAACTGTATCTTTTCTGGTACAGTATTGTCTATTAAATCATTTAGAGATTTATAATTTAATTTTTTTAAAATTTTTAATTGATCCTCTTCTGTTGGACCAATGTGTCTTTTCAAAAAATCTTTTTGTGAATTGTGTAACATTATGCGGAGCTCTCCTTTGCAAATTTATCATATTCATCTTTATTCATTAAAGTATCCATCTCTGATTTATCTTTAATTTTTAATTTAAAGAACCAGGCAGAGCTTTCTGGATCCTGGTTTATTTTTGATGGGTCATCAACAATAGATTGATTTAAATCAACAACCTCGCCACTTACCGGTGTGTATACATCGCTTGCAGCTTTTGTAGACTCCACTACCCCTGCTGTTCCATCTTTTTCTACATTAGATCCTTTTTCTGGGAGTTCCGCAAAAACTATATCCCCGAGCATTTCTGTTGCATGCTTAGTTATCCCAATAGTGGCTATATCTCCCTCTAATTTAATCCACTCGTGTTCTTTAGAAAATTTTACTTCACTCATTAATTAACTCCTTTTACATAACTTTTTTTATAAAAAGGCAAACCACAAATTGTAGCTGGATGTTTTTTACCTCTAACCTCTAAAAATATTTTAGTATTTTTTTTAGAAAATTCATTTTCTACGTATCCCATGGCTACAGGGCCGTTAACACTTGGTCCAAATGTTCCACTTGTTATTTCACCAATTTCTAAATTAGATTCACTATATATTTTAGTTTTCTCTCTAGCAATTATTCTTCCCTCTGGTTTTATCCCTACCCTTATCTTATTCACTCCATTATTTATTTGTTTAGTAATTATATCTGATCCAATAAAGTTTCCTTTTAAGATTCTATCTTTTGAAATTGCCCATTTTAAATTTGCCTCAACCGGAGTCTTGTCTTTACTTAATTCATGACCATATAGGCATAGACCAGCTTCCAATCTTAAAGTATCTCGTGCTCCAAGACCGATTAATTTTGCACCTTTATCAATTAATCTTCTTGTAAACTTGTCAGCAAATTCATTAGTTAATGATACCTCGAAACCATCTTCACCAGTGTATCCTGATCTTGTAACATAAATATTGTAATCATCCAGTGTAAACCAATTACCTGACATGAAATTTAAATTTTCAACACCTTGAATAACACTCTTTAAAATTTCTACAGATTTAGGTCCTTGGATTGCAATTAGAGATCTTTCTTCATCCAAAATCATTTTATATTTATCATTTAATAGTCTCTTTAAAATTTTATAATCATTTTCTTTACAAGCAGCATTTAGAATTATTAAAAAGCCATCTTTGATTTTGGTAATAATCAGATCATCATAAATTCCGGCATTGTCACTCATTAAAAAACTATATTTTGAGTGGTTTAGTTTTAAATTTTTTAAGTCTAATGGAAAAATTCTCTCTAAATCTTCAACTAAATCCTTTTGACCATAGATAAATAATTGACCCATATGCGAAACATCAAAAATACCAGAATGGTTTCTGGTGAACTTATGTTCTTCAACAATACCCTCAGAATATTGAATTGGCATTTGATATCCTGCAAATTCTACAAATTTTGCTTTGCTGTCCTGATGCAATTGATAAAGCGATGTTTTTTTTGTATCCATATTAACTCTTTTTACCCATCTGTATATTTGCCTGAGAGTTTTGCTCCTTCGGCGAGAATTTAATCTCTTTCCAGAGTTAATATGTTACGGTCCATTTTGCCTGAGAGATTCCTGGGTGGTTGCTCCTTCGGCGCTACAAAAATTTTATAGTCTCTCCCGTAATTAATCCCTCTATATCACAAATTAATATAAACATAAATGTTTAATATGCTTTCTTTTTAGTTAAAAATTTATTCAAAAACTGCAAAATGACTGCAGTAATAACTATTGAACCTCCAATTAAAACAAACAAAGGCGGATTCTCATTTGCGAACATCCAGGCCCACAATGGACCCAGAACAGCTTCTGTTAACATTATTATACCAACAAAAGCTGAAGGAGTTGACCTTGCCCCAATTGTAATAAGTATAAAACCAAAACCTAATTGAAAAAAACCTGCTAAAAACCCCAAAAAAATATCTTTCGAAGATATAATTATTGTTGGAGACATTAATAATCCAATTATCATTGCAAATATACCTGCCACTAATTGAAGTGGAATCATATCAACTTCAGGAAACTTTCTTACTATTAATATTAAAATTGCAAAAGAGATTGGCATTACAAATGCCACAAGATTGCCTGTCATTTCGCCAGGAGAAATTGAAGTTCCAAGCATCAAAAAAATACCTGTGATAGCAAGAAATATACAAAAAAAAGTGAGTCTAGATATTGTCTCCTTCAAAAAAACATAACCAAATATTGCCAAAAAAAGAGTTTGTGTTTGAATAATAAAATTTGTATTTGCCACAGTAGTTTCATACATAGCAAACACATAACTAGCAAAACCCAAAGATAAAATAGCTCCACCAACAAATCCAGGAATCCCAGATTTGGTTAAAGCACTAAAAAATTTTTTTTTATAAGTGAACAAAAGAAAAAAACTAACAACAATTATAAAGAAAAATGATCGCCAAAATAAAATTTGCCATAGCGTTGAGCCCTCAAAAGACTTAACAATTAATCCTCCAAAACTTAAGCTTACAGCACCAAAAAAAACTAGAATAGGTCCAGGTATTTTTTTGATTATGTTCATTCAATTTGAGAAATTAAATTTTGAGTTTCTAAGTCATATAACTTAAATAAATTCTCTGCGCTAGATAAATCAACTTGCTTAAACTTTATTTTAGATCCTGGTGATAGTTGAACTAATTTGTCGTAATCGGCACTTATTACCACTCCTATCTTTGGATAGCCTCCTATGGTCCCATGGTCTGAAAGCATAACAATAGGATTACCATCAGCAGGTACTTGTATTACTCCTTTTATTAATCCTTCTGATTTAATGTTGGTATCAATAACATTTTCTATTTTCGGTCCCTCTAATCTCATACCCATACGATCAGTTAACTTTGAAACAATAAATACTTTTTCTAGAAAGATTCTTTTTCCTTTATCTGAAAAATAATCAAAATTTGTTCCTTTAATTATTCTAATATTTTCTATTTTAGTATTTATATAATTTAATTTTTTTTCCACTGAGTGATTATTTAATTTTGAAATATTTATCACTTGTTCGTTTTCAAATTTTTTACCATCATTTGCACCAATACTAGCTTTTGTATTTATAGAACAACTTGACCATTGATATTTTAAGTCTATTTGACCACCAATAGCTAAATATCCATACACAGACTTATTGGTAGATAAAATATCTACTTCATCACCATCTTCTAAATTTAAAGATTGATAGCAGTTACCATCAATAGTTATATCTTTTTTTTTAATCCGAAAATTTACATCACCTGTGATCGCAATATTAATTTTATTTCCAAAATATTTTAGTAAAGGTCCTTGGTACGCAAATTCTAAAACAGGTGAATTTATCTTATTACCAACAAGTTTATTTGATAATAAATAATTTCTTTTATCCATTGCTCCACTAAAAGGAATTCCAACATGGTAAAGATTTTTTCGACCCTCATCTTGAAAAGTAGTGTGAATTCCTGCCCTGATAACTTGAAAATAATTTTTACTCATTATAATTTTCATATTGATTTTTTGATATTTCTTTAAATAAAACAATATCACCTGGATTTATTAAATTTGGGCTTTCTTCTTTTGAGCTATCGAATATTCTTAATGGGCTATTACCAATAACATTCCATCCACCTGGACTTTCGAAAGTATAAATATTTGCAAACTGTTCAGTCAATGCTACTGATCCTTTTGGAACCCTAACTCTGGGTGTTTCTAGACGCTTTGCTCTCATATTTTTAGATAAATCCCCTAAAAAAGGCATTCCCGCAATAAAACCTGTCATATAACAAAAGAATTCTTTACTAAAAAAATTTTCATAAATTTTTTCTCTTTTAAGATTAAGTTTGTTTTCCAATCTCACTATATCTAAAGCAAAATTTTCGTCACAACACACTGGAACTTCAATTTTTTTATTTTCTAGATCATCTTCATTCGTAATATCAAGGTTTTCTATTAACTTTTTTAAATCTTTAAAATTCGTTTTTTTTAAATCAAAAGAAATTATTAATTTATTATAAGAGGGAGATAAATTATTTATTGATACTATGTTTTCTTTCTGAATACTTTTGAAATATCTAATTACTTGAGTATTAGTTTCTCTATTTATCTCTTTACCAAAGTCACAATATAATGCCGCGTCACCAAGATTTAATATATTTTTTATCATGCCATGATATACTTAACACTTATGACTATGGAAATTAATATAAATTGTGATTTAGGCGAAAAATCAAAACATCATTCAAATAAACATGATCCAGAATTATTGGAAATAGTTAATTCTGCAAATGTTGCTTGTGGGTACCATGCTGGTGATAAGGAAACTATGTGCCAAGTCATAGAAATATCAAAAAAAAATGGTGTAAGTATTGGTGCGCATCCATCTTTCAATGATCCAGAAAATTTTGGAAGAGAAAGAATGAATTTATCTGACACAGAAATTGAAAAACTTATTATGGATCAATACGAGATTCTTCAAAAATTAGCATTAGAACAAGGAGAAAACGTTACACATATCAAGCCTCATGGAGCTTTAAATAATATGGCATGTGAAAATATTGATTTAGCAACAATACTTGCAAAAAGTATTAAAGGAATTAGCAAAGATTTGATTTATTTGGTTCCAACAGGATCTAAAATGGAGGAAGCTGCAAAAAAACTTGATATGAAAATAGCTTGCGAGATATTTGCGGACAGAAATTATGAGGACGACGGTAATCTTGTCTCCCGAAAAAAACCTCATGCATTAATTACAGATCCAGAGCAAGCAAAAATACACGTTTTAAGTATGGTTAAAAATCAGTCGCTTAATTGTCACAGTGGAAAGCAAATACCTTGTGAAATCGACTCTGTTTGTATACATGGTGACAATACTAGTTCATTGACTACTGCTAGATCGATTAAGCAAATCTTGCTGGATAATGGACTTAAGTTAAAAACTTTAAATAATATGAGTAAATTTAAAAATGATTAAAAAAATATTTTTTACACTTTTGTTGTCCTTAGCTTTAACAACTAATTCTTATTCAGCTGGATCGAGTGACAGCAGTAGTGGTGGAACTGCAACAAAATCAAATTATGAAAAGGCTGTTAAATTAATTAAGACTGCTAAAAAAAATGAGAAAAAAGGTAAAAGTGATAAAGCTAAGTCTAACTATGAAAAAGCTTTTAAACTTTTAATTAAATCAAATAATAAAAAACCAAATAAACCAGATACTTTGAATTATTTAGGCTTCACATCTAGAAAATTAGGTGATTTTGAAAATGGAGAGAAATATTATCTTCAAGGTTTGGCTATCAGTCCTTACCACATTGGTATTAATGAATATTTAGGTGAACTTTACGTAGCAACAAATAGACATAATCTTGCAATTGAAAGATTAGAAGTTTTAAAAGGTTGCGATTGTAAAGAGTACGATGACCTGAAAGCAATTATAGCTGGGGAAAAAGTTTCTAAATATTAATTAATATTTTTAATCATCTGCTCCGGTAGCCACAAAGCAATCTCTGGGAAAATCACAACTAATATAACTGCTAGAACCATTAACAAAAATAATGGAAACGCACTTCGAGCAATATAGCCCATGTCTTTATTTGCCATACCTTGCAAAACAAATAAATTAAAACCCACAGGTGGTGTTATTTGGGCCATCTCTACAACGATAACTAAGAATATACCAAACCAAATCATGTCAAAACCCGCTTGTCTAATCATTGGTTCTATAATAGCCATCGTCAATACTACTGCCGAGATACCGTCAAGAAACATCCCTAAAATTATATAAAAAATCATTAAAACAAAAATTAATACATAAGGAGATAAATCCATATTTTGAATCCACACAGCCAAGTTTCTAGGTAAACCTGTAAAACCCATTGCTAAAGATAGGAAAGTTGAGCCTGCTAAGATAAATGCAATCATGCAGGATGTTTTTGTTGCCCCTAATAGGGATGTTTTAAAAGTTTCTAAAGTTAAACTTTTTTGAAAATAAGACAAAATTAAAGCTCCAACAACTCCCAAGGATGCCGCCTCAGTTGCAGTAGCTATACCGGTATATATTGAACCTATAACTGCAGAAATTAAAAAAATTACAGGTAAAAGTTGTTTAGATCTTTTTATCTTTTCAAAAATTGAATATTCCTCAATAATTTTGGGCATTTGTTTTTTGTTTATTAAAGACCAGAAAATAACATATGACATAAAAATCAACGCAATCATTATCCCGGGTAAGATTCCCGCTATAAATAATTTTGCAATAGACTCTTGAACAGTCACTCCATAAATAATCAAAATTATTGATGGAGGTATCAATAAGCCTAGTGTTCCAGAACCAGCAAGACTACCCAGTAAAATTTTCTCAGGATAATTTCTTTTTCTTAACTCGGGTATAGACATCTTCCCTACAGTTGCAACTGTGGCTGCAGAGGAACCTGAAATTGCAGCAAATAAAGCACAACCGACTACATTTACGTGAATTAAACCTCCGGGTAATTTTTGCATCCACGGAGATAAACCTTTAAACAAATTCTCAGAAAGTCTTGTTCTAAATAAAATTTCTCCCATCCAGACAAACAAAGGTAATGCTGTAAGTGTCCATGATGATGAAGTACCCCATATTGTTGTTGCCATTGCATCTCCAACTGGTCTTGATGTAAATAACATCATACCTATTGCAGATACTCCAATCATGCTTAAGGCTACCCAAATACCAGAACCAAGAAAAAACAATAAAACACTAATAAAAAATATTATTAAGAAGATTTCAGCCATTTAACTTTTTTTAAATATCAAAATAAGTTGATGAAAAACACAGATAAAGAAAATAGAAGAACCAAGGGCTACACTCGACTGAGGAATCCAAATTAAAATCTCGTCTGCACCCTCACTTCTTTCTTGAAATTTATACGAAATAATTAACATCTTAATAAAATAAAATGCTAAGTAACCTGAAAAAAAAGTTGCTACACTTAGACACCAGATCTCAATAAATTTTCTTTTTAACCCTGATAATTTTTCTAGAAAAAGAGTAATTCTTATGTGACCGTTTTCAACAAATGTATAAGCTAATGCAAAAAAAGATGCTGCAGCCATACAATAACCAGAGTATTCTGCAAGGCCTCTAATATAAAAACCAAATATTCTTGATGAGATACCTATTAATATAAAAACTGCAACTAAAATTAAAAATATTGCAGCGATATAACCTGAAAATTTATAAAGTTTGTTAAGATTCTTATTTAAAGACTCTAGCATAAAATTTAAGGCCACTTATTATTATAAATGGCCTTAATTTAATATATAATTATTTATAACTAGATAAGACAGCTGATCCTCTTGAACCAGCTTTTTTAGACCATTCCTTCGCCATCGTCTCACCTACTTTTTCAAAATGAGCTTGTAAAGATGCATTCACTGTACCTACTACCATACCAGCATCAGCCAAGGCTTTTTTATCACCAACATTTCCTTGTTTGGATAATTGCCAGCCTTTTCTTTCCGCTAAAGCTGCTTGTTTCATCACTATATCTTTTGTAGATTGATCAAGTTTATTCCAAGCATCTTTATTTACAATCACCATATTTTTTGGGAACCAAGCTGCTATATCATAAAAATATTTCACACCATTTTCCCATATTTTAGAATTTTTTCCTGTCGTAGGGGAAGTGATCATACTTTCAACAGCACCTGTAGAAAATGCTTGGCTAATTTCAGCAGCTTCAATTTTTGTTGGTGCCATACCTGTTAGCTCAGCTATTCTAATTGTTGCAGAATTATATGCTCTGAACTTTAAACCTTTAAGGTCATTAACAGAGTTGATTTCCTTTTTGCTATATAAGCCTTGTGCTGGCCATGGCACAGCGTAAAGAAATACCAAACCTTTTTCATCTAAGCCTTTAATGATCTCAGCTTTAGATGCTTTGTATAATTTCATTGCATCCGAGTAAGATGTTGCCAAGAATGGCTGTGAGTCTACTTCCAGTAAAGGGTCCTCTTTACCTAAAGCTGACATAAATCTTTCTCCAATCTGAGCCTGACCAGTTCTCACTGCTCTGAAGATTTCTCCACCTTTAAATAATGAACCTCCAGGATGAGTAACTATGGTAAGTTTTCCACCACTTTTTTCAGTTACATTTTTCGCAAATTCAGTCGCATTTGCAGAATGAAAATTACCAGCACCATAAGCAAGCGCCATGTCCCATTTTTCTGCAAAAGAAGAATTAATCGACAAAATTGATGAAACTAAAATAATTAATAAGTATTTTATGAATTTCATTTATCCTCCATTTTTTTTAAAAGCATTTCATTATGTATTAAAATAATTATCAATAAAAAAATTATACTACTTTTAATTGAATAATCTAAAATATTTAATACTATAGGCTTACTTTGTTAGAAGAAGCACTCATACTAGTTCAGATTATTTTCATTGATATAATCTTGGCAGCAGATAATGCAATTATAATTGGATTAATTGCAGCTAATTTTGCGCCAAAAAATAGAAGACAAATTATTTTATGGGGTGTGGCTGGAGCATTAATTTTTAAAATTGTTTTTGCATTATTTGCTACATATTTATTTGAATTTTATTTTATAAAAATCCTAGGTGGTTTACTCCTGATTTGGATTGTTAATGATTTAAGAAAAGATCTTTTTGAGATAAAAAAAGTTAAATCTCCAACTAAAAAATCAAAAGAACCTTCATACATTCAAAGTGTGTATAAAGTTTTATTTGCTGATATCACAATAAGTTTTGATAATGTAATTGGTGTAGTCGGAGCTGCAAAAGGTAATTTCAGTTTTATGATTTTTGGTCTTGTATTATCAGTTATTCTCACTGGTGCTATGGCAACCTATCTTGCAAACTATATTCAAAAACATCTATGGATTGCTTATGTGGGTTTAGGGTTTATCCTGCTTGTTGCTCTACAATTGGTAATTGGTGGTCTTGTTGATCTAGATATATTGTCTATAAATGAAGAATTTAAAAAATATTTCTAATAAGAATGTTTTTTTTTAGGGTATTTTTTTTCTCTTACCTCTGAGGCATATTTTTTAATACCATCATTAATATACTTTTTAACATTAGAAAATCTTTTAACAAATTTAATGTTAGTATAATTTAATCCAATTAAATCATCAGTCACTAAAACTTGACCATCACAATACACAGATGAACCAATTCCTATTGTTGGAATATTCAATTTTTGAGTAATGAGTTTTGCAATTTCAGTTTTTACACACTCTAAAACAATTGCAAATACTCCACTTTCTTGTAGCAACATTGCATCACTTATTAAGTTCTTTATTTCACTATTCGTTTTTCCCTTAGATTTAAATTTTTTTGTTGATTGGGGAAGTAGACCAATATGACCCATAACTGGGATTTTATTTTTAATTAAGAACTTTATTTGTTCGATAACTCTTTTGCCACCTTCTAATTTTACTGCATCACATTTAGTCTCTTTCAGAATTTTCTTAGCATTCTTTAATGCTAGAGACTTTTTGCTGTAAGTTTTGAAAGGCATATCAACAACCATTAAACTTTTTTTGATACCCAATCTCACACTTTTGGAGTGATTTATCATTTCTGTTAAAGTGACTTTTTTTGTTGAGGAATAGTTATATAAAACTGAACCCAGAGAATCACCAACTAAAACAATATCAACATGTTTATCAACCTCTTCTGCGATATTTTTTGAGTAAGCTGTAAGACATACAATTTTTGATTTATTTTTTTTTTCGACAATGTTTTTAATTTTTTTCATTCAAGCTCAATAGTACTAGGTGGCTTAGATGTAACGTCATAAACTACCCTATTTATTCCTCTTATACTATTTACAATTTTATTCGAAATCATTTGAATAAAAGGCTTTTTAAATTCATAAAAGTCTGCTGTCATACCATCCTCAGAGGTAATAGCTCTCAATAAACACAAATATTCGTAAGTTCTATTATCACCCATTACACCTACAGTCTTAACAGGAAGTAAGGCAGCATAAGCTTGCCAAATCTTATTATAAAAACCATTTTCTTTTAAAGCAGTAATAAAATAATGATCAGCTTCCTTTAAAATTTTAATTTTTTCTTTTGTTATGATACCGGGCATTCTTATTGCTAAACCAGGTCCAGGAAAAGGATGTCTAGAGATGATTTCTTTATTTAAATTTAGATCTAAACCTAATTTTCTCACTTCATCCTTAAATAAAAACCTTAGAGGTTCTACTAATTTCAATTTCATTTTCTTTGGAAGACCACCTACGTTATGATGCGATTTAATTTTAGAGGTTTGGCTGCCTGTAACAGATTTACTCTCAATTAAGTCTGGATAAAGAGTTCCTTGAGCTAAAAATCTTACATTTTTAATTTTCTTAGCATATCTTTCAAAAATTTTTATAAAAAGATTTCCTATTATTTTTCTCTTCTTTTCTGGATCTGAAATATTTTTGAGTTTTCTTAAAAACTCTTTTTCAGCATTTACATAAATTAGATTAATTTTTAATCTCTTTTTGAACGTATCAACTACTTGTTTTTCCTCATTTTTTCTTAAAAGACCTGTATTTACAAAAATACAGTATAGTTTTTTTCCTATTGCTTTGTTTATTAATTGTGCGACTACGCTGCTATCCACCCCTCCAGACAAAGCACATATCACTTTATTTTTTCCAACTTTATTTCTTATATCTTTTATCAATTTCATTTTTTGATTTTTTACTGACCAATTTTTTTTAATCTTACAAATTGAAAAAATGAAGTTTTTAATTATTATTTTACCATTTTCAGTATGGGTCACCTCAGGATGAAATTGTACTCCATAAATTCTTTGCAGACTGTTTTCGACAATTGCAAACTTTGAATTTTGACTAGATGCAATAACTTTAAAATTTTTTGGCAATTTAGAAACTTGATCAGCATGACTCATCCAAACTTTCGCGTATTTCCTATTTTTGAAATAATTTTTTATTAACGGACTATTATTTTTTTTAAAGATATTAGCTAAACCGAATTCTCTGTGTTTTGATTGCTTTACTCTTCCACCTTTTATTTTAGACAAAATTTGGTGACCGAAGCAAATACCGAGCACTGGTATTTCATTTTCGATAATATTTTTATCAAATGAGTATTTCTTTATATCATAAACGTTTAAAGGGCCACCTGATAAAATTATTCCTTTAATTTTTTCGTTTATATTTTTATTCTTTATTTTTTTATGACTAATGATCTCTGAAAATACACCAAACTCTCTTATTCTTCTTGCAATCAATTGAGTAAACTGTGAACCAAAATCAATGATTAAAATTTTATCAAGACCTTTGTCAAGAGTCATTTTTTGGCTCTAGATTAGCAAGTGTCTCTAAAATTTTTTTATTCTCACTGCATAAACTTTCACAAACCTCAGAAAATGTTTTTGATAAATCTTTGACTTGGGAATAATTCGATTTTTCCAAACCTATTTTCATTAGCATTAAAATAGCTTCTTCATTATTTGGATCTATTAATAAAGTAGCATCTAAATTTTTCTCCTCTTTATCTTGATTTTCTTTAGCGTTATAAATTTTGGCTAAATATAAATATGAATTTGAGTCTTTCGGATTAAAAACAATACTTCTTTCAAACATAAACTTCGCGTCATCGAATTTTTTATTTTCATAAAGAGTTAAACCTTTCTCAAAAAAGTTCTCACTTGCAAATGAACTAAGAAATATGTTTGTAAGAAAATAAATAACTATAGTTTTTTTAAAAATATTTTTCATTAGTATTTGTTATTATCTTTAACAATATCGACATTATGTACCATACTTTCATAAAATCCAGCTTTTGTAATTTTTATAAATTGAGGTTTTTTCCTTAAATATTTAATTTGTTTAGATCCAAGATACCCCATAGATGATCTTAAGCCACCTACTAATTTAAAGATAACTTTATTTACTTTCCCTTTATATTTGGCAAGACCTTCAACTCCCTCAGGAACATATTTAGAGTTATCTTTTTGTTTAGATTGAAAATATCTATCTGCAGATCCTTTATTCATTGCTCCGACAGATCCCATACCTCTAAAGCTTTTAAATAACTTTCCATTTTTTTTTATAAGTTTGCCTGGTGTTTCATCAGTGCCAGCAAACAAAGATCCAATCATGACCGCGTCAGCTCCAGCAGCAAATGCTTTTGCCAAATCTCCAGAGTACTTAATACCTCCGTCAGATATTATTTTAACTTTACTTTTTTTTATAGCATTTCTAACATTTAAGATTGCAGTTAATTGAGGAACTCCAATACCGGCAACCAATCTTGTAGTACAAATAGAGCCAGGTCCTATTCCAACTTTAATTATATCTACCCCTAATTTATCCAAGTATTTTGCTGCTTCTGCTGTTGCAATGTTTCCTGCACAAAGTGCAGTTTTTGAATTTTTTTCTTTTTTAATAAACCTAATCATTTCTGAAACTTTTTTTGTATGTCCGTGTGCAGTATCCACAACTATCATGTTTATACCTTCTTTTAATATTGCCTTTGCCCTAGCAAGTTCATTCGACCCAGCACCTACGGCAGCCCCAACTAATAAATTTTGTTTTTTAACTTTTTTAATCTCCTCAACTTGTTTTTTTATATTTAAATTACGATGGATAATGCCAATGCCTCCAGCTTTAGCTATAGCAATTGCCATTTTGCTCTCTGTTACAGTATCCATAGCTGAAGTTAACAATGGAATTTTTAGTTTAAGGGATTTAGATAATACAACACTAGTATCAACTTCCGATGGAAGTATTTTTGAATATTTTGGAGCTAGTGTAACGTCATCAAAGGTAAGAGCTTCTTTTATAGGATCCATATTCATTTATATATGATTCCTAAAAATATAAAAGTGACTATCTAATTTTTTTACAAACTATAAAACTTTCTTTAGATTCTTTTCGACTTGATAAAGGTTTAAAAACCTTTACATCTCTAAATATTTTCTTTCCAAGTGCGACAATTTCATTAAAGGTGCTGCCCATGAAAATTTTTGAAATGAAATAACCCTTTGATGAAATTACTTTTTTTGAGAATATCATTGCCTCTTTACATAACTCTCCAGTTTGAATTGAATCAAGGTTCTTTATACCGGTAGTATTTACAGCCATATCGGACATGACTACATCAAATTCTTTTGTTAAATTTTCTTTGATTTTTTCTTGAATATCGTGCTCTGTAAAATCACCTTTAATGTGAGTTCCATTACTAATCGGTAACATATCTTTCAAATCAATTGATATTATTTTTCCATTTTTTATTGCTTTTGAGGCGTATTGAGACCAGCTTCCAGGTGCTGCACCAATATCTAAAATGAACATTCCGTTTTTAAAGATCTTAAATTTTTTGTCTATTTCAATTAATTTATATACTGATCGCGCTCTATATCCATCAACTTTTGACTGGCGTACATAAATATCTCTCTTTTGTCTATTGATCCAATTTTTAGAAATTTTATTTTTTTTCAATTAAATATTATACCTTAAGCTTTTAATAACTTTCTTATCACTTAGTGTTTCAATCTCTATTTCAATATTTTTGTTTGTCCTCATGTCCTTACCATCTTTCCAAATACCAGCTGCAAGGTGCATTATACCTATTTTATAATTAGGTAAGTATGGTTCAACGAAAGTATTATTAATTTCATCATATTTTGGCAGTAGATTACTAGCAATCCAATTACAATTAAGGGGTAAAAATTCCGTGGCTAAATTATCAATATATACTGACATATTAATTGCTAATCCCTCAGAGCCAAAAATATTTCCTGCTTTTAAAGTTTGTTTAAGATTATTTTGCCAACTTTCCCAGCCGAGAGAATTTTTTTCTAAAGAAAAAACACCAATGTTTATATGTGGTGCGAAAGCTAATTTTCTTGCTTTATCATATGGTATTTTAGATTTAACTGCATGTTTAAAATTTTGTGATTTAATTATTGCAAGTTTTCCAAACAACCAATTAACTTTCGACATTATTTTATACCCTGGGCCAAGCGTCTGTGTGATACCTAATTTACCATTGTCACAAGCTTTAAAATATAATTCTACACACTCCCAATTATTCACCCAAGCATCACAATCAATCCATAAATATTTATTATAGTTTGGGAAATACTTTGGCAAAAAAGCCCTGGAGACTTGACTTTTTAACCATTCTCTTCCTTTTACTTTGAACTCTGGAACTTCAATATCCCAATCTGCTTTTTTTATTTCATCTACTTTTTTTGACAATAAATCTTTTTGATCTTGTGTTAATCCTGCATCCAAAACACAAAGAGCTATTTTTTCACTTTCTTTAAATTTTTTTATAGAATTAATTAGCTCATCTAATAGAGGAAAATAATTAGCATCAGCTAATGAAACAATTACATTTTTTTTCATTAAAGTATATCTTCAAGATCATCTTCATCTTGAATTCTGTCATTTTCATGTTGCTTTTTAATTTTTTGATAATGAAGAAAACTTATAGGCAACAATAATACATAAATGACAGCACTTAATGCGATTACATTAAATGTATATATAAGTAATAAGCCAAAAAATAGAACAATACCAAATAATAGAAATATAGTTGTTCTTCTTGGAATAACTATCTTTTTAAAAGAATAAGTTGGAAATTTACTTATTAATAAAAAAGAGGTAACTATAAAAAAAACTGGTGTGGCTATCTCATAATTAATTTGAAATAATTCAAATCCACTTAGACTTATGATTAATGGTGTTAGCACTAAAATTCCACCGGCTGGAGATGGTACACCCTCAAAAAAGTTATCTTTCCAAGAAGGCTCACTAATTGAATTAACATTAAATCTTGCAAGCCTTAACGCAACACAAATTACATATATCAAACATAACAACCACCCAAATTTTCCAAGTGTATTTAGTTTCCAAAAAAACATTATAAACGCAGGAGCAACTCCGAAACTTATCATATCTGTTAAAGAGTCTAATTCTTTACCAACTTTTGATGTTCCCTTAATTAGTCTAGCTATTCTTCCATCTAAGCCATCAATTAAAGCTGCGATAATAATTGCTACGATTGCTAATTCAAATCTGCCATCTAAAGCAAACCTTATAGATGTTAATCCAATGCAAACTCCTATTAAAGTCAACATGTTTGGCAAGATCACTCTCGCACTTTTTTTATCACTTACGATTTTAAATTTTTTTTTTTGTGGTTCCATTATTTTTTAGCTAGTAATGTTTCTCCAGCTATAGAAGTTTGACCAATTTGAACAAGGGGTTCATAATTTTCATAATAGACATCTGCTCTACTTCCAAATCTTATCATTCCGATTCTATCACCTTGTTTTAAATCTTGATCCTTGCTCGACTCACAAACAATTCTCCTAGCAACTAATCCTGCTATTTGAACAACAACAACATTATTACCGTGACTGTCTTTAATTTTGTAATAATTTCTCTCATTGTCCTCGCTTGCTTTATCTAAAGATGCATTTACAAATTTTCCTGGTTTATACAAAATTTCTTCAATTTTTCCACTACATGGAGTTCTATTTACATGACAATCAAAAACGTTCATGAATATGCTAATTTTTTTAAACTTTTTATTTTCTAACCCAAGTTCTTTTGGACCATCTACCTCTTCAACCTTAATCACCTCTCCGTCTGCGGGACTTACAAGATAATTGTCATCATTAATGATTATCCTATCTGGATCTCTAAAAAAATAGTAAACCCAGATTGTTAAAACTAAACCAATTAAACCTAGGAAGCTGCTAAAAATATAAAAAATGATAGTTATAATTCCTGCAATAACTAGGAATTTATACCCCTCAGCGTGAATTTTTGGAAATATCTTGCTAAACATATTCATCTATTTGATAATTTTTCATTAATATGTATATAAAATTGCGAAATTCAATTATTAAGATAGTTAAATAAAGTGAGCAAAATAAAGGTAAAAAACCCAGTTGTAGAGTTAGATGGTGATGAAATGACCAGAATAATCTGGGAATTTATCAAAAATAAATTAATCCTTCCCTACATAGATTTAGGTATTGATTATTATGATCTCGGTATGAAAAGCAGGGACAATTCAGATGATCAAATAACTATTGATGCAGCCAATGCAATTAAAAAAGTTGGCGTAGGAATTAAGTGTGCAACAATCACCCCTGATGAGGCTCGAGTAGAAGAATTCAAATTAAAAAAAATGTGGAGGTCTCCAAACGGTACCATTAGAAATATTATTGGAGGCACAGTTTTTAGAGAGCCAATTATTTGTTCGAATATTCCTAAACTTGTTCCATCTTGGACAGATCCCGTAATTATTGGAAGACACGCTTTTGGCGACCAATATAGAGCTACAGATTTTAAAGTGCCTGGTAAAGGTAAAATGGAAGTAAAATGGACTTCTGAAGATGGCAAAGATGAAATCAAATATGAAGTATTTAATTTCACAGGTCCAGGAGTTGCTCTTTCAATGTATAATTTAGATAAATCGATTGAAGATTTTGCTAGATCTTGTTTCAGCTATGGATTGATAAAAAAATGGCCAGTATATTTATCAACTAAGAATACAATCCTAAAAAAATATGATGGAAGATTTAAGGACATTTTTGAGGAAGTATTTAATAAGGAATTTAAGAAACAATTTGATGATGCTAAAATTACATACGAACATAGATTAATCGATGACATGGTTGCATGTGCCATGAAATGGAGTGGTAAATATATTTGGGCATGTAAGAACTACGATGGCGATGTGCAGTCTGATACAATGGCCCAGGGCTATGGTTCTTTAGGTCTAATGACTAGCACATTATTAACTCCAGATGGTAAAGTAATGGAGGCTGAAGCAGCTCATGGTACTGTTACTAGACATTATCGTATGCATCAACAAGGTAAAGAAACATCCACAAACCCTATTGCATCTATATTTGCTTGGACTAGAGGCTTAGCTCATCGGGGTAAATTAGATGGAAATGACGAACTGGTAAAATTTGCAAATACTATTGAAGAAGTTTGTATCAAGTGTGTAGAAAAAGGATCAATGACAAAAGACCTTGCAATACTGGTTGGACCTTCGAGTAAATATTTAACTACTAATCAGTTCTTGGATGTAATTGATAGTAATTTGAAAAAAAGATTAAATTAAAGACTTTATCTTTTCAAAAGCCTCATCAATTTTATTTTGGTCCTGACCACCAGCTTGAGCAAAGTCTTTTCGTCCACCTCCACCTTTGCCACCAATAATCTCAGAACCTAATTTAGCAAATTTAACCGCATCATATTTATCAATTAATTTTTCTGTTATACCTACAGCTAGACCAACTTTATCCTCATTAGTAGCAAATACAATTATAATACCATCACCTAATTCTTTTTTTCCATTATCAACAAGTTTTCTTAAATCTTTAGGTGGTAGATCAATAACTCTTTGAAATCTTACTTTTATATCTTTAATTTTTTGATCATTAACAATATTTTTTGTTTTGTCTTTTAGAACTGAGTTCACATTAAGTTGATCAAGTTGTCTTGTAAGATTTTTAATAAGTTCCTTAAGATCTTTACTTTCTATATTTGGCTTGCCACCAAGTTTTATAATTTGAGATGATAATTCTTTGATTGTATCTTCATCTTTCTGAATTGAAAGTGTTGATGCCTTTTCTTTATTTTTGATATATTCATCTAATTGTTTATCTCTCAATGCTTCTACTCTTCTAACACCCGCTGCTATAGAGGACTGACTTACAGTTTTAAATTTTCCAATATCACCGGTGTTTTTAACGTGGGTTCCACCGCATAATTCTGTTGAAAAATATGCTTCTTTTTCTTTGCCCATAGATACCACCCTTACTTCCTCACCATACTTTTCTCCAAAAAATGCTAGAGCACCTTTTTCAATAGCTGCTTTTGGTGTCATAATTCTAGTGGTTACTTCAGTATTATTTTTCACATATTCATTTACCAATTTATCAATTGTTTCTAGCTCTTCATTTGTGATTGGTTTCATATGACTAAAATCAAATCTCAAACGATCTGGTGCAACAAGTGAACCTTTTTGCATAACATGTTTTCCAAGTGTTCGTCTTAAAGACTCATGAAGAAGATGTGTTGCTGAATGATAAGCTTTTAGATTTGCTCTTCTTTCAATATCAATTTTTAATTCAACAGTATCACCCACTTTTATTGAGCCTGTTTTTAACGAACCATAATGAACAAATAAATTACCAAGTTTCTTCTGTGTATCTTCAACCTCAAAAACTGAGTTTCCTGAAACTATTATGCCTTTGTCTCCAAGTTGTCCACCGGACTCACCATAAAAAGGGGTTTGATTTGTTATTATCATTCCTTCTTCACCAGTGGATAATGATTTCACTTCGCTATTTTCCTTAATCAAATTTAATATAACTCCCTCTGATTGATTAGACTCGTAACCTAAAAATTCAGTTGGGCCAATTTTATCTTTGATTGAAAACCAAATTGCTTCTTCTGAGCTATCACCTGAACCTTTCCAGTTTTTTTTAGCAAGTTCTTTACTATTTTTCATTAGTTGATCAAATTTTTTATGATCAACCGTTAATGATTTATTCTTTAAAATATCTTCAGTCAGATCTAATGGGAAACCATAAGTATCATATAATTTGAACGCCACATCTCCTGGTAAGACTTTATCTATTTTTGAAATTTCATCATTTAAAATTTTAATTCCTCTATCAAGTAAAACTAAAAATTTTTCCTCCTCCATTTTTAATGTTTCTCGAATTAATGACTCTGATCTTTCTAATTCTGGATAATTTCCTGACATTTCATTTTTTAAAGCCTCAAAAATTTTGAAAAATATTGGTTCTTTAGATCCTAATAAATGAGAGTGTCTCATACCTCTTCTCATTATTCTTCTAAGAACATATCCACGACCTTCATTTGAGGGCAAAACACCTTCAGCTAAAAGAAATGAGCTTGCTCTTAAGTGATCAGCAATTACTCTAAAACTTGATATATTTTTATCTTCTTGTTTGACTTTTGTTACTTCAGATATTGAACTAATTAATTTCTTAAAATGATCAGTTTGATAATTATCGTGTGTTCCTTGTAAAAGAGCTGCAATTCTTTCTAATCCCATTCCTGTATCGACAGACGGTTTTGGCAGGTCTATTCTTTTATCTTTTGAGACTTGCTCATACTGCATAAAGACTAAGTTCCAAATTTCAATAAAACGATCACCATCTTGATCTTTAGTTCCTGGCAATCCTCCTTTTAAATGATCACCATGGTCGTAAAATATTTCTGAACAAGGACCACATGGCCCAGTTTCACCCATTGACCAGAAGTTATCTGACGTTGCAATTCTAATTATTTTATCATCACCAAAACCTGCAATTTTCTTCCAAAAATTAAAAGCCTCGTCATCCTCATGAAAAACAGTTACATAAAGCCTATTTTTATCAAGACCAAAATCTTTAGTGATTAAATTCCATGCTAGTTCTATTCCTCTTTCTTTGAAATAATCTCCAAAAGAAAAATTTCCTAGCATTTCAAAAAAAGTATGATGTCTTGGGGTATAACCAACATTTTCTAAATCATTATGTTTACCACCTGCCCTTACGCATTTTTGAGAAGTGGTTGCTCTTTGATAATCTCTTTTCTCTAAACCAGTAAATACATTTTTAAATTGTACCATTCCAGAATTAGCAAACATTAGTGTTGGGTCATTATTTGGCACTAAATTACTGGACTCAACAATCTTATGATCATTCTTTTCAAAGTATTTTAAGAACGTGCTTCTTATTTCATTTAATGATTTGTCTGCCATATTTTTAAAATACAGCTTTTTTGTTTTATGTCTAGTTAGGGATGAAGGGGGAAAGGCGCTTATTATAAGCGCCTTTATAATTTAAAGATGACCTTTAATTCTAGTTCTTTTTGGTAGGAGTAGTCTCTTTTGCAGCCTCTTCATTTTCAGCTACTTTCTTCTCCTTTTCAATTTTTTCAGGACTTAGTGGATTTCCCTCAATTTTCTTTGAAATCACACCAGCTTTTTCTCTAATTGCCATTTCTATTTCTGCAGCAACATTAGGATTTTGTGCAAGATAAGTTTTTGCATTTTCTCTACCTTGACCTATCTTTTCACCCTTATAAGCATACCATGCTCCTGATTTTTCAATAATGTCAGCTTTAGCACCTAGATCGACTAACTCACCCATTTTGCTAATTCCTTTGCCATACATCAAGTCAAACTCAACAACTTTAAATGGTGGCGCAACTTTATTTTTAACTACTTTTACTCTTGTAGTATTACCAATAATTTCATCTTTATCTTTTATGGCACCAATTCTTCTAATATCCATTCTTACAGATGAATAAAATTTAAGTGCATTTCCACCTGATGTTGTTTCTGGACTTCCAAACATAACTCCAATTTTCATTCTAATTTGGTTAATAAAAATCATCATTGTGTTTGTATTTGAAATCGAACCAGTTAATTTTCTTAAAGCCTGACTCATTAATCTTGATTGAAGACCAACATGATGATCACCCATCTCACCTTCAATTTCAGCTTTTGGAGTTAAAGCTGCAACAGAGTCGATTACGATAACTGAAATAGAGCCTGATTTTACTAACGTATCAGCGATTTCTAAAGCTTGCTCACCTGCATCTGGTTGAGAGATTAAAAGCTCTTCAGTATTTACACCTAATTTCTTTGCGTAAACTGGATCTAAAGCATGCTCTGCATCAACGAATGCACAAATTCCACCTGCTTTTTGAGCTTCAGCAACAACTTGTAATGCTAATGTTGTTTTTCCAGAAGACTCTGGTCCGTAAACTTCAATAATTCTGCCTTTAGGTAATCCACCTATTCCTAAAGCTAAATCTAAACTTAAAGATCCAGTAGATACCGACTCGATATCCATAGCTCTTTTTTCACCGAGCTTCATTACTGAACCTTTTCCAAAATTATCTGTGATTTGGCTGATTGCAGCTTCTAAAGCTTTATTTTTCTCTTTATTTTCCAATTCTTGATTTTTAGTAGATTTAACTACTTTTAAGTTATTTTTAGTCATTTTTTGCCTTTTTTTTAACGTTTTTTAACACTCGAATCATAAAATAAATGTACACATTTTGTTCTCATTAGCAAGATTTATTTATTTTAGCCTAAAAAGCCTTTTTTTATCGTATTTTTAGATAATCACTGTTGAGTAAACCGATAGATTTAAGCAAATTAAATTGAGAAAGAATAAAGTTTCTCTCAGAATCGGCTAAAGAAATTTGAGCATTCAATAAAAGAGAATTAGATTGAATAACTTCAAGAGTAGTTCTGCCTGAAGAACCGCTATTATATTCTGCTGTAATACCTTCATTTGCAATTTCCGCTGCCCTCACTTGCAATTGAACAGAGTTAAGCAAACTTTTATTTGATTGAAAATTTGACCAGGCACTTGCTACATTAGTTTGATTTTGTTTAAACTCACTGTCTAAAGTTAAACGTGATCTATTTTCTATATTCTTATTTTTATTTAACGATGCCAGATTTTTTCCACCTGAATAAAATGGCCAAGTAACAGTTGCTTTTAAAGTTTCTTTATCTCTCTCATCGTAAGTAGCACTTAAGTCGTCTGAATACGACTTTTCTAAAGATAATTTTGCAGTTGGCACTAATTCTGATCTTGCAATCGATGTATCTTTTTTCGATTGTTCATATTCCATTTCAGCAATAATTAAATCTGGATTACTTTTTTTAGATTGTTCAATAGCTGAATTTAAACTGCCTGGTATTTGGTAACTCATTATTGAACTTTTATCTAATGACTGAGCATTGCCTAAAGGTCCAATGATATTTTCATAATTCAACTTGCTAGTTAAAAGGTCACTTTGTGCTTGAATGAAACTTGCTTCTGCACCAGCTAATGATGACTCTGATTGTGAGACATCTGATAAACTAATTTGACCTCTTTCAAGTCTAATTCTATCAGTTTCAACTTGTCTACTTAGAAGCTCAACGTTAGCTCTATTAATCTCTAATTTTTCATTCGCTGAAATTAATCCAGTATACGCTGCTACAGTTTTATATAAAATATCTTGCTCTTTTTTTAAAAGTTTTGCTTTGGCTAAATTGATACCAATTTTACTTTTTGACAAATCAGCGCCTCTACCAAAATCAAATAATGTTTGAGTAACTGAAATAGATTTAGTTTCTGTATCTACATCAGTAATTGTGGCATTTGACCCATTTCTATTTGTTAATTTGTCAGTCTCATCTTGGCTCTTTGATCCCTCTAGAGTAATTGTTGGAAAATAGGAACTCATTGAGATTTTAAGCTCTTGTTCCGAAATACTGATATTTTCTCTTTCAGCATTTAATTCAGAATTATTTTTATAAGCTTTTTTTAGAGCTTCAGTGAATGTTTCAGCACTTAAATTAGAAATTATGAATAGATTGCTAAGAATGATAATTAAAAATTTTTTCATTTGTTTCTATATAATGCAGATTTGATCTGATGGTTACTATTTAAATTGAATATAATTGATGCATATTTAGGCATATTCTTAAACATATTTTGCGTAATTCTTTGATACGTTTGCATAAAATTAATTACATCCCCTCTACTCATGATCTTTAAATTTGATTTTACTTTACTTTTTACCCAAAGTTTTCTCTCTTGTTTTAATCTCCATTTTTGGAGCAAACTGAAATTTTTTGCTTTTAAATAAATTAAACAATTCAATTGAGAATATAATTTTTTATATTTTGATTTCAATTGGTCGTTAACATATTTTCTCCAGATCTGTTTTTGATCTTTGGCCTTCTCCATTGAATTAATTGTTTTTTTTAATGAGCTATTTTTTTCAGATTTCGCTCCCACACACCATCCCTCAAATATAATTACATCTGGTCTGTCTTTTAAATTGTACCAGTATTTTTTATTAAATCTATCATCTATGGCTTTATTAAAAGTTGGTAATTTTAGTCTTTTAAATTTATTACTTTTTGCTTTTTTAAAGAAATTTAACATCATATCAATATCATGCGTTCCAGGTACTCCCCTTGTTATAAGCATGGGATGAACTCTTTTTGATAAATTTTTACGTTCTTTTCTTGTTTTATAGAAGTCATCTATTGAAATTCTAAAAACATTTAATTTAAAATATTTAGTTAAAATAATTCTAATTAGAGAACTAATTGTAGTTTTGCCTGTTCCTTGACCCCCTGCTAAACCCACAAAATAAGGTTTTTTCTTATCAGCCTTTTTACTTATCCAAAAACATAATGGAATTAGGAACAATTTAATCATTCTTTCTTTATTCTTGAATTTATCAGCTTTCGTCTCTTGAGATTTAATAAACTTCAAACAATCTTTTTTTACCTTACCAAAGCATAAGCTGAATTGTTGCATGAGAATTATTTTTTATCTAAAGGATGATTTTGGCCGTCGTTTACCGGAACATCCTTCATTTCAAAAGTGTTTATTTCATCAACACACCCAACATTAAATCCTGTCATAGCTGGATTAATTCTTGGATTATGATGAGTATAAATTCCACAATCAGAACAAAAATAATGTTTAGCAACTTTAGAATGGAACTGATAGAGTTTTAATTTATCTTCACCTTTTACAATTTTAAAATCTTCATTTTTTACCATCGACATAATTGCTCCTTTTCTTTTACAAATAGAACAATTACATTTTATTACTTTAGCTAAATCTCCATCTAAATTTATTTCTGCTTCAACTGCCCCACAATGACAAATTAGTTTTTTCATTTATAAATTTTTCATTAAAAAGGTAAGTTTTGCAATATTATCGCTTAGGGAAGAACTGTTTCTTTCAGTTTCCTTAATCAGATTATCAAACTTAAATTTATCAATTTTTTTTGAAGTTTCCATAATACTACTCTTATACTCATTGCTAGCCAGAAGATCCATTAAGTTTATAATTCCTTGAAACCTTTGAAATGCTTTTTCACACATTTCTCCTTTAGTTTCTTTCCACATTTTAATATAACCAACACATGATGAAATAACATCGTCCTCGAATTCAAGAGCAAAACTAATTTCTTTTAAAATTGCAAATTTTTGATCTGTTGAGGCAGCTGATAATTTTGGTTTATAATCTTTATACCTATTTTCATCACTAAAAGAATTACCGATTAAAAGTAAGCTCAAAAATAATGTGACGAAAAGTTTTTTCATTTGCTATTTTTAAACTATCCTTGGTTGAAGTTATCCACAAGCATACAAAATATAGTTTTGATGTTCACGTTTTGATTCACTTTTGATTCAATTACGGACTCAAAATACAACCTCTTGCGTGCATTGTATAAATGGGCTATAAATTAGAACAAAACAAGAACATGAAACTAACTATTCCCTATTATCTGCATAAAGCTGGTGCTGGTTTCCCATCACCTGCCACTGATTATATCGAAGAAGATATCGATCTAAACATGCATCTAATCAAAAACGTTCCAGCTACTTTTATTATCAGAGTACAGGGAAAATCCATGGTGGATGTTGGGATTAATGATGGAGATCTATTAGTTGTCGATAAAAGTTTAAAACCAAAAAACTTTTCAACCGTTATTGCAAATGTTCATGATGAGCTTGTGGTTAAAACTTTAGTTCAAGAAAGAGATAAAAAATTTCTATCGTCTGGGTCTAAAGATTTTTCTAATAGAATTTTAATTAATGAAGAAGAAGATGTTTTTATTTGGGGGGTTGTGACGTATGTCATCCATTCAACGTACTAAAAAAATAGGCTTAGTTGATTGTAATTCTTTCTATGTTTCATGTGAAAGATTATTTAATCCAAAAATAAGAAAAAAACCTGTGGTTGTTTTATCTAATAACGATGGTTGTATCATTTCTAGATCCAATGAAGCAAAAGCGTTGGGGATCAAGATGGGTGAACCTTATTTTAAAGCAAAAAATATTATTGTTAAAAATAAAGTTGAAGTTTTTTCATCGAATTACTCTTTATATGGAGATTTATCTAGAAGAGTAATGAGAACTCTTAAAAGATTTAATACTGAAATAGAGGTATATTCAATCGACGAGGCATTCATAGATTTATCCAATTTTCCAGATTCTGAGGTTGAAAAAGTTGGAAGAGAAATTAGAGAAACAGTTCTACAGTGGACAGGTATTCCAACAAGTATCGGTATCGCTAAAACCAAAACATTGAGTAAAGTTGCAAATCATATCGCAAAGAAAAAACAATCAGGAGTAACGAGTTTGATTGGTATAGAAAATTTGGATCCAATCTTAGAAAAAGTTGAAATTAATGATGTATGGGGTGTTGGTAGACAACTTACAAAATTTTATCAAAAGAACGGCATCTATAATGCCAAACAACTTAAAAATAAGTCTAACACTTGGATTAAAAAATGTTCTAATGTTTTAAGCTCAAGAACTGCAATGGAACTTAGAGGAGTTCCTTGTATTGACTTAGAGACTACACAAACAAAAAGAAAAAGTTGTGTCGTTTCAAGATCATTTGGTAAAAGAATAGAAAGTTTTCAAGAATTAAAGGAAGCAGTTGCTAATTATTGCTTGAATGCTTCTGAGAAAATTAGATCAGAGTCTTTAGTTGCAAAGGCTATCACAGTATTTGTCAGAACCAGTCCATTTCAAAGAGATTATGGTTATTATTCAAATTCGAAAACTATCGACTTTCCAATTGCAACAAACAATAGTCTTGAGACTGTTAAAACTGCAATTGCAATACTTGAGAGTATATTTAGGAACGGCTGTCGTTATCAAAAAGCAGGTGTTATGCTTACAGGGTTACGAGATGATGATGGTAGGAAAAATTTATTCTCTTCGGAAAAGGATGAAAAAATAAAAACTTTAATGCAATCTATTGATAATACTAATTATAGATATGGTAGATCAACTCTAAGTCTTGCAAGTGCTGGAGTTCACAAAAAATGGAATATGAGAAGACAATATTCTTCTAAAATAGATACCGCTGATTTTTATTGTTTGCCAACAATCAAAGCTATTTAATAAAATGGCAATTTGGTTCAACAACTGTCCATGATGAAGTGCCAAATTTTCTTTTTGAAATATTTTCAAAATTCAAAACTATTTTAGCCTGGTAACTGTTAAGATTACTGCTATCTGACGACCATTGCTGAAGTCTTTTGATATTTTCATGATCTGGAAATCGAGTTGCATAAGCATAAAGCCAGCCCCAATTACTCCCTTGTCTTCCATCAAGATCTTGCATTTTATAATTTTTTGCAGGTCCAGGTGCTTTCATTTCTTTGGCGTATTTAAAAACTATCTCGTTATTTTCAGTAAAATCGATAAAAAACTTAACAATATTATGAAAGTTTTTGCCCTTGTATTCAAAGTCCCAAATATTGTAGCCCTGGTTTTCCGCAATAATTGCAATGACTGTTAAAGCATTCATTGCTCTTGCTTGGTAAAACATTGCTCTACCACCTCTTCTTGTTTCAATAGGCAAACTACCATCTTTTCTTTGATACCGAATGGTAGCTTCATAATTTTTAAAAGCTTTTTTAAAAAGCTTATTATCATTTAGGAGGACACCCAACTGCATATGACTTATTGCAGATGACAATGCATGGTTATGAGCTCTTTTAGGAACCCCTCTTGCTTGAGTACCATCTTTGTAGGTCATGTCATACATAAGATGTTTATTTTTCTTTACTATCTTTTTAAACCAATCTTTAATTATCTTATCCTCATTAGTTGGGATATCTATCACTTGTTTTGCAAAAGAATAACCAGCCATCATTGGTGAAGCCACCCATAAATTTACAGTTAGAGTATCATTCCAATGTCTACCCTCATGATCTGATGGACCTGTTCTTTTTGCTGCATCTGCTTTAGCCCATTCCAAAATAATCTTTTTTACATTTTCACACGCTTCAACACTACCCCCACCACATGGACGTTTAAAATTTTCAAACCTTTGTAATGCTCTATTAAACCTATTATCTAATCCATAACCTTTGGGAGCTTTAACCTCTGGAATAGGTGTAACTGGATTAGTCATGGGATTAGAATACATTTTCGTCATACATCTATTTGGATTTTTTGAAACTGGAAAAATAATTTCTGGATTATTTATTTTTGCTTTTTTCTTAATTTCTTTAAAATTTGAAAAAGATGGTGTACAAAATAATAAATAAACTAATGTTGCAGAAATTATCCTACACATTATCCAGTATTTTTCATTGCTGCAGCGATTCCTGCTATTGAAGTCAACAAAGTATCATTTAAATATTCTTTATCTTTTTTATTTTTAATTGTCTTAATTTTTTTTATTGCGATAGGCTGAACTATATTCAAAACTTCAGAATAAATATTTCTTACACCTATTGATGTTCTAAATTGTTTTCTTGCAGCAATTATTTCTTTAGGCGTAATTTTTTTATTTAGTTTTTTAATAACATCAAATTGAAATCTAAGTTTTTTTCCAACTCTCTTTAGACTTTCATCTGCTAAATGCTCTTCGTAAATTTTTGATATCTCAGGATCTGCTTTAGTAATCACCATGTCTAATATATCAAGC
Organism: uncultured Pelagibacteraceae bacterium; assembly: GCA_902570915.1. Classification (GTDB taxonomy): domain Bacteria; phylum Pseudomonadota; class Alphaproteobacteria; order Pelagibacterales; family Pelagibacteraceae; genus Pelagibacter. The sequence goes on along the minus strand of CACGAB010000003.1, from coordinate 3,819 downwards.
ATTGAATTAAAAAATGGCCAATTTCTCTCCATATCAAATAAAGTTTTTCTGAATTGTTTTATGTATGAATATCTTAAAGCTTCTGCACTTCCAAGCCATGCAGGCAGCATAAGTCTAATTTGTGTCCAAGCAAACACCCAAGGGATTGCTCTTAAACTTTTTATAGTGTCAATATTTTTTCTTTTTGAGGGCCTTGAACCTATTGAAAGTTTACCAAGAGCTTTGTGAGGCGTAACAGTTTCAAAGTATTTTATAAAATCAGAACTTTGATTAATATTTTTTCTATAAGAATTTTTTGATATCTCTGACATTTTTTCAATTAATGATCTCCAACTAGCTTTTGGAACAGGCGATGGTTTTAAGGTAGCTTCAGTCACTGCACCTATGTAACTACATAAATTATATTTTGCTAATGGCTCATAACCATACTTTTGCTGAATTACTTCACCTTGGTCGGTAATTCTTATTTTTCCCCTAACAGAGTTTGGAGGTTGTGATCTTAATGTTGATTGTATCGGGCCACCTCCTCGTCCAGGAGATCCACCTCTTCCATGAAAAAAAGTTACGTTAATATTATATTTTTTACTTAATTTAATTATTTCCTCTTGAGCTTTATACTGGTGCCAACTTGCGCAAATTTTGCCTGCGTCTTTACTTGAATCTGAATAACCGATCATGACCTCCTGCTCATTTTTAATAACTTTTCTGTACCATGATTGAGAAAACAATTTCTCCATTATTTCTTTGGCATTGACTAAATCATCTAAAGTCTCAAATAATGGCACTACTCTTAACTTGTTTTTAATATTGGCCTCTTTTTGTAAGAATATTACAGATAACAAATCTGAGGCTGAATTAGTCATTGATATTACATAAGCTCCAAGACATTCACTAGGTTCATTGGCCAAAATTTTAAAAGTTGACCAAACTTCTTTATTTTCTCTATTTGAAAATTGAAATTTGTTTAATTGATTTTTTTTAGAGAGTATTTGTTTCTTTAAAAATTTAATTTTTTCACTTTCACTAAATTTTAAATAATTTTTTTTATATTTCTTTTTAACATATTCACTAATTAACTGACTATGCCTTGAAGACTCTTGTCTTATATCTAACCTTGCAAGATTGATACCAAAACACTTTGCCCTTCGCATTAAGTCTAATAATTCACCGCTGGCAAGATTTTCATTTTGATTTTGTTCTAAAGATTCTCTTACAACTCTTAGAGGCTTTAATATCTCCTCTCGAGAACTCAATAAATTATTGTGATCTAGAGGTTTTTTATTAACAAGGTGTTGTTCTATCGATCTGTGTGTGATCCTCATTTTATCTCTTAGAGGCCTTAAAAAAACCCTATAGGGCTCAAAAGATTTACCTACACTTTTAAGAATTTTTTTCGAACATTTTTCCATAGAATAAGATCTTATTATTTTAGTAAGTGCTTTCTCGTACAACTTTGCAGCCTCCCACCTTGATAGTAAAATTACTTTTCTGGTGACATCAGCTGTAACATTTGGGTTACCATCGCGGTCTCCTCCCATCCAAGATCCAAATTCAATAGGATTAAAATTTTTCGGCAAACCTTTATTCATGTTCTGCACAAAAATTGAATTTAATCTTCTATAAACTTTTGGAATTGTGTCCCACAAACTATCCTCAATTATTGCAAGTCCCCATCTCGCTTCATCGAATGGAGATGGTTTAATTCTTTTTAAATCATCCGTATTCCAAATAATAGTTAACTCATCAAAAAGTTTTTTCTCCAAAACTACTAATTTTGATTGAAAATTTTTAAGCAGATCTCTTTGTTCAAGAATTTCAATTATACTGTGATATTTTTGAATAAGAGTTCTTCTCTTTACTTCGGTTGGGTGTGCAGTCAATACAATTCCAATTTTCAAGTTTTTGGCGGTATTATATATTTTTGTTTCTGAAATTTTTTTATTTCTAAAAAGGTCCTCAAATATTTCCTCTATAAATATGTTGTTGTTTGAAATTTTCTTATTACTATTTTCATATTCATTAAGCTTTCTAGAAGCATCAATTAAATCAGCTAAATTTATAAAATTCATAAAATGCGTGAATGCCCTAGTTAATTTAAATGAATTTTTTGGGCTCAGTTTTTTAATTGCTTTAATAACTTTTTGATTAGTTTGATTTTTTTTAAAATTGATTTTGTTAGCTTTTGATAATTTTCTAACTTTTTCAACTAATTCAAAAAACTTTTGACCTTCTTGTTCTTTGATAACTTTCCCTAAAATATTACCCAGATATTTGACATTTTCCCTGAAAAATTTAGTTGGTATACGCTCGTAATATAGATCTCTTTTTTTCATTTAATATTATCTATGCTCTCTATTTGGCTTAAAGAATTTTTAAATTCATCCATATTTTCTCTCAATGCTAAATTTGATACAGCATAAACTGCTATTAGTAAGAGTAGCAAAGGTAACGCCGTTATCACAGAGGCATTACTTTTAATAAGTAAAATATACAAAATTATAAATAATGCAGAACGTATTAAAAAAGTTTTTTTAAAAACACTGATGATAGATAAAGAATGTTTTATCAGGTTTAAAAAACTCATTTTAGATGGTCCAAAATATCTAGTTCCTCTGATCGATGGTACTTTTATGAAATTTTTTTCTATTTTAGATAAAGAGCCAGAAAAACTATTCCAAGTGGCTTTTTCATTAATCATATTTTCGACTGTTTTTTTTGGTAAACAAGTAAAGTTTCCAAATTTTATTGATTTGCCAGTAAAAGTTAAAGTTACCAACTTATGTAACTGATAACAAATTTTAAATAATAAGCTCTCTGATCTTTTTACTCTCTCTCCTACAACCGTAACACTATCTGTATCTTTAATTTGATCTAAAAAATTTTTTATTTCTTCAGGTCTATCTTCACCATCTCCGTCCATTGGTATTGCATAGTCAAATTCATCTTTATCCAAAATATATTTTAGTCCAGTCGCTATACATCTTGCATGTCCTTGGTTTTTTTTCATGTTTAAAATCTTTATAGATTGAATATTATCAAAATTGACCTCTTCATTTGGTCGATCGTGATTTGAAGCATCGTTAACAACAATAATGGATATCTCAAAATTTTTATCAATTTTCAAATTATTGATTTCTTCAAAAAGTTTGAACACCGACTGCCAATCGTTATAAATAGGGATTATAATTTTTACTTTCATAGTTTTTTAATATCTCCCTAAACAAATATCATCTAAACAAATAAATTGACTTGATTTATTTAAAATTTCTTTTTTAGTAAACCCTTCCCACCTTGGTCGTGATTTTAAGTGATAAGATAAATTGCCTGCCTTCCACTCATCTCCTGTGACAAACTCAATTTCTTTTTCAAAATCTTGTTCCCAAGTAAATTGAACTTTAGCTGCTATCTCCTTGCCAGGATAATCAGTTCTTTTATCAGTTTTTGTTATAGAAATATATGCGTATAGGCTTGGGGATAAAAAAAACAAAAATAAAAAACCAACTAAAAACGAATTTATCTTTTTAAGATTAATTTGAGACCTAAATAAATAGACAGAAAATATTCCAAGAGGTAAATAAAAAGGTGTCATCCACATCGTTCTAATTTTAGATCCTGTAACAACTGAAGTAATAAAAATCAAAAAAATAGGTAAAATACTTATAGATAATAAAAAAAGAAACTTCCTATCATTAAAATTGAATCTAATTTCAATTTTTTTTATCAATAGCCACGTTAAAAAGAAAAATGGAATTAGTATTCCAAGTTGTTTAAATAAAAAGATAATTGGATATTTTACATGGTTGAGAATTTCTGTTTCCT
>CACGAB010000002.1 GCA_902570915.1 uncultured Pelagibacteraceae bacterium | reverse complement strand
TTTAAAAAACTTTTCAATTTTAGACGTATGGAAAGAATTACGAAACAAGAATCAACTTAATGGATATGAAAGCACAAATAAATTCTATCATTTAACTAATTTAGAAACTTTCAAAAAACTAAAAGATCTTTAGCCCTCTCTTTATCAAGATACTCACATTTTGTGATACTCAAACTGTTGTCTAACTTTATTAATAAAGGATTTCCTGTAGGTATTTCTAAATTTGAAATCAGATTGTTATCTAATTTAAAAAGTTTTTTGCATAAAGCTCTAATAGAATTGCCATGGGCAGAAATTAAAATATTAGTATCTCTCAATTTTTCTTGGATTTCTTCCTCAAAAAATTTAACGACTCTATCGTAAGTATCTTTTAAAGACTCTGTGCTTGGAATAAGCTCCTCTGGAACATCTTTATAAATACTTATGTTACTAGGATGGTATGGACTTTTTTTACTTAAGGCATCTGGTTTCATATTCCAAGATCTACGAAATTCGTGCACTTTTTTTTCACCAATTTTTTTTGCCATTTCTATCTTATTTAAACCAGTAAGAGCTCCATAGTGCCTCTCATTAAGTTGCCAGGCAGATTTGAACTCTTTTTCATCATTTAAAATTTCTTTTATAATTTTTATGGTATGCTTTGCTCTTAATTGAATAGATGAATAATAATAATTTATTTTAAGGTTTTGTTCCTTAATAAGCTGACCCGCTTTTTTAGCTTCGGATTTGCCTATTTCAGTAATATCTACGTCAACCCATCCTGTAAATTTTTTCTCAAGATTCCAAGTGCTTTGCCCATGTCTTACAAGAATTAAAAAACTCATATTGTATTTTTAAAATATATTTATAAATAAAACTATATAATTAATGATAAAATTTTTTTCTAAATATAAAATAATTTTTTACTTTTTGAACTTTTGTCTAATTTTTTTATATATTTTTCCAGGTAGTTTGATTGGTCTTCTTCTGCACGGTGATATTAAAATGCAACCTCAAATAACACGTGACTTTATAATATCATCGAATCATTTTTATGTTTTTATCCTATTGTCAACAGTAGGTTTTCTTACCTTTTTTAAATTTAACGAGACCAAGATATTAATAATCTACTTACTTGTATTATCAATAATTCTCGAAGTTTCCCACTTATTAATACCTGAAAGAAGTTTTCAATGGCAAGACCTTTTTGGAAATATATTTGGAGTGATTGTTGTAATTTTCATTAAGAAAATTATAAATAAATATGACGTATTTAAAAAATAAATTTATTTTTTTATTTTTTTTTTTATTAATAGGTTGTTCATCAATTCCATCAAACACTTCTAATAGTTGCTCAATATTTAACGAGAGATATCTTTGGTATAAGCATACAAAGAAAGTTGAAAAAAAATGGGGCACCCCGATTTATATTCAACTTGCAATTATAAAAATGGAGTCAGATTTTGATTGGTTAGCAAAACCTGCAAGACAAAAAATTTTTAAAGTTATACCTTATAAAAGACCATCAAGTTCATTCGGTTACTCACAAGCCGTTAAAGGAACATGGGAGCAATATAAAAAAGAGACTGGAAACAAATTAGCTACAAGAGCAAGATTTAAAGATAGTGTAGACTTTATTGGTTGGTATACAAATAAATCTGAAACAATTTTAAAAATTTCAAAAAAAGATGCTTTCAAGCAATATCTTGCTTACCATGAGGGTTGGGGAAATTTCAAACATTACAAAAAGAATAAGAAAGTAATTGGACTAGCCAAAAAAGTAGAAAAACAAGCTAGCCTTTATAAGAGACAATTATCAGAGTGCAGTAAATCTCTTAATAAAAATAAATATATTATTTTTTAGATAATTCTTTTTTTAATTCTAAATCAACTTCATCTATTCTCTTTGTATTTCTAGCTAAAGCTAAGTACATTGATGGAGTAATATATAATGTAAAAAACGTTGAAATAATCATTCCACCTAGAATAGTTGATCCCACAGCCAATCTTGAACCTTCACCAGCACCTGGTCCAATGTTTCCTATAACAAGTGGCATCATTGCAATCATAGTACTTAAAGATGTCATGATGATTGGTCTAAACCTCACTGAGCATGCCTCTTTAACTGCTGACTCAATATTTTTGCCTGTAGTTCTTATTCGATTAGCATAATCGACTATTAAAATACTATTTTTTGTAGAGATACCTATAAGAATGATGAGAGCAATTTGAGAAAAAATATTCACAGAGCTGTTTAAAAATAATATGAAAACTAATCCACCAAATATTGCTAATGGAACAGTTAAAACAATTATAAATGGATGAATAAAAGAATTAAAGGTTGCAGCCATTACCAAATATGCAGTCAGTAAAGATAAAACAAATATTACAAACAATTCATTACTTGTCTCTTTTATTTCCTCAGATTTTCCTTTCCAAGTAATTTGATTTTTTGGGGCTAAATTTTCCATTACATCTTCAAAAAATCTTATTGCTTCAATTAACGTATAGCCTTCATTAATATTTGCAGAAATTGTTACTGCTCTTTGTCTGTTATATCTTGATAATTCTTTTGCAGAGCCTTCCTCTTTAAAGCTTACTAAATTTGCAAGTGAGATCAGTTTTCCAGTAGTGTCGGAACGAACAAATATCTTTGAAACTCCCTCTTTATTTCTCCTATCAGACAAATATTGTTGAACAATAATTGGATATTCTCTACCTAATTTATTAAAGGTAGTGATTTTCTTGCCACCATAAAGAGTTTCTAGAGTTTCTCCAATAGCTTTTGTAGAGACTCCTAGATCTTTAGCTTTATTTTTGTTTATTATTAATTTTACCTCAGGTTTATTTCTATTGTAATCAGATTCAATTCTTGAGAGGTTTTTGTTAGATCTAATTTTTCGAATTATTTGTGTTTGAATTTCTTCGAGTTCTTCGTAGCTGTTACCATAAATAACCATTTGTACTGGCTTATTATAATTAGAAACTCTTATGGATTGTGGAGATATGGGAAAAGCCAGGGCTTGGGGGAGAGTAACAATTTTTCCAATTGCCTCTCTTAATATTATCTTTTGTCCCTTTTTTCTTTTTTTCCAATCATCTAAAAGAGCAATTATAATGAAACTATTAAATGAGTTTGCTGAATTTCCAAATCCAGGTACGCGCATAATAAATCTTGAGTAAGGACTATCTTTAGATTGTAAAAGTGGTATTAACCTAGCTTCAACTTTTTGTGCTTGTTCTTGTGTATATTCAAAAGAGCTTCCCTCATCAGTGGCTCCTATAATTAAATAAGCACCACGATCTTCAATGGGCAACAATTCCTTTTTTGAAAAACTAAATAATAAGATAGAAGAAATAATTATGAAGACTATAAAAATACCAACCAATTTAGTTTTGTGAACAATAAAATCCAAAGTTTCTCTGTAAAATTTGGCAAAATTTAAAAAAACTTTCTCAAATTTTTGTATAAAAATTTTCTTTGAGCTTTTTTTATTTAAGAATTTACTAGCAAGCATTGGTGACAGTGTTAATGCTACAAAAGATGAAATTACTATTGAAAATGACAATGCAATTGCAGTTTCTTTAAATAATGTTCCAGAAATTCCCTCAATAAATATTAGCGGAAGGAACACGGCAACCAAAATTAGTGTTGTTGCGATTATTGCAAATGATATTTGTTTAGATCCTTTGTAGGCTGCAACAAGCGGTGTTTCTCCATTTTCTATTCTTCTATATATTGCATCTGTCATGATTACAGAGTCATCTGTAATTATGCCTATGGCCAATATAAAACTTAAAAGTACAAAAATATTTATTGATAGACCAAAAATATAAAGACCTAAAAAAGAGGCTATTAAGCTTACTGGAAGTGCAATAGCTGGTACAACTACAGCCTTAAGATTTCCTAAGAATAAATAGATTATTAAAACAACCAAAATAAAAGCTATAACCAAGGTTTTATATACTTCCTCAATTGCAGCCTCCACATAATTAGCTCTATTAAATGAGACTCTTAAATCTAATTCTTCAGGCAAAGATTTTTTTACTTCAATTATCTTTTTTTTAATATCCTTTGAAAGCTCAACTGTTGATGCACCACTTCTTGCATAAATACCAATCCCGACAGTTTTCAAATTTATTTGATCTTTAGTTTGAGCTTTAAATAGAGTTTTTTCTGAAACAGGTCCAAATTCAATATTTGCAATATCAGATAATACAATAACTTTATTATTGGTTTTTTTTATCGGTAATTGTTTAATAGAATCTATATCATTATAAGATTTGTCTAAATTAAGCGTTAGATCAATGTTATCCGCTTCAAGAGTCCCAGCTGGAAGACTAATATTCTCTCCCCGCATTGCAACTTCAACTTCATTTATCGTCAGATCATTTGCCGCCAGTTTAATCGGATCTATCCAAACTCTAATACTTAATTCTCTTAGACCACCAACTAATATTCTTCCAACATTTTTTACACTTGAAAATTGATCTACCAAATATCTTTTCGCATAATCTCCTAATTCAAGATCACTCCAAGTAGAGGAGGACAAAGATAACCACATTGTTGTTGTAAAACCTGCAGCTCTTTTTAATATCTGTGGGGGCTCTGACTCTGTGGGTAAATTATCTACAACTCTTGCAACTCTTTCTCTAATATCATTTGCAGCGTTATCCAAATTTATACTTGTATCAAACTCAACATTTATTGTGCTCCTGCCATTCTCAGATTTAGAATCTATATTCTTTATTCCTTCAGCACCCCCTATTACATCCTCAATAACTTGAGTAACTTCTTGATCTATTATTGACGCTGATGCTGAGTTATAATTTACTTGTACTTGAACAACAGGTGGTTGAATGCCGTCAGGAAGTTCTCTAACTGGTAATTTCCAAAATACAAATAATCCAAAAATAATTAGTATTAGGGACATTACCCAAGATACTGTAGGTCTTTTTATACTTAATTCAGTGATAAACATTTATTTTGTAATAGGTTTAATTTTACCGTTGGGTCTAACTTTTTTAAGGCCCTCAGCTACAACAGTTTCTCCTTCATTAAGTCCAGAGATTATCTCAATGTTTCTATTACTTCTTAATCCTGTCTTCACCTCAGTTTTATTAGCAATATTTGAACCATTAATTTTATAAACATATGATTTATCACCTTCAATCATCACGCTGGTATCAGGCACGCTTAATGAATTTCTTAAGTTAAATTTTATACTAACCTCCAACAATGAGCCTGAAATTAATTCTTGGTTTAAATTATTCACTTTAATTCTAGATAATAAACTTCGTGTATCTGCATTTATTCTACTTGAAACAAAATCAACTTCTCCAGAAAAAACTTTACCTTTGTAGCTTGATAATTTTACTTCTACTGGAAGTCCTTTTTTTATTGATGCAGAGTAACTTTCAGGAATCTTTATATCTGAGTAAATTTCAGAATTATCATCTAGCGTAATAATGAATATGTTATTTGAAACTAAAATATCCTCAGTAAGCCCTGTGTAACCGAGCACACCACTAAACGGCGCAATAATATCTCCACTCTTTAACCTTATTAATTTATCTCCTTTTTTTACAAAATCTTTAAGCTCTAAATCACCTAGGAGGTCGTCTTTTTTAATTTTGAAAGTTTGTGATTTTTTGGAAATTGCGGTGCCAAAAGTTTCAATTCTTTCTGAAAATTCTTTGTTTATCACCTCTGTAACTATTATTCCAGGAGGAGGTATCTTACTAAATTTTTTTTTAAAATGATTGGCTATTAAAGTTCTTGAAATAATTACAGCTGCAATAACAAGAAAAAATATTAAAATTATTGATATTGTTTTTGTAGATCTTTTCATACTTCTAAATTAATCCGTATTCAGCCCAAGAACCATCGTAAATGCAAGGTAGATACTTATCATTTATTAGGGAATAAGCTAGTGCCAAAACACACGCAGTAACTCCAGATCCACAAGAAAAAACTACATTCTTATTGGTAGTACTACCTAAACATGAATGAAAAATTTTTTTAAGTTCAACTACGTCTTTAAAGGTTTTATCCTCATTTAAACAAGTGATAAATGGTATACAAAAAGAGTTTTTAATATTACCACTCTTCAATCCTTTTCTAGGTTCAGTAACTTTTCCATTAAATCTTTCTCTGCTTCTAGCATCTATAACTTTAAAACTGGGTTTAATTATATTTTGATTTATCATTTTCATATCCTTAACTAATTCCTTTTTTTCTAGGCTCTTATATTTGGATGTATTTATCTGAGGTAAATCAGAGGTAGTTATTCTTATTTCTTTGATCCATTTTTTTAAACCACCATTTAATATATGAACTAATTTTGGATCATGTCCAAAATAAATAAAATTATACCAACATCGACATGAACTTATTACATCAGAGTTGTCATAAATTACTATTTCATCATTATTTTTAATTCCCATGGCTGAAACAATTTTTTCCCAATGATGTTTATCAACCAGCATATGGGGAAGATTTGTTTCTTTGTTTGAATTAGAATCTAAATCAAAAAATATGGAATTGGGTATATGCTTGGTTTTGTATTCCTCAAAACCATTTCTTTTTGTTAAAGGCATATGCCATGAACAATCAATAATTTTTACATTATCTAGATTCTTGTCCAACCATTCAGTTTCTACTAAAGACATTAATTTTTTTCCAAATATCTTTGATGATATTCCTCAGCAACACAATAATTTTTAAGTAATGATATTTTTGTTACGACTCTGCCTGACAATTTTTGATTAACTTCATTTAAAACCTTTTCAGCTATTTCTTTTTGATTATCATTTAAATAAAATATTTCACTTCTATATTGAGTCCCAAAATCAGGCCCTTGAGAATTTAATGTGGTTGGGTCATGAATATCAAAAAATATATTTAAAATTTTTTCGTACGAGATCATTTTTTCATCAAAATCGAGCCTAACAACCTCTGCATGATTAGTTTTTCCTGTGCAAACTTCTTTATAGGTAGTTTGTTTGCTATCGCCTCCGCAATAGCCAACCTCTGTTTTAATTATCCCATCAATTTTACTGAATTTTATTTCAGGTCCCCAAAAACATCCAAGAGCTAAAACTGCTATTTCCATTGATAAAGATTTAAATTAATTTACAAATTATTCGTATGCTAAGTAAAAATCAATTGGGTTTTTTGTACATGTTTATGTCTGTTTGTGCATTTTCATTAATGGACATAATTGTTAAGTGGTCGGTTGATTATCCAATAGGACAAGTTTTATTTTTTAGAGGATTTTTTGGTATCCTATTTTATTTCTTCATAATACCCAAAGAGAGACTTCATAATTTTTATTATACAAAAAGGGCTGGTTTGCATTTTTTACGTTGTATGTCGGGCCTTGTTGCTTTAGTTGCAATTTTTATAGCTTTAAGAAAATTACCTTTAGCAACCGTTGTTAGCATTTCATTTGCAGCACCAATATTTACAACAATTTTATCAATATTTTTATTAAGTGAAAAAGTTGGTATTTACAGATGGCTCGCAGTAATAATTGGTTTTATAGGGATATTAATTATTACTGAGCCAGGTATAAGCCAATTAAACATTTATTATGTTTTCCCAGTAATATTTTGTCTTGGTTTATCTTATGTGGCCATTACTTTAAGACAATTATCAACAACAGAACCTGTATGGTTAATTTCTTTTTATTTTTCTTTATCAATTACTTTATTAAGTTTTTTAAGTATTCCACAAGGATGGGTTATGCCAAGTTTGAAAGATTTTATATTTTTATCTTTGGTTGGTATTTTTGGCGGAGTAGCTAATCTATGGCTGGGTCAGTCATATAAATATTCTGAAGTTTCTCTTGTTACCCCGTTAAAATATTTAGCTTTATTATTTGCCATAGTCTTTGGTTACTTCATATGGGGAGAGGTGCCCACATATAAAACGCTTTTTGGAGCAACACTAGTAATTGTATCTACATTGATTATCTTTAGAAGAGAAATTTATAATAAAAAAATAATCACTTCTAAAACAATAAATGACTAAAGTTCCAAAATATTGGAAAAAAGCAAAAAATTACCTATCAAAAAAAGATAAAGTATTAGCAAAGCTAATTAAAAGCTATCAAAGTCCATCAGAAATAATTCTTACTTCTAGAAGAAATATATTTTTTTCTTTATGCAAAAGTATTATTGGTCAACAAATTAGTGTTGCTGCTGCAAACGCTGTTTTTTCAAAATTTAAAAAGAAGTGTAATAATAAAATAAATCCAAATATAGTATCTAAATTAACTACATCTCAGTTAAAAAGTTGTGGACTGAGCCGCCAAAAGGTCTCTGGTATCAAGAATTTAGCAAAAAAGACTTTAAATAAATCTTTTAATCCAAAATTAATAAAGAATATGAGTGACGAAGAGGCAATAGTTTATCTTTCTCAATTAAAACAAATTGGAAGATGGTCGGCAGAAATGATTTTACTTTTTACTTATAATAGATCTAATATTTGGCCTGTCCAGGATATTGGCCTTTTGAGAGCAATTTCTAAAAACTATAAAAAAAAGTATTTACCTCCAGAAAAATTTGTGATGCTTTTAAAAAAAAAATTTTCACCTTATTGTTCTGTAGCAACATGGTATTTATGGAGAAGTATTGATCCAGAACCTATTCAGTATTAAAACCCTCTACTATTTGCATATGTCTAATAGTTGTTTTTCTTGCTATTTCCCAACCAGCTTTATATTCCTTTGATTCATGACATTTTAATGCTTGTTCGAAACTAGGAAACTCCCAAACCACTGTTCTTAAAAAATCATCACCATCAAAAGTTGTATGTTTTCCTCCTCTAACAAGAGGCAAACCACCATAACTTTTTATTATTGGTGTAACAGTCTCTGCATATTTTTTTAAATTTTCTTGATTATCTACTTTTAAGTATAAACTTATCCAATATGCTTTCATGATTTCTCCTTTTTAAATAATTTCAATTATGATAATAAATTTCATGGCAGAGAAATTAATTATCAGCTTTAATGAGTATACTAAAATAGTTGAAAAACTAGCAATACAAATTCATCAAAAATATAAACCTACAGTATTAGTTGGCATTATGAGAGGAGCAGCTCCAATCATTGATATTTTGTCTAGAATTTTGAAACTACCTATCGCATACATTGTCATTCAAAGTTATTCAGGTGAAGGCATGGAGGATCAACAAGGCCAATTGATGTTTGCAAGAGAAATAAGCTCTTTAGCAAGTAATGAAGATTTTAACAAAGTGCTTTTAATAGATGATCTCTCTGACACTGGATTGACATTAAACAAAAGCATAGAATGGCTAAAAAATTACGGCCCTACAAAAGATTTTATAAAAGAGGTAAAAACTGCTTGTTTATGGAAAAAAAAATCTTCAACTTTTGAACCCGATTTTTGTCCTATAAGACTAAATTCAGATCCATGGATTGTCCAACCTACCGAACATTACGAAGAATTATCAATTGAGGAAATATTAAAACAAAATAAATAGGGCTAGTAAAAAACTAGCCCTATTTTATTAATGTTTAGGCAACTACAAAACTTATAACACTTAAAACTGCTATTAACCATATAGCTGGTGAAGTAGTTGAAAACTTACCAGTGAATATTTTGATTAAAGCGTACGACACAAATGCTAAGGCAATACCATTGCTTATACTATAAGTTAATGGCATAGTTATCATGGCAAGAATAGCCGGGGCAGACTCTGAAACATCGTTCCATTCAATATCAGTTATATTTCTAATAAATAAAACTGAAACAAAAAGTAAAGCAGCACCATCTATTTGTTTAGGTAAACTAGTTGCTAATGGAGCGAAAAATATACATGCTAAAAAAAGTATACCAATTACTAGTGATGTCATTCCAGTTTTTCCACCAGCTTTAACTCCTGCACCAGACTCTACGTAACTAGTAACTGTAGTAGTTCCCATCATAGCTCCTGCAACAGTACCTACACTGTCAGATAGCATTGCTTTATTTATATCTTGAACTTTTCCATCTTTGCTAACCTTTCCAGCAACATTTGCCACTGAAGTTAATGTTCCTGCAGTGTCAAAGAAGTCTATAAATAATAATGTAAATATTACCGTAGACATTCCTGCAGTCATAGCGGCAGATAGATCAAATTCAAAAAGATAAGTCATCGGCGGTGGAGAACTTGCAATACCGTTAAATTTTGCGAGGCCTGTCACCCAAGCAATAATACTAAAAACTAAGATCCCAATAATGATATTACCTTTAATATTCATCTTATCTAAAACTATGATTGCAATAAAAGTTGCACATCCTAATAATACAAGAGGATCACCTAAGTTACCTAATTGCACCAAGGTTACTGGATTGTCGACAACCACTTCCATTATTTGAAGGCCGATGATTGCTAGGAATAAACCTATTCCAGCACCTATACCTAACTTTAAACTTCTAGGAATTGAATTTATTAACCAAGCTCTTAAAGGGGTTAATGATATTACTAAAAACAATACACCTGCTACTAATACAGCACCTAGAGCTTGCTGCGGCGTATAACCCATTCCAGCACAAACTCCAAATGCAACGAAAGCATTGATACCCATTCCTGGCGCCAATCCTATTGGCCATGTTTTTCCATAGAACGCCATAATAAAGCATGCTAATGCAGTCGCTAAAATAGTTGCTGTATAAACTGCGCCGAAATCAAAGAAACCTTTTTCGGGTCCGGCAAACTCTCCCGACAAAATAAATGGATTTAAAAACATGATGTAAGCCATGGTTAAAAACGTTGTAGTACCAGCGATTACTTCTGTTTTAAAATTAGTTTTGTGTTTTTTATAATTGAAATATTTATCAAGCATAAATCCTCCTCATGAATGATAATTATTTGATTCTGATTAAAAATACTCTTTATAAATATGCTTTATTCACAAAATTCAACTAAGAAGTTTATATTTATGCCATAATTATGTTGTTAACTTATAATGATGAATAAACTAAGATTTTTTTTAATAACAATCATATTTGTTAATTTACTGACAGGGTGTCAAACTGTTAAAGAAAAAACAGACAACATAGTTCAAAAAGAAAACAAAAAATTAAGTGAATTTATAGGAAAATCTCTAAGCGAGCTTAAGATGGAATTAGGTAAACCTGATGAAGATTTCAAAAATGCAAAAGGTAATTTAGAGGTAATTTACAATACAAAAAAATACTTAATCCCTTGCGAAAGAAGATTTGAAATAAATTCAGACAGTATTGTAATAGGCTTTGTATCTAATGGATGTTTTTAAGGTTTACTTGCGAGGAATAATCCTCGCAAGTAAGGGCAAGCTTATCTAATTTCGATAAGTCTTTTTTTCTTATGATCTGGTAAAATTCTCTCACAAGCTACTGTTAAAAGACCATCTTTTAACTCGGCGCTATTCACTTTTACATCGTCTGCAATAGTGAATGATCTTGCAAATTGTCTTTGCGAAATACCTTTGTGAATTATTTCACCATCTTCATTTTTTTCATCAGATTTGTTAACTTGTTTTGTCCTGACTGTTAACAAATTATCTTCGAACTCAACCTCAACATCTTTCTTACTAAAACCAGCAAGAGCAACTTCTATTGAATAGTTGTCTTTCCCAGTTTTTCTAATGTTGTATGGTGGATAATTTGACTGCATAGTCAAATTTCCATTACCCAACATGTTTTCGAATTGGTCAAACATATCGTCAAAACCAATTGAGAAAGGTCTTAGTGAGTTGAATATAGATAGATCCTTACTTGTCATATATCCTCCTTTTTTTTTAAGCAAGTTTATTTATGCAAGCCCCATAAGGCGACTTACAAGGTTTATGTGGGAATTATATTTTTTTTTTCAAGTATTTTTTTAAATTTTATTTGAAATTTTTAAAATAAATCCATAATCAAAAGCAATTTCTTCTATAGCACCATCTCGACCAGATTTTCCACCATGACCCGCATTCATTTCTGTCTTAAGTAAAAGAAAATTGTTATCGGTTTTATAATCTCTAAGTTTTGCTGTAAATTTTGCAGGTTCGTCAAACAAAACTCTATTATCGCTAAGGCTTGTTGTGATTAAAATATGAGGATAATCCATTTTTTTAATATTATTGTATGGAGCATAAGAATAAATATATTCGAAATGATCTTTGTTATCTTTAGCATTTCCAAACTCATCAAATTCTCCAACTGTTAATGGAAGTGAGTGGTCTAAGTTTGTAGTTAATGAATCTACAAAAGGTACTGCCATCACTATGCCAAGAAATAATTCAGGTGCTTCATTTACAACTGCGCCCATCAATAAGCCTCCAGCCGAACCACCCATGCCTATTATTTTACCTTTTGATGTATAATTTCTTTCAATTAAGTTTTTCGCTACAGAAATGAAATCTTTAAAAGTATTTTTTTTATTAAGTAGTTTACCTTCTTTCCACCATTTCATTCCTCTTTCCATTCCGCCCCTTATATGAGCAGTAACCCAAATGATATCTCTGTTAATTAAACAGAGTCTAGTTGATGAAAAATCAGGAGACATTGAATTACCATAGGATCCATAACCATATAGTAGTAAATTTGCCGACCCATCAATTTTAGTTTTTTTGTGTCTAGTTATTGTAATAGGTATCAATCTACCATCGTGAGAAGAGCATTCTAATCTTTCAACAATATAATCATCAGCGTTGTGACCTGATGGAATTTCCTGTTCCTTTACTAATTTTTTTTCTTTCGTCTTTAAATTATAAAGATAAGTTTTTCCAGGCGTCTTTGGAGATGAATATGACAAATAAACTAGATCAGTATTTTTATCTCTTTGTGTCAATGAGATACTAGGGACAATTACTTCTTCATCTGAAAATATTAACTCCTCCTCTAAATTTGTTTTTATATCTCTTAAGTATAATTTCCCAAGAGCATTTGACTTTTCACTTCTTATAATCCAATCATTTAAAAATATTAAGCCGCCTATAAGAACTTCATCTTTAGCATTTATATAAACTTCCCAATTTTGTTTAGATAAATCACTACATCTCTCTATTTTGAAATCTTCAGCATCTTCGTTTGTATGACAATAAAAATAATTATTCCAAGATGAAATTGAGTAGATTATACCTCTTTTTCTTTTTTTTATTAATTTTGGCTCAGGTTTATGTTCATTAACTTTAAAGTAATATTGTTCTGAAGTATTGTGATCTGAGGTTGTAATAAAGAAATATTTTTCGTCTGAACTTAAACTTATTCCAACTGTAAATGCTTCACTTTTTTCCTCAAAAATTAATTCATCATTTTTTATAGATGTTCCAATTTTATGCCTATAAATTTTTCTAGGTCTGTGAAATTCATCAAGTTTTGAATAAAATATATATTTGTCATCCAAACTAAAAGTTATACTGCCACTAGTTTCCTCTATTCTTTCTATTATTTCTTTTCCAGTCGAAATATTTCTTATATAAATTGTATAATATTCTGATCCTTTTAAATCTAATGAGTATCCTAAATATTTATCGTTATAACTTACCTCTAAATCTCCAATGCCGAAATACTCTGTTTTTAACTTTTCTTTTTCTTTGTCTCCATTCCAAATTTCTTCTATCTCATTAGAGCCAATCTTTTTTCTAAGTTTTATAGAATAATTTCCCTTGGTTGTGGTTTTGGTCCAATACTCATATCTAATGTCTTTGAATGGAAGTGAAACGTCATCTAATTTTATTCGACCTTTAATTTCATGAAATAATTTTTTTTCGATTTCTTTATTATCCTTCAAAATATGATCTGTATAATTATTTTCTTCCTCTAGATATTTTCGAACCTCAGGAAGTAATTTTGATCCGTCTTTTAAAACTTCGAGGATATTTTCTTGATGAATCCAACTATAATTATCTTCCCATGCAACATTGTGACAAGATTTTCTTTCTGGTTTTTTTTTTAGTTGTGGTATTTTCATAATGAAAACAGTTATATGAATATAATTTTTTATACAGTAGTAATATTAGTCATTTTTTATTTTCTTTTGAGATACATCAGTAATATCTCATCAAAAAAACTTTCAAAAGGTTTAAGACTGCTAATAATAATCGGATTAATTTTTTTAGCAATTCTGTTTGCAATTGGAGGCAGATTTCTGCTAACTTTGCCACTCACACTCGCTAGTCTTGCTTTATTGAAGTTAAAGGGTTTATCAATCTTCCAAATAATCTCTCTTTTTAGATTGATTCAAACATTAAGAAGATCAGGTAGATTTTCATTCAATCAATCTCAAAACAACAATATGGCTACAATGTCTGTAAGTGAAGCTTTTAAAATTTTGAATTTAGACCAAAAAAAAAAGGTTACCAAAGAGGATATAAACAAAGCTTACACGAAAATTCAAAAAAAAATTCATCCAGATATTTCACCAGAAACTGCAAGATTATCTACTTTAGTTAATGAAGCTAGAGACATTTTGTTAAAGGAAATTATATAAAGTTCTTAACTTTATTTATTATCATTTCAACTGTTATTGAGTCTGGATCAAAGCTTGATCCATGAGTAATTTTATTTATGTCGGCATCAGGTGGGATAATTCTAAATTGATTTTTACTGTAATCAGAATAAGCTTTTGGTGTATCCAGTAAAATTACAAAACTAGGTTTATTCATTTGACTTGAAACATGGTGGCCGAATGAGTCATTTCCAATAAAAATATCACTTAAATAAATATAATATATGATTTCTGATACATCTTTAGAGCTTAAAGATTCACAATTATCTTTTTTTATTTGGTTTATAATTTTAATTGCGCCCTCTTCCTCATTTTTTCCACAAACTAAGTAAAAATGATAATCTCCAATATCGTTAAATTTATTTATTAAAGATGCAAAATTATTATATCCCCATCTAGTTGTCGGACCAGAAGAGCCTATTCCAAGTACAATTTTCTTTTGTTTACCAAGATTATATTTTTTAATTTTCTCACTATTAAGAGAAATTTGAGTTTCAGTTGGGCAATTTTTAATATTTAAAGATTGTTCCGTAAAAGTTTTGGCAGCATTTACTAGATGTAAATTTTTTTTTTTAAATAAAGGATAATGATAAATATTTTTTATACCAGCAATTTTACAAGCTAGATAATGTCTTATACTTGGATAAAAAATAAAAATATTTTCAAAATTAAATTTCTTTATAAAGACTGATAAGTTTATTATATCAAAAAAGTTTCTATGAAATTTATCTAAATAATTTACACTTTTTATTAAGGGGTCGTCTATCAAAACTCTATTTAGATTTGGACATAATGTGATCAGTTCAACTTTACCAAATTTTTTTGCAATCTGATGACAGTAACTAAGATGTAACAAATTAGCTCCTAAACCCTTATAGCTTAAAAAAATTCCTGTTTTCATAAATGTAATTTTTCTATTATACTTACAAGTAAAAATATATGTCTAAAATAAATGGAATATATGCTGCAGGAATGTCAATCTTTAATAAAGATTTAAGCCTCAATATAGAAAAAACAATTCTACATGCTGAAAACATTATAGACAAAGGATGTCATGGTGTTGCAATATTTGGTAGCACTGGACAAGCACAATTGATCTCGATCTCAGAAAAAATTAAGCTTTTAAATAATTTATCAAAAAGTAAATACAAAAATAAGTTTATAATAGGCAATGGGCTTAATTCTTTAAGTGAAACAATAAACTATATTAAAATAGCATTATCTTTAGATTTTGAAAATTTCTTAATCATGCCACCTGCATATTATAAATATAGTGATAAAGAAGTAATTACTTTTTACTCAAAAATTGTAGAGGCGGCTCCGAATTCGAGGATTATACTTTATAATTTTGAAAAGTTATGTGGTTATAAATTTAGTTTAGAATGTGTGCAAGAGCTAGTCAAAAAATTTCCTGAACAAATAATTGGTATAAAAGATAGTTCTTACAATATTTATAAAAATTTAAGATTAAAAGATTTTTCAATTCTTCCCGGATCAGAAACCAAGCTTGTTGAAGGTTTAGAAATAGGTTGTTCAGGAATAATCACAGCTACATGTAATGTTACTGCAGAGTTATCTAGGAGAGTTTATGATGACTTCGTCTCAAAAAAAACTCAAACCGAGAATGAAAAATTGATTAATGTTAGGTCTGCTTTTGATAAATATAATCTTATTTCTGGCTTGCATTCATATTGTGCAAAAAAAAATGACATATTTAAAAATATATTACCTCCGCTAACTCTTTTAACTAAAGAGAATGAGAAAGAATTATTTGAAAATCTAAAAAATTTAAATTTTAAAATTAAATCTTTACTGGCGGCCTAACATGCAACTTGCTAGATTTCTAAACAAAGTTTTTAAAGATGGTGGTTTTATTCTTACTGATGCAAATTATAGAGACTATATCATAGGAAAACCAGGTAATGATCCTATTAAATTAAGAATCTTAAATAAAAAACTTCATTATAAATTATTACTTCATCCAGATCTGTATTTTGGTGAGGCTTATACTAATGGTGAAATAATTATTGAGAACGGTACTATCACAGATTTTTTAGATCTTGCTTTGAAGAATATTGGAAGAGGAGAAGTTAATTTATTTAGTTATATTATGAATAGAATAAGAGGCTCGTATAGATATTTAACAAATTTTAATTTTATTAAAAAATCTAAAATGAATGTTTCCCATCATTATGACATATCTGACGACTTATATGATCTATTTTTAGATCCTAAAAGACAATATTCATGTGGTTATTTTCGTAATGAAAATGATAGTCTTGAAACAGCACAAAATAATAAAATTCAACATATAATAAAAAAATTGAATTTAAAGCCAGACCAAAAAGTTTTAGATATTGGTTGTGGGTGGGGGTCGTTAGCAATTGATATTGCAAAGAATTCAAAATGTGAAGTAACAGGGATTACGTTATCAGAAAACCAACTTTATTACTGCAAAAGAAAAGCAGCTGAACAAAATTTAGAAAATCAGGTTAAGTTTAGATTGATTGACTATAGAGAGCTTAAGGAAAAATTTGATAGAATTGTAAGTGTTGGAATGTTTGAACACGTGGGACGTAAATTTTATAAAAAATTTTTTAGACAAATTCAAAATTTATTAAATGATAATGGTGTTTCATTAATACATACCATAGGATCAGTAAATCCACCCAGGGATCCTCATCCATGGATAACCAAGTATATTTTTCCAGGTGGTTATACACCAAGTTTAAGTGAGGTAACAACACCCATAGAGCAAGCAGGTCTAGTTGTTACAGATATCGAAGTTTTGAGATTGCATTATTCACACACTTTAAGACACTGGAAAGAAAATTGCATAAGAAATAGAGAAAAAATTATTAAAATGTTTGATGAGAAATTTTTTCGAATGTGGGAGTTTTATCTTGCGGGGTGTGAGATGGCTTTCAAGTGGGGTGATCAAGTTGTATATCAATTTCAACTTACAAAAAATTATGAATCTACTCCAGTCACTAGGGACTATATTTATCAATAAATTATTGATAGAATCTTACCTCCTTTAAAATGAAAAAAAAAAACAAAAAATCAAAGAGAAAAAAGAGAGTAAAAAGAAAAAAAACTAAACTGAAAAATATCAAAAAAGTTAGGAAAAAGATAATTATTTCAAGGAAAAAGAGGAAAAACAAAAAAAAGAAAAACAAGAAAAAAAATATAAATCTTAAGAAAAATAAAAACTATATACCTAAAACTAAAAATCAAAGTTTAATTTCAAAAATTGTAAAATTCCAGTTATCGATTAAATCAAACTTTGATTTTAAAATTAATTTAAACCCTGAAAGATACATCCAAAGTTTTTTTGATAAAATTTCCGAAACAATTTCAAATTACAAAGTAATTAAAAAAGAGGAAAAAAGAAGAATTAAGATAGAACAAATTGAAAAAGAGAGAATTGAGAAAATTGAGCTACAAAAAGCAAAACAAGAAGAGGTGCTTGAAAAAACTCGACTAAAAGAGAAGGCCTTAAAGGAGGAAGCAAGGTTAGAAAAGCAAAGAAATAAAGATATAAAATTATTTTTAAGAAAAGAACAAGCAATTTTAAGAAGAGAACAAGCCGAAAAACAAAAACAATTTTTAAAGCAACTTCAACTAGAGCGTCAAATTGAAAAGTTTAGAATAAGAGAAGTAAAAGAATTAGAAAAACTTGAGAAAATAGCGCTCAAAGAGAAGAGAGAGGATTATCAAGGGTTACAAGAAAGGATTGATAAACTTAAAGAAAAATACCGAGTTATTAGAGACCAGAAGATCAAGGAGAGAGTAGAAGCCCTTGGTGTCAAATTACAAGGTAACGAAGACAGAGAAACGTTACTAATTAAGGAAAAAGAATATACTTTAGCGAGACAAAAAGTTGAGTTTGCCTTAGAAAGTTTTTATAGAAGTGCAAGCAGTCTCGTATTTCAATTGAACAAAAGACACATTACAAGAGATATGTCGATTTTGCGGTGTATAGACAGAAGATTTGAAACCGGTGAGATTTTTATAAAATGGGATGAAGCTGAAGATGAAGATTGGTTATTATTAATTTATATTAAAAATAATTCACCCGATGAAGGAATAGTAATAGAGGATAAAACAAATCCTGAAAAAAATCATTCATATGAATTTAAAAATATCGATATTTTTAAAGCCTCAGACACAATGGTGGACGCTTTGACACAATTAATTGCTAGCAAAAGATCACAAAATAACGATTAATTTTTTCAGAATAAAAAGGTAGAACTTTAATATGTTTTTTGGATCAATCATTATGATAATACTTTTTTTAATTTTAAAGTATGTATTGGCATGGATTATCTATTACAACAAATTAGATCCGAGACTTGGCGACAGTACTTGGCGATTTACTTATGATTACCCTGTTTTAGGTGAAAGAGATATCTCCGATTTAGATGATAAAGATTTTGTAAGGTTAAGAAGAAAAAAAAATAAAATTATTTTATTAATGTATTCAATAGTTCTCGTTATGTTTATAACTTCTATGTCTTTGTTGAGTGAAATTTTACTGTTTTTTTTTAGTTAGTTTTTTAATTGTTTTTTATTTTTTAGATATAAGAAGAATGCAATTATTTCATAAAAAAAAGAAAATAACGTAAAAATTATTGGTAGTTTAAAAAAATTGTATAAAAAATTATATTTGGGAATTTTTTTCCACACAGCAAGAAAAGCTTCAGCTCCTTTTAAAATTTTTTCATTTTCTTTGACATGTAGCCTTCGCAAAAGTTCTTTATTACTTTTAGAGGTCTCTTTTTCAGCTATCTCATTACCCGTAATATCAATCCAATCGATTTCTTGAATCTTCTCTTTTTTATATAAATCAATTTCAGCTTTGCAGATTTTGCATGAATTATTAAAATAAACTTTCATATAAGTAGATTTATTACTATTTATTTAAATAATGTATATGCGTAAAATACTCATATTGAAAATAGTAGATAAAACTTCTAAATAATGCTTTCTATGAATAATTTTTTCGAAAAATCTGACATATCTAGATCAGAAGCAGAAAACATTGTATCAGATACACTTAGTAAGTGTGATGATGGAGAACTATATCTAGAAAATACAAAATCAGAGACATTATTATTAGATGATAATAAAATTAAAAACTCGAGTTATAATTCTGATTTAGGCTTTGGATTTAGAGCTATCTCTGATGAAATAGTTGCATATTCTCACTCTAATGAAATATCAAAAAATTCATTAAAGCAATCTTCGGAAAATTTAAAATCAACGTTAAAATCTGTTAAAGGCACTTATAATCATGAAATTTCTAAATCTAATAAAAAGTATTATGATAATATAAATCCTATTGAACAAAAATCCCTTAATGAAAAGATTAAAATACTTAATGAAGTAAATAACTACTTACGCTCTAAAGATAATAACATTAAACAGGTCACAGCCAATTTTTTAGGTGAACAAAAATCAGTTGAAATAATTAGATCTGGCGGAGAGTCTTTAACTGATGTCCGTCCTTTAATAAGATTCAATGTATCAGTCATGCTTGAGAAAAATGGAAGGAAAGAGTCAGGTGTGTATGGTGTTGGAGGAAGACAATCCTACGATTTTTATTTAAAAGATGAAAATTGGAAAAGTGTTTGTGATGAGGCTTTGAGAATAGCTTCAGTAAATTTAGAGAGTAAACCTGCACCAGCTGGTGAAATGAAAGTTGTACTAGGACCTGGTTGGCCAGCAATATTAATTCATGAGGCTGTTGGTCATGGTTTAGAGGGGGATTTTAATAGAAAGAAAACTTCTGCTTTTCATAATTTAATGGGCCAAAAAGTTGCTAGTGAAGGAGTTACGATAGTTGATGATGGTACCATCGACAATAGGAGAGGTAGTCTTACTATTGATGATGAGGGGACACCAACAGAAAAAACAGTTTTAATTGAGAATGGAATTTTAAAAAACTTTATGCAAGATCGTCTGAATGCACGTTTGATGAAAACGAGATCTACCGGTAGTGGAAGAAGAGAAAATTATAGACATATCGTCCTCCCAAGAATGAGAAACACAATGATGTTAAGTGGTAATCAGACCCAAGATGAGATGATTAAAGCTGTAGACAAAGGTATATTTGCAGTAAGTTTTGGTGGAGGACAAGTTGACATTACCTCTGGGAAATTTGTATTTAATTGCACCGAAGCTTATGAGATTGTTAATGGCAAAATTGGATCTCCAATAAAAGGTGCAACTCTTATCGGAGATGGTCCTTCGAGTTTAAAAGAAGTTTCTATGGTAGGTAATGATATGATGATGGATCCGGGAATTGGAACATGTGGAAAAGCTGGTCAAGGTGTTCCCGTTGGTGTTGCTCAACCATCTATTCTAATTAATAAGATGACTGTTGGCGGCACAAAACTTTAAATGGTCAAAGATCAAGAATTTTTAGAAAAAAAGGCATCTTATTGTCTAGGTTTAGCCAAGAAATTAGGCGCAACCGAGTCTAGTGTGATCGTTAACAACTCTGTTTCTGAAACTGTTAATTTTAGGAATAAAAAACTAGATGAGTCTAATAGGTCAGATGATCTTGGAATAAGCATTACCACCTACATTGGAAAAAAAAAATCATCAATATCTTCCTCTAATTTACTTGATGATAACCTAAACATTTTGATTGAAAAATGTGTTGAGACAACAAAAAATACTCCTGAGGATGAATTCAATTCATTACCAGATAAAGATTTGTTAGCTAAAGAAGTTAAAGATTTGAATCTCTATGATGATACCCATATAGAAAATGATCAAAAAATAGATTATTTGAAAAAATTAGAATTTGCTGCCTCTAGTGATAAAAAAATTGTTAATACTGAGTCTAGTTTTACTCAAAATAAATCAAATTTTATTTTAGCTAATACTGAAGGTTTTTGTGCTGGCTACAAAACATCCTCATTTACAGCTTCGAGCGTTACAGTCGCAAAAGATGAAAAAAGCATGGAGAGAGATTATGATTATTCTAGCAAATGTTTTTTTAAAGACTTGGACGATGCAGGAGAATTAGGCAAACAAGCTGCTGATCAAACCATTAGAAAATTAAGCCCTAAAAAAATAGGCAGCGAAAAAATTGCTATAATTTTTGATAAAAGAATAGCTAAGGGAATATTAAGTACTTTTGCAAGCGCAATTTCATCATCAGCTATATCAAGAGGAACCTCTTTTTTAAAAGATAAAGTTAACCAAAAAATATTTTCTGATTCAATTAATGTCTTAGATAAACCAGACATACTTAAAGGCTTAGGTTCAAGAAATTTTGATAGAGAGGGAGTCAAAACTGATACTCTTAAATTAATTGAGCAAGGAATCTTAAAACATTATTTGATAGATACTTACAATGGAAAAAAATTAAATCTCAAGTCAAATGGAAGATACGGAGGGACAAGTAATCTCTATTTTGAAAATGGAAACATAAGTTTTAAAGATTTGTTGAATTCAAAATCGAAAAGTCTCTATATTACAGAAACTATAGGTCACGGGAGCAATATAGTAACCGGTGATTATTCTGTTGGCGCAACAGGATTTTTAGTTGAAAACGGTGAGTTTAAGTATCCTATAAACGAAATTACCATTGCAGGCAATTTTAAAGACATGTTTCAGCATATCACCCTGGCAAATGATTTAGAGTTCAAATATGCAACCAATTCACCAACCATGATGATTGAGGGAATGGTTGTTGCTGGTAAATGAGTGAATTCTGCGTAATCGGTTCAGGTATTTCTGGAGCTACAATTGCTAATCTTCTTAATAAAAAAAATACAGTAATCCTATTTGATAAAGCGAGAGGTCCAGGAGGTCGTGCGTCTTTCAAAAGAATAAGAGGTAATATAGGCTTTGATCATGGTACTCAGTACTTTTCACCAAAAACTCCAGAATTTAAAAAGTTTACTAAACATTTAATTAAAAAAAAAATTTTAAAGGTTTGGGGTGGTAAACACATTTTTCTTAACTCCAAAAAAAAAGAAGATAAAAAACATCTTAAAATTATAGGTAAAAATGGAAACAATGATATTAGCAAGTACTTATTAAAAGAAATGAAGTGCAACTATCAAAGTGAATTAAAAAAAATTCATTATAAAAACAAACTTTGGCATTTATCGTTTTCTGATGGAAAATTGAGATCTTTTAAAAGTATTATCTTGACCTGTCCTTTTCCACAATTAAAAAAACTCTCTAAAAGATACATAAATAATTCTTTTTTAAAAAAATCAATAAAAATGGATGCAAATATAACTACTATGATTGCTATAAAAAAAAACAAGAAATCAAATAGTAGCTATCTTTTTGAAGATCCAATTCTTGGTTGGGCGGGTAATGAAAACTCGAAAAAAAGATTTAAATCAAAATATGATTTATGGACCCTTCAAAGTACTTTTAATTGGGCAAATAAAAAGATTAATCAAAATAAAAATAATAAGAAAAAGAATTCAAAAATTATGATTGATAAGTTCTTTCAACTTTCAAATATAAAAAAAACAAAAATTAATTTCTCTCTTAATCATGGTTGGAAATATTCTTCAAATTCAAAACCTTTCAAAATTAAAAGTTATTGGGATCCAAAAAAAAAAATAGGCGTTTGTGCTGATTGGTTTGTAGGACCAAGACTAGAGTCGGGATGGATAAGTGCACAGGACCTATATAAAAAAATTTCAAGATAAATTATTTAAAGCTTTTCAACCTGTATTCCCAATTTCCCATTCTTGAGTAAGTCACTTTTAAAATTCTTAAATTTTTTCTGTCATACCAAATGTTGAAGTCTAATCGTTTATCTTTTGGAATATTCATATCTTTAGATTTAAGTGTAAAATGATCAACATCATAAATTTTTCCATAAAGGTCTATTTTTTCTTTTCTCACAAAAGTTACAACCTGTTCTTTAATACTTCCTGATATTGGACTTATTTGAGATCCTGCTTGTAAAATTTTATGATTCCACCAATTTCCAATAACATTATCAATGTTTGCTTCTCCATTGAATGAGGAGCCTTTGATATCAAATTTTTTACTATTTTTATTTAGCTTTAAATTTACAAATTTTTCTTTTTCATTTTGAAGAGTTTTAGAAACATATGATATCAACTGATCTTTTATGTATTTTTCTTCACCATATGACTCAACCTTAAAAATTGTAGTTCCCAATAGATCGACAGAAAATTTAAATTGATTTGTAATAATAGTTTCTTCGCCATTTCTTTCAAAAAAATAATAATTGTATCCAATTAGTTCACCATTTCTAAAAATCTCCATTTCAATTTTGTTATATTTATTGTAGTGACCCATATGTGCCATAGAAATAACTGGAAAAATTACAATAAACAGAATGGATATAAATTTTCTCATTTAGCAATTACATTAGTGGACTTTATCTATAATAGAAATAACTTATTAAAATGTTTCTAAAAATAAAGAAAATACCAAAAGTTAATTGGAGTTCTGATAAGCCATATAATTTTAAACCAAAATTTTCCACTTTCTTTTTTTTATGTTTTGGTCTGACGTTATTTGGTCTTGGTGAAGGTTTACTAATTGTTTCCTTTACAGGCGCTTCTCCGTGGAGTGTTTTAGCTCAAGGTATTTCCTTAAATGTTAATTTAAGTATTGGAACAATTACTCTTTTAATAAGTATTGCTGTTTTAATTTTGTGGATACCTCTGGGCCAAAAACCAGGAATGGGTACAATATTTAATGCCTTAATAATAGCCTTTATGATTGATCTTTGTATTAAGTTTGTACCAACCCCGTCTAATTATCTTAATCAATTAATCCTAGCAGTAATTTCTGTAATGATGGTTGGAATAGGTGGGGGCATTTATTTAGTTTCTAATCTTGGTGCAGGACCAAGAGATGGATTAATGATTGGTTTACAAAAAGTGACTAATTTGCCAGTAGCAGCTGTTAGAGCCTTTTTAGAAATTTCTGTTGTAAGTATTGGTTGGTATTTAGGTGGAACTGTGGGTGTTGGGACTCTTTTATTTGCTTTTGGTATTGGCCCGTGCATAGCCTTGGGATTATTTTTAGTTGATAAAATATTTGATTAGGCAGCAGCGCCTGATTTTTCACTTCTTTTTCTTTCATGAGGATCAAGTATTGCTTTCCTCAATCTACAAGACTCTGGAGTAATTTCTAAAGCTTCATCTGTATTTAACATACTTAGTTGTTCAGCAATCGACATTTTTCTTACTGGCGTTAAGACAACATTTTCATCAGTACCTTGCGTTCTCATGTTAGTTAATTTTTTACCCTTCATAACATTAATGATCATATCTCCCGGTTTAGGTGACAAGCCCACAATCATTCCTGGGTAAACAGGATCGTTATGAGTTACAAACATTTCTCCTCTAGCTTGTAAGTTAAATATTGCAAAAGCAACCGCCTTACCTTGTTCCATAGAAATAAGAGCACCATTTCTTCTACCCTCCATTTCACCTTCAAATGGACCATATTCATGGAAAATTCTATTGATAACACCATTACCCTTTGTGAGTGTTAAAAATCTACTTGTATATCCCATTAGACCTCTTGTTGGTGCATGAAATATAAGTCTTTTTTTATTTTTACCAGTATCTTTTAGTTCTATTAATTTACCTTTTCTTCTATTCATCGAGTCAATTATTTTTGAGGAATGCTCTTCATCAAGATCCATAGTAATTTCTTCAATTGGTTCAAGTTTGTTTCCATTTTCATCTTTTTTATAGAGAACTTTTGGAGGGCTCACAGTCATTTCAAAACCTTCTCTTCTCATTTGAGTAAGTAAAATTTCCAACATTAATTCACCTCTTCCACTGACCACAAAAGAGTCATTTCCCTCATTTTCAGTAAATGTAATTCCCACATTATTCTGTGCCTCTTGAACTAATCGATTTCTTATTTGCGTGCTTGTAAGTTTTTTGCCTTCCGTACCAGCCAAAGGAGATGTATTCACAGTTATTGTAATTGACATAGTTGGAGGATCAATAGGAGTAGCTTCTATTGGTTCGTTAACTTCAAGATCACAAATAGTATCTGCAACATTAGCTTTTTCTAAACCTGCAACAACTACAATATCTCCAGCTTCACCAACCTCAATTGGAACTTTTTTGGTACCTTCGTATCTAAAAATTTTAGTTAATCTACCTTCATCAACTTTTTCTCCTTTCAAGTTGATTGCCTTAATTGCTTGATTAGCTTTTGCTGTTCCTTGTGAAATTCGACCTACTAAACTTCTTCCTAAGAAACTATCAGCATAAAGAAGTGTAGAAAGCATAGCAAAAGGTTTTGATTTGTCTAATTCTGCTGGTTTAACATGGTCTACGATTTTATCTAAAAGCGGATTAAGATTCTCTCTTGGACCATCAACTTCATGATCAGCCCATCCAGATCTTCCACTGGCATATAAAACTGGGAAATCTAGTTGGTCTTCATTAGCATCTAAACTTACAAATAAGTCGAATGTTTCATCTAAAACTTCATTAGCTCTTTGATCTGATTTATCTAATTTATTTATAACCACAATTGGCTTCAAGCCTTGTTTTAATGCTTTTGCTAAAACAAACTTTGTTTGGGGCATCACACCTTCAGCTGAATCTATTAGCAATAATGCTCCATCAGCCATACTAAGTACTCTTTCAACTTCAGCAGCAAAATCTCTGTGGCCGGGGGTATCAATTATATTTATTCTAGAATTTTTCCAATTAATCGAGGCAGGTTTAGCTAATATTGTAATTCCTCTTTCTTTTTCTAATTCTCCAGAGTCCATCAGCCTTTCATCAACAACTTCATTTTCTCTAAATGAACCACTTTGTTTCATTAAGTTATCAATCAGAGTTGTTTTGCCATGATCAACATGGGCAATTATGGTGATGTTTCTTATAGTATTATTCATAAATCTGGGTTCTTATACATATTTAAACACTTTTGAAAACTTAAAAAAAACTACACTAGGCTTGAATAAATTAAGGATTTTTTTTTAATTTTTATTTTTTTCGCTTTTCGCGTTTAAGTTTTCTTTTTTCTTTAAAACTTAATTTAGGTTTTTTTTTGACACTAGAGTCTTTAAACGATTTTCCACTATATCTTTTCGACATAACAATAATTCTATATTACAAATTTTTTTAAGCAAAAAAAAAAGGGCAGTAAAAACTGCCCTTTTAGAATTTTGATTAGGTGTTATTGGGTTACATACCCATGCCGCCCATTCCTCCCATGCCACCCATGCCGCCCATTCCACCAGGCATTCCAGCAGGAGCCGCATCTTTTTCTTCTGGCTTGTCAGCTATCATTGCTTCTGTTGTTACTAATAATCCAGAAATTGATGCTGCATCTTGAAGTGCGGTTCTAACAACTTTAACTGGATCAATAATACCCTTGGCAAACATGTCACAATATTCTTCATTTTGTGCATCATAGCCGTGAGTTTTTTTATTCTGTTCTAACAATTTACCAACTACAACTGAACCATCTACTCCAGCGTTTTTTGTAATCTGTCTTATTGGAGCCTCTAAAGCTCTTCGAACTAAATCAACACCAGCTTTTTGATCTTCACCTTTAGCTTTAACTTTTTCAAGATCTTGAGCAGCATATAACAAAGCACATCCACCACCTGTTACAATACCTTCTTCAACTGCAGCTCTTGTTGCATTAAGTGCATCTTCAACTCTATCTTTTCTTTCTTTAACCTCAACTTCTGTAGCACCACCAACTTTAATTACAGCAACACCACCAGCTAGTTTAGCTAATCTTTCTTGAAGTTTTTCTTTGTCGTAATCAGAAGTTGTTTCTTCAATTTGTTGTTTGATTGAAGAACATCTAGCTTCGATATCAGATTTTTTACCACTACCATTTACGATAGTACTATTATCTTTATCAACTTTGACCTTTTTACATGATCCAAGATCATCTAATTTAACGTTTTCAAGTTTGATTCCCAAATCTTCAGAAATTACACTTCCACCAGTTAAGATTGCAATATCTTCAAGCATAGCTTTTCTTCTGTCACCAAAACCTGGAGCTTTTACAGCCACTACTTTTAAACCACCTCTTAATTTGTTTACTACTAAAGTTGCCAAAGCTTCACCTTCAACATCTTCAGATATAATCATTAATGGTCTACCAGCTTGTACAACAGCCTCTAAAAGTGGAACCATTGGCTGTAGATTTGTTAATTTTTTCTCATGTAATAGAATAAAAGGATTATCTAACTCTGTTGTCATCTTATCACTATTCGTAATAAAGTATGGTGATAAGTATCCTCTATCAAACTGCATACCTTCGACGACATCAAGTTCTGTTTCAATTCCCTTATTTTCTTCAACTGTAATAACACCCTCATTACCAACTTTTTGCATCGCTTTTGAGATCATACTTCCAATTTCTTTATCGCCATTTGCAGAGATTGTTCCTACTTGAGCAATTTCATCACTATCTTTTACTTTTTTGGCTGAAGAAACTAAGTTTTGTTTTACAACATCTACTGCTGCATCAATACCTCTTTTTACGTCCATTGGGTTCATTCCAGCTGTAACATATTTTACACCTTCTTTAACAATCGCTTGAGCTAAAATAGTTGCGGTTGTAGTTCCGTCACCAGCTTCATCATTTGTCTTGCTAGCAACTTCCTTAACCATTTGAGCACCCATATTTTCGAACTTATCTTCAAGGTCAATTTCTTTTGCAACCGATACACCATCTTTGGTAATTCTTGGGGCACCATAAGATTTGTCCATCACAACGTTTCTGCCTTTAGGACCTAACGTTACCTTAACAGTATCAGCCAAGATATTTACCCCTCTTATCATTGCTGATCTTGCTTCAGCGTCAAATTTAACAACTTTTGCCATTATACTTTCTCCTTTAACTTATATTATTTACTTGAAATACCCATAATGTCTGACTCTTTCATTATGCTGTATTCTTTACCATCAATTTTGACTTCAGTTCCCGACCATTTGCCAAATAAAACTTTGTCTCCAACTTTAACATCCATTGGAATTTTTTTTCCATCTTCAGTTTTTGCACCACCACCAACAGCAACAACTTTTCCTTCTTGAGGCTTCTCTTGTGCAGTATCTGGTATGATTATTCCCCCAGCAGTTTTTTCGCTGCTATCTAAAACTTCTATTAAAACTCTGTCATGTAACGGTCTAAATTTCATATATTCTCCTATATAAATATGGAGTTCATATAGAGATTGGTAATACTATTTCAAGATATACTTAAAAATTTAGTTTATTAAAAAAGTTAGGAAATTGTGGATTTTTTGGGTTATAGATTATTTTGATGACTAAAAATTTAGATAAAGATGGTTTCAGCTCAATCGTCGATAATTATCAGCTCTTTTATATCGATTTATGGGGTGTCATTCATAATGGGATAAATCTTCATAAAGATGCAATCAATGTTTTAAAAGAAATCAAAAAAAAGGGTAAAGAGTATATTCTTCTCACAAACGCACCTAGACCTAACGATGTTGTTAAATCCTTTTTAAAAAAAATGGGCATGGCAAAAGAAATTAGAGAGCATGTTTTTACATCCGGGCAGGCATCATTAAATTATCTCAAAAAAAATTTATCTAATAAAACTTTTTTTCATGTTGGGCCACTACGTGATTTTGATTTGTTTAATGACTTTGTTAAAATGAAGTCAGGCAACATTGATGCAGGAGAATATATTTTATGCACTGGATTGTTTGAAAAATTTGATAAAGATTTAAATTATTATAAAAAATTATTTGAGAAAAATTTAGATAAAGAAATGATTTGCACTAATCCAGACTTAATTGTGGACAGAGGAAACAAGAGAGAGCTTTGTGCAGGTTCAGTTGCTATGGTTTTTGAAAAAATGGGGGGTAAGGTCACATACTTTGGCAAACCTTACCCTGAAGTTTACAATTTATCCATTAATAACAAAGGTAAAAAAACTCTTTCAGTCGGTGATAATTTAAATACAGATATAAAAGGAGCAAATCTTCTGAATTACGACTCTTTAATTATTTCAAATGGTATACATAAAAAAGAGATTGAAAATAAAGGAATTGAAGAGACAGCCAGATCTTACGAAACAATCTGTAATTTTATTCAATCTGAATTAAAATGGTGAAGATGCAATTATATAATAGTTTTAATATTTCTAAAAAACATAAAAACTCGATTATTTTAATTGGTAATTTTGATGGACTTCACTTGGGGCATCAAAAATTATTTAAGCTTGCAAAAAAGTATAAAAAAAAATATTCATCGAAGATTGGTGTTTTAACTTTTGAGCCAATGCCAAAGATGTTTTTTAACTCACAGTTAAAAAATTTTAGATTGTCTAATTTAAATCAGAAAATTGAAAATTTAAGTAAGCTTAATGTTGATTTTGTTATAATCAAAAAATTTGATCATAAATTTTCAAAAACAAAATCAATTTCATTTATAAAAGAAACTCTAGGAAAAAGAATAAATCCAAAATTTATTTTTGTAAGTAATAATTTTAAGTTTGGAAACAAAAGAGAGGGAGATGTAAAACAATTGATAAAGTATGAGAAGTTATGCAAATATAAGATAATTAAACCTCAACCTTCAATAGTTAAAAAAAAAATCATTTCATCTTCTCTGATAAGAAAATATTTGCAAAATGGGAAGCTTAAGGATGCAAATAAACTTTTAAAAAGAAACTGGTCCATTGATGGAAAGGTTCAAAAAGGCAAACAGCTAGGAAAAAAGATTGGTTTTCCAACAGCTAACATTGATATCAATGATTACGTTTTGGCTAAACCTGGTGTTTATGGTGTTAAAGCTAGAAAAATGAATAGATCAAATTATATTACAGGTATAGCAAATTTAGGATATCGACCCACATTTAATGGAAAGAAAATACTATTAGAGGTTCATTTATTTAATTTTTCTGGAAATTTATATAATAAGTATTTAAGAGTTGAATTCTTAAAATTTATAAGAAAAGAAAAAAAATTCAAAAATGTAGAACAATTAAAGAAACAAATTAATGTCGATCTTTTAATTGCAAAAAAAATAAAATGAGTAAAAGCCAAATAAATTTACCTAAAACAGCTTTTTCAATGAAGGCAAATTTACCGATAAGAGAGCCAGAAATATTGGAACTTTGGAAAAAAATTGACCTTTACAAAGAATTAAGAAACTCAAGAAAAGGAGAAGAAAAATTTGTTCTTCATGATGGTCCTCCATATGCAAATGGAAATATTCATATGGGGACTGCTTTGAATAAAATATTAAAGGATATCATTGTGAAATTCCATCAAATGGACGGTAAAGACTCTGTGTATGTGCCAGGTTGGGATTGTCATGGTTTACCTATTGAGTGGAAAATTGAAGAGCAATACAAAAAAAATAAAAAAAATAAAAATGATGTTCCAATTGTTGAATTCAGAAAAGAATGTCGATCATTTGCAGAAAAGTGGATAGAGGTTCATAAAGACCAGTTTAAAAGACTGGGTGTTGTTGGTGACTGGGAAAATTATTATTCAACAATGAGTTATGATGCAGAGGCACAAATTGTAAGAGAGTTAGGCAAATTTTTAAAAGAGGGAAGTCTTTATAGGGGATTTAAACCAGTTTTATGGTCAACAGTAGAAAAGACAGCCTTAGCTGATGCTGAAGTTGAATACCAAGATCATAAATCTGATACTATTTATGCTTGCTTTCCAGTAAAATCATCCAAAATTAAAGAGCTTAATGATTGTGATATTGTAATATGGACAACCACTCCTTGGACCATACCAGCTAATAAGGCTCTAGCTTACAACGAAAGCTTAGATTATTTGGTAATACAAATAAATGATGAGGGAAATTTTAAAAATAAAAAGATCATTGTTGCAGAAGCATTATTAGAATCAGTTTTAAAGAATTGTGAGTTAAAAGAATTTAAAAGTCTAAAAAAATTTAAAGGTAAAGATTTAAAAGACACTATCTGCAAACATCCATTTGTTAATTTGGGTTATGACTACGATATTCCTATGTTAGAGGCTCGTTTCGTTACCACTGAGCAAGGAACAGGGATTGTTCATTGTGCACCAAGTCATGGACCTGATGATTTTAATCTTTGTTTAAATAACGGAATAAAAGCCATTGAAACAGTCGATGATGATGGAAAATACACAAAAAATGTTTATTTGTTTGAAGGTCTACATATTTTCAAAGCTAATCCAGTTGTTATTGAAAAATTAAAAGAACAAAATAAAATTCTTTCGAATGGTAAATTAGTTCATTCCTACCCTCATTCTTGGAGGTCAAAAGCACCTTTAGTTCATAGAGCAACACCACAATGGTTTATTTCTATGGAAAGTCATAAACTAAGAAGTAAAGCCTTAAAAGCAATTAATGATACAACTTTTTATCCAAGTAAAGGCAAAGAAAGATTAAAATCAATGATTGAGACAAGACCAGATTGGTGTGTGTCAAGGCAGAGAGTTTGGGGAGTGCCTCTTCCAATTTTCGTAAATAAAAAATCTAATGAAATTTTGATAGATGATGAAGTATTTGAAAATATTGCGAAAATTTATGAGAAAGAAGGTTCAGATTGTTGGTTTGAAGATGATCCTCAAAAATTTTTAGGTAATAAATATAAAGTGGAAGATTTTGAGAAGCTCAGCGACATCGTTGAAGTTTGGTTTGATAGTGGATCAACTCACTCTTTTGTTCTAGAGAAAAGAAAAGATCTTAAGTGGCCTGCATCAATGTATTTGGAGGGTTCGGATCAGCATAGAGGTTGGTTTCACTCTTCTTTGTTAGAGTCGTGTGGAACAAGAGGCAGAGCACCATTCGAAACTATATTATCACATGGGTTTGTTGTGGATGGAAAGGGTCTTAAAATGTCAAAATCTCTTGGCAATGTAATCGCTCCAGAGGAAATTTTAAAAAAGTATGGTGCCGATATTTTAAGGATTTGGGTGGCAGCATCAAATTATGCGGAAGACTTAAGAATAGATTATTCAATATTAGACCAGCATTCAGAGTCTTATCGTAAAATAAGAAATACATTCAGATATTTGCTAGGCAATATAAATGACAAATTTGAGGATGTTAATTTTGATGAAATTGATATCGAAAGCTTGCCAGAACTAGAAAAGTTTCTGTTAAATAAGATATATATACTAAATCAAAAATTTGAAACTTGTTTTCATAAATACGATTTTCATAATCTTTATAAAGAATTGTTAAGTTTTTGCACAGTAGACTTATCAGCATTTTATTTTGATATTAGAAAGGACACTTTATATTGTGATCCAATTAATTCTGAGAAAAGAAAGTCATGTGTTATTATTTTAAATATTCTGCTGAAATCTTTACTTAGATGGTTCGCTCCTATTTTATCTTTCACCACTGAAGAAATTTATCAGCTAATATCAAAGAAAAGTAAAAGTATTCATTTAGAAAAATTTTTAAAATTTCCAGAAAAATTCAAAAATGATAAACTGGCAGAGAAATGGTCTCAATTAATGAAAATAAGAGATATATGCAACATAAGCATTGAAGAACAAAGAGCTAGTAAAGAAATTGGTTCAAGTCTAGAGGCAGATCTTAATATTAAACTTAATCAAAAATATAAGGATATAGTTGGAAGTACGGATTTATCAGAGCTTTTTATAGTTTCTAAAGCAAATGTTAATTTTGATAATCAGTTAGATATTTTAGTTGAGACAAAAAAAGCGTCTGGAAACAAATGTTCTGTTTGTTGGAAGATAAGAAAAGATCCATGTGAGAGGCATCCCAAATGTCAAATAACATAAATAAAAATTTTCTGATAAACTTTTTTATAATCCTTAGCATCTTTTGTGTTGATAGATTTTCAAAAATTTATGTGATCGATTTTTACGAGACGAATTATGGTTCTGATTTATATAATTCAAAATTTCTAAATATAAGTTTAATATGGAATGAAGGTATCGCTTTTGGTCTACTATCCTTTAGTGATAAATTTTTTTATCATATATTAACTTTTTTTATAGGTGTAGTGATATTGATAATACTTTTGATGCTGAATAACAGCGAAGGGCTGAAAAAATACTCTCTTTTAATGATATTAGGTGGTGCTTTAGGTAATTTTTATGATCGAATTTTTTTTACAGCTGTGCCAGATTTTATAGATTTTCATGTAGAAAATTTTCATTGGTTTATTTTTAATGTATCAGATATATTTATTACCTTAGGTGTTGTATTAATGATTTTTTTAGAGATGTTTTTAAGCAAGGATAAATTTCAAAATGATAAAAATTAAGTTTATTTTATTTTTAATTTTTACTCTATTTATATTACAAGGTTGTCAAGCTTTTAGGGATGGATTAACTTCTCAAAAAAAAAAAAGTACTGATGAATTTTTAGTTGAGAAGAAATCACCATTAGTAATGCCACCTGAATTTGACAAATTGCCATTACCCGCAACAGTAGAGGACTCTAACTCTGAAACAAATAGTAATAATATTAAAAAATTAATTTCTAATAACAACTCAGAGAAAAAAATTGAAACTCAAAATAAGAATTTTGAGAATTCAATTATAGAAAAAATTAAACAAAATTAATGATTACGAATGGTATAGATTTTAGAAACTTTACAATCAATAAAAATTCTAAACAAATTAAAAGTTATTTCAGACAATTATTAAAAAAAAAAAATCAGGTTATTCAGTCTTTAAGCATTAATTACAAAGATAGTTTTAAAATTAAAAATATTAAAAAATATAAAAATTTTCAAAATTTAAGAGTAATTGGTATGGGTGGATCCTCTTTAGGTAGTGAGGCGATTTACGATTTTCTCAGAAAAAAGATAAAAAAGAATTTTTCTTTTGTGGATGATCTAGATGTTAGCAACAAAATTAAAAGTAATAAAAAATGCTTAAATTTAATTGTTTCTAAGTCAGGCGAAACAGTTGAAACTATTATTAATTCAAATTTAATTATTAAAGGAAAAGATAAAAATTTATTTATCACAGAAAACAAAAACAATTATTTATATAGACTTGCTTTAAAATTAAAGTCAGAGGTAATACACCACAATAACTTTATTGGTGGAAGATATTCAGTTTTATCAGAAACAGGAATGCTTCCAGCTGAGCTTATGGGGTTAAATGTTAAAAAATTTAGACAATTAAATAATTTAATTAAAAATAAAAAATTTTTAAATTCTTTAGTTAAAAATGTAAGTTCAATTATTTATTTCATTAAAAGAAAAAAACACAATTCAGTCATCATAAATTATGACAAAAGTTCAGAGAGTCTATTTTTTTGGTATCAACAATTAGTTGCAGAAAGTATAGGAAAAAATAAAAAGGGTCTGTTACCAATAGTATCCAATATGCCAAAAGATAACCATAGTGTTATGCAGCTTTACTTGGATGGATTTAAAAATAACTTTTTTACAACATTTTTTGTTCATTCGAAAAATTCATCTAAAATCATCAATGAGAATATTCTTTATTCAAAAAAATTCTTAAGAAATAAAAGATTATTAGATGTGACATATGCTCAAAAAAAAGCTACGGAAATTGTTTTTAAAAAAAGAGGAATACCTTTTAGGAGTTTTGAAATTTTCAAAAGAGATGAAAAAACTCTAGGAGAACTCTTTAATTTTTTTATTTTAGAAACTATTTTGTTAGGTAATGCAATAAAAGTAAATCCCTACGACCAACCAGCTGTAGAACTAATTAAAAAAGAAACAAAAAAAATTTTAGTCTAAGATACCAAATAAAATTTTTGAAATACCATATGTTTTTTCTTCAAGAATACTTAAATTTTTAGAATATTTTTCATTGTCTTTTCTATTTCTGTGAATGATTATGATTCCATTTTTATTAAGCAGTTTTATGTCATAAATTTTATCAATTACAGCGGATATATTTCTATCTTTATAGGGTGGATCTAAAAAAATGATATCATATCTATTATTTGTTAAATAAAGCCCAGCATAAATATTTTGGTTAATTATTTCATACTTTTTATACAATTTTAAATTGGCTAAATTTTTTTCTAATATAGGCAAAACGCTACTATAATTTTCAACAAAAGTGACATATTTTGCCCCATTGGACAAGCATTCGATTCCAAACGATCCAACACCAGCAAATAAATCTAAAATTACAGAATTTTTTATCCTAATACTAAACTTATTAGAATGCTTAAGTATATTAAAAATAGATTCTTTGGTTAAATCTTTAAGTGGTCTAGTTTTGATATCATCAGGTGTTAATATTTTTCTACCTTTAAGGTTTCCAGAAATAATTCTCATTTATCTATTACTTTGTGACCAATATCTTTACGGTAAAAACCACCAGTCCAATTTAAATTATTTAAGTACTTAATTATGTTTTCTCTAGCATTAATAAATTCATTTGATAAAGAGACAAAATTTAACACTCTTCCTCCTATAGAAAAAATTTTTCCTTCTTTTTCAAGAGTTCCAGCATGAAATAGGTAATCTTCATAATTTAATTTAATTTTACTAAGATTTTCTATTTCAACTTTTTTTTTATAATGTTCTGGATAGCCTTTTGAGCACAAAACAACACATAAACTTTTTTTATCACTCCATTTAATTTCAGTTTCTTTTAATTTTTTGTTGCAGCAAGCTAAAAATATTTCACAAATATCAGTTTTTAACTTTGGCAGAATTGTTTGACATTCTGGATCACCCATTCTCACATTATATTCGATAAGGTAAGGCTCATTATCAATTATCATTAACCCAGCATATAAAAAACCTTTATATTCAGTCCCAAGATCTTTTAAAGCTTTTAAAGTTGGTTTTATAATTTTACTTAATATTTTTTTTTCTAATTGTTTTTCAATCAATCTAGAGGGTGAATAGGCACCCATTCCTCCCGTATTTTTTCCCTTATCACCTTCCAAAACTCTTTTATGATCTTGTGCTGTATCAAAATTTTTGATCGAAATTCCATCGCTTATAACAAAAAAACTCATCTCTTCACCTTTTAGAAATTCTTCAATCAACACATTATTAGCTATGCCAAATTTTCCATCAAATATTTCTTTAACTGCGTTAAAAGATTCATTAAGATTTTCACATATATAAACTCCCTTACCTGAAGCTAAATTATCAGCTTTTATAACTATGGGATGATTAGATTTTTTTAAGAAATTATTAGCCTCATGAATATTTTTGAATACCCCAAATTTTGCAGATGGAATATTATATTTTTCACAAATTCTTTTTGTAAAAATTTTGGAACCTTCAAGTTTGGATGCTAATTTATTTGGACCGAAAACTTTAATTTTAAATTTTTCCAAATAATCCACCAAGCCAT
Source organism: uncultured Pelagibacteraceae bacterium (assembly GCA_902570915.1). Taxonomy (GTDB): domain Bacteria; phylum Pseudomonadota; class Alphaproteobacteria; order Pelagibacterales; family Pelagibacteraceae; genus Pelagibacter. Next base: position 106,928 of record CACGAB010000002.1, on the reverse strand, counting down.
CCACTAATGGTTTTTCTGGACCTACTATTACCAGTTCAATTTTATTCATTAAAACATAATCTTTAAAACCTTCAAAATCATTTGTATCTATTTCAACATTGATTGCTATTTTTGCTGTTCCAGCATTTCCAGGAAAACAATACAATTTTTTTATTTTTTTAGAACGGTTTAAGAGTTCACATATAGCATGTTCTCTACCACCACTTCCTATAACGCCTACTATCATGTATAAGTATATAAACTAAAAATGATAAAAAAATTAGCAAAAATAAAATATTTACCAAATAATTTTCAAATAATTGAGCCTGGAGATTATGTTATTTGTGCAGTTTCAGGTAAATCAATCAGTTTAGAAAATTTGAATTATTGGAATGTAGATTTACAAGAACCATATTATTCCTATGTTGAGGCGAGCAAAAAAAAAGAGGAGATAGATAAAATATAATTTATTTCCATCTATTATGAGACCAAATCCAATAATTTGGTTTCTCTTTTATAAAGTTTTCAAGTACTGTGTTAAGATGATCTGTTATGTCTTCAACAGATTTATTTTCATCAAAATTTATCGGTTTCACTACGGTAATTTTAAATTTGACGTTGTCAAACCTTTCTATAAAAATTGGAACAACTGGTATTTTATATTTTTTGACTAATTGAGCTGGAATAGTTGTTGTAAATGCTTTTTCATTAAAAAAATTCGATTTGATACCCTCCGAAACTCTTTGATCAATCATTAGTGCAGTTGAAAATCCTTCATTATTTAATTTAACTAATTCTTTTATTCCTCCAATACCTTTTTTGATTTGATATTTACAAATATAATTTTTTCTTATTTTTTCCATTATTTGGTTTAAAAAAATATTATTAAGTGGTCTATATATTGCAGCAACCTTTATGCCAATTTTTTCTATTTGCATTGCCATCAACTCAAAATTACTGAAGTGCCCAGAGATAAACACGACTTTTTTTTTATTGATTTTAATATCTTGAAGAATTTCTTCACCCTCCAGATTTATATTCTTGTTTAGCTCTCCATTTCTAAAGTTTTTAATAAACATATATTCTGCAAAGACTCTTCCATAATTATTCCACATGGAGTTAGATATTTTTTTCAAATCTATTTCATCAATTTTTGGAAAAGCTTTTTTAATGTTTGAATTAATTAGTTCTTTGGGCCTGAATATAGGACCTATTATTTGAAAAATTTTCCCACTTAAAAAAGATGCTAATTTAATGCCGAAGACTTTAAATATAAAAAAAAATAAAATTATAATAATAAATTGTAAGAAATATTTAATTTTTCTCATATTAATTAAGTAAAATATTTATGAAACTATTTTCATTTTGAATTTCGATGTCAGATTTAATGAAATTGATTTCATCATGAAATTTTTCACTTAATCTTAAAAAATCTTTTTCAGTTGTGATTATTTTACAATTTATCTTATTAGATTCTGAAATTATATTTTTGATATCATCGTCTGAATAATTGTAATGATCAGGAAATTCAACATCTTTTAATATGTTAACATTATTTTTTTTTAACATCGATATAAAAGATTTATGGTTCCCGATCCCTGAAAAGACTAGGTAGTTATCTCTGTCATTAAAGTCACTCAAGTTTAGAGGAATATAATTTGAAATAAAAATATTTGCGTCTGGATTGATTTTAAAAATTTTTTCCCGCACTTTTTCTAAATTTTCCATATTTCCAGTTATAAATATATTTTTATATTTTCTTATGTTGTTAAAATGTTCTCGTAAAGGACCCGATGGTATTGTAAATCCATTTCCAATCCAATTTTCATCATTAAAACACACAAAAATTAAATCATAATCTATTGAATAATCTTGCAAGCCATCATCAAAGATTGCTACTTTATATCCGTCATTAATTGCATCAATTAAGGATTGTTTTCGCCTTTTGGATTTAAATAATTTACCACTATTTTCTAATAATTTTTGTTCATCTCTCTGATCCGTGTAATCTTTTTTTATAAAGCATGTTTTAATATTTTTTTTGTTAAGAATTTCGTGTATTTTTAAACTTAAAGATGTTTTTCCTGTGCCACCTAGATAAATATTTCCAACACATATAGTTTTAATATTTTTAAATTTTTCCTTTTTTATAACTAATTTTTTTGTTAAATTAATAAGCCATAAAAACAAACACAAGGGCAATAAAAGATAAGGTAAAATTTTTGCATTTTTTTTGTCCCAAAAATTTGGTTTTTTAAATTTCATAATTCATTGTTTTACCAAGTTTTATTAAGGTATTTTTAAAAATATTATTACCTAATTTTTGAATTTTCCTGACATTTTCCATTTTTTTTTTAAAAACTATTTCTTTTGAGAATTGTTTCGGATTGTTTATTTCTTTTGAGATTTTTAAAGATTTAAGAAAATCATAAACTTCACGAAAATTATCAACATTTGGCCCATGAAGTATTTTTGCACCATAGCGTGCGGGTTCTATTGGGTTTTGCCCACCTTTATTTACTAAAGACCCACCTAAAAATACAGTAGTTGCTATTTTATAAAATTGTTTTGAGTCTCCAAAAGTGTCGACAATATAGATATCAATATTTTTTAGATCCTTAATTTTTGAGCTATGACATGTAGTTTTCAAATTTAATTTTTTCAATTCATTTTCTATTTCTTTTACTCTATGGACATGTCTTGGAATGATAATTGTAATTAAGTTTTTTATTTTTTTCTTTAGCAAAATATGTGTTTGAGCTGCAAATATCTCCTCGTTTCCATGGGTACTAGCAGCTATACAAATTTTTTTTTTTTTAAACTGATTTTGGATTTCACTATTCATATCGCTAAGTGAAGTTTTTTTATCCTCAAAAAATTTCAAATTTCCAATATATTCAATTTTTTTTACACCAAGTTTTTTAAGATACACCATTGTTTCTTTATTTTGGGGGTGAGCAATACTAATTTGACTAAAAACTTTTAAAGAAAATTTTTTTAGTTTTAACCATCTTTTGAAAGTCTTCTTTGTTATTCTTGCATTTAGTAGAACTAATGGGATATCATTTTTTTTGATTGATCTGTACATACTTGGCCAAATCTCAGATTCTAAAAAAATAGCAAAATCAGGTTTCCAATAATTAAGAAAAAAATTCGAAAAAAATATATGATCTATTGGTAAAAACTGATGTACAACTTTTTTAAAATTATATTTCTCTATAATTTTTGATGAACTTACAGTACTTGAGGTTACAAGAATTTGATTAAAAGTATTTTCTTTGTCATATTTATTAAGAATAGGTATTACACTCATTATTTCTCCCACACTTGATCCATGAAACCATATCACTTTTCCTGCGAGTCTTTTTTTAGAAATTAAACAAAATTTTTCTTTAAATCTTATTATGTCTTCTTTACCTTTAATAACTCTAATAAAGATTATTAGAGGTGAGATTAAGATTACTGTAGATAATAATAATTGATAAAAAAAAAACATCTCTATTTTTGAATCTGTTTTTCGTAAAAGTTTTTGTAAAGTTTGGAATTCTCTAATAGCTCCTCGTGCTTACCACTTGCTACTACTCTGCCCGTATCAATTACATAAATATTATTTGAATTTAATATCGTTGATAATCTATGAGCTATTACAATTGTAGTTTTATCTTTAGTCAATACAGATAATGCATTTTGAATTTTTGACTCTGTATCACTATCTAGAGAAGATGTTGCTTCATCTAAAAGAATGATCGAACTTTTTTTCATCATCGCTCTGGCTATTGAGATTCTTTGTTTTTCCCCACCTGATAACCTAACTCCATTTTCACCTATTATAGTGTCATATTTTTGTGGCAGTAACTCTATAAATTCATCACAATAAGAAAGTTTGGCGACCCGTAAAATTTCTTCATCATTAGCATCTATATTGGCATATTTAATATTATTTTTTATTGTATCATCAAACAAAGTAGTTTCTTGACTTACTAATGAAATATTATTTCTTAGTGAATGTATTTTCGTTTTGTAAATAGATTGATTGTCAATAGTGATGTCACCTGAATTTGCATCATAGAATCTTGGAATTAAATTTAAAATTGTTGATTTTCCAGATCCACTATTTCCGACCAAAGAAGTCATTTTTCCTCCAGCAAACTCTAAATCTATTTCTTTGAGCACTATGTTTTCTTTATCAACATCATATGAAAATTTAACGTCTTTAAAATTTATTTTTGCGTCTTTAACTGTCAGAGTTTTAGCTTCTTTTTCATCTTTAATTTTATTTTTGTTGTCTATTATCGGCAAAATTCTAGATGCTGCAGATAAGCCTTGATTTAGAACCATATTTAAAGTCGATAATGATCTAACTGGCTGATAAGCAAGCATCATAGCAGCCAAAAATGAAAAAAAATTATTTATATCTAATTCATTTTGCATCATTAACTTGCCAGAATAAAAAATTAAAACTGCAATCATTATTCCAGTTAAAGTTTCCATAATTGGCGACATTCTTAAGAAAACAACTAATATTTTTTTATTTTTATCCTTCAATTGTTCAAGATGACGATCTGCTCTTAAATTTTCATAACTTTCTTTTTGAAAAATCTTAATTAGTTTATGATTTTTAAATAATTCAACTAAATAGGTTGTTAAAAAACCAGATTTTTCTTGAGCTTGTGTAGTTACTTTACCGATCCTTTTACCTAACGTCTTTGCAGATAAACCTGCCAAGGGTATCATCACAATAGATATTAAAGCTAATTTCCAATTTTGTGTAAACATAACACACAATAAACCAATTAATGTTAGAGAGTCCTTAAAGAGTGTTAGTAGCGCATGGCTTAGTAAATTTGTTATATGTGTCACATCGTAAGTGAGGTTGGAAATAAAATTTCCAGAGTGTTTTTTATCTATAGTTTGAGTATCCGCTTTAATGAGTGATTTGGTCATATCAAATTGTAATTTTTTTTTAACCTCTTCACCAACGCTTATCATTGTTGCTTTTGCAAAATATAAAGATGTCCCTTTTAATGCAAAAGCAATTATAATCATAAAAGGTATTAAAAAAATAAGTGTTTGATCTTTTTCAATAAATATTTTTTTGATAGCTGGATCTAATAACCAAGCTATTGCAGATGTACTAGCTGCAACAACAATAGAAAAAAAAGCAGATAAGATAATCTTATCCAAGTAAATTTTTGAGTAATCTTTGTAAAGCCTCGTATAAATTTCTTTTTTATTCATTAAAATAATTTTCCAATCAAGATAATTAATAAAACAATTAAACCGAAATAATTATTGCTTTTAAATATTACAAGACATTTTTCTGGGTTATCTAATTTAAAATACTTAATTTGATAACCAAATAAATGAATAACTGGAAAAATTAACAGTGAAAAATACATAAGACTAAAATTTAAAAGATACCCACCCATTATATAGCTAAGAATAAATATTAAATAACATATGAATAAAAATAATTTTGCGTTTTTTTTAAATTTAATTGATGTTGATTTTAATCCTATTATTTCATCATCCTTAATATCTTGATACCCATATATTGTGTCGTATCCTAGTGTCCAAAATATGGCCCCAAAATAGAATACTAGTGGGACTAAACTTATTTGTTCAGAAGACGATGTCCAACCAAGAATCAAGCCGTAATTAAATGTAACTCCTAAAAAAAGTTGTGGCCAATATGTGTATCTTTTCATCAAGGGATAAGTAAAAGCTAAAGGCATAGAGCCTAATGCTAAAATAATTGTGAGTGTATTGAAATTTATTAAAACGATGAGAGCGATTAAACACAGTATAAATGCATAAATTAAAGCAAGCTTCCAGGAAATTTTTCCTGAAGCTAAAGGCCTTTCCTTTGTCCTTTTTACTTTTTGATCAAACTCTTTATCAAGTATATCATTTACAATACATCCTGCAGACCTCATTAATATAGACCCCATAAAAAATAAACTTAAGTAAAAAAAATAATTATCTAAACTATTTTTAAAATCGTAAGCTAAAGTTAGGCCCCATGCACACGGCCAAAATAATAGCATATAACCAATAGGTTTTTTTAGTCTTGTTATTTCAATAAAAATATTTAATTGGTTCATAAATTTTACTTGTAAATAACAGGGGCAAGATTGATAATCAAATTGATTCGTATGAATATAGATTACACAGTCACAGCATTAATGTTCCCAGCCATTCCTTTATTGATGGGAGTATACAGTAATAGGTTTCATACTTTAAGTAATCTGATTAGAAAGTTACATGATGAACATGTTTATGAAAAACATATTCCACCTGAATGGAAAAAACAATTTCTCAATTTAAGTAATAGAATAACTCTTTTAAGGTGGACGATCTTGTTTGCAGCTTTTGGATTTTTATTTAATATGTTGACTGTATTTGCCCTTTATATGGATGAGCTTTTACTGGCAAGAATTATTTTTGGTTCATGCTGTCTGTCAATGATAATATCAATATTGTTTTTTATAAGAGAAATACATATATCGACGAATGCTCTAAAACTTCATATGTCTGATATGGATGTAAAAGTAGACTAGGGAATTATAACTGCAGGACCTGTCAATAATCTTGCTTCTAAATCCTTATGAGCTTGTGCAGCATCTTTTAGGGAATACTTTTTTGAAACTTTAACTTTGAATTTATTTGCTAGTAAAGCATCAAATACTTTTTTCGCGGACTCAACGAGCTCTTCTCTTTTAACTGTGTAATGAGCGATTGAAGGTCTTGTAAAAAATAATCCTTTGGCATTAATGTCTTTCTTAACATCGATTGTATCAACGTACCCTGACGCATTTCCAAAAGCTACCATCATACCTCTAATCTTTAGTGTTTCGATTGAACCTTTGAAAGTTTTAATACCAACACCATCATAAACTACATCGATGCTGTTTTTTCCGACAATTTTTTCTACCTCTTCAACAAAATTTTTTTTAGAGTAATTTATTACATGATGGCAGCCATTTTTCTTTGCAATTTCTTCTTTACTTTTTGAACCTACAGTTCCTATCACTTCAGCGCCTAATGAATTTGCCCATTGACATAAAATTTGACCAAGACCTCCTGCTGCAGCGTGATATAAAACTTTATCACCCTTTTTTAAAGGATATGCTCTATGTATCAAATACTCTGCAGTAATTCCTTTTAATGTTATGCATGAGGCTACTTCATCAGAAACTCCATCTGGAACTTTAACTAATTTTTCCTCAGGCATTATTTGCTTCTCTGAATAAGCACCGATAGGCATTGACGCATGAGTTACCCTGTCACCAATTTTAAAAAATTTTATGTCTGACCCGACTTCTTCAATTATTCCACAAGACTCGAGACCTATACCACTTGGTAATGGAATAGGATAAAGACCAGTTCTATGATAGACATCTATGTAATTTAAGCCGATAGATAAATTTTTAATCAAAACTTCTTTTGGTCCTGGTTTACCAATTTCTGCATCTTTTAATATTAAAACTTCAGGTCCGCCAAATTTCTCTATTTTGATTGATTTCATTTATTATTTTACAAAATTGCCATTATGATAATCTTGAACAGCTTGTAAGATCTCTGATTTAGTATTCATTACAAATGGTCCACCTCGTGCTATTTCTTCATTAATAGGTTTTCCTGAAATGACTAAAAACTTAGCGTTAATTTTTGCAGATACTTTTAAATTTTCACCTTTTGATAACAATACTAGAGTACTGTCTTTTACTTCAGTATGTTTTTTTTCACCAATTTCTATTTCACCATTTATTAGATAGATGAATGAATTGTGAGTAGACGGAATTTTAAAATCAAATTTTTTACCTTTGTTTAGTTCAACATCAAAATAAATAGGTTCAACGTTATGGCCTTTTACAGGACCTTCTGCTTTTTCAAATTTACCAGCTATAACTTTAATTTGTTTATCTTTATCTTTATGAATTTTCATTTTATCAGCATCAATATAAATATACTCAGGCTTACTCATTTTAAGTTTTGCTGGCATATTAATCCATAATTGAAAACCATGTAATTTACCTTCTTTCATTGCAGGCATTTCCGAGTGAATTATTCCGCTTCCTGTTTTCATCCATTGAACATCTCCTGCCGACATTTTTCCTTCACCACCTGTGCTATCTTTATGCTCAAAGTCACCGGCAAGCATATATGTTACTGTTTCGATACCTCTATGAGGGTGGGGAGGAAAACCAGCAATATAGTCCTCACTGTTTTCAGAGCCAAATTCATCTAACATTAAGAATGGATCAAAGTAATTAGGCTCCACCCCAATACTTCTTTTGAGTTTCACTCCTGCACCATCGGATGAATTAATTGGTTTTATAATTTTCTGAATCTCAATTGAACTCATAATTTTTTCATTTATTATTACCTTTTATAAAAAAGAATAATCCACTTACTAGTAGAAATATTTGCACACTAGAAAATAATTTTGTTGTTATAAACCAATCAGAATGTGCCACTATAAGAATACTAGACATTAATAAAACTATATTCAGTCCAGCTAATCTTGTTAATATATTCCCCAAAGGATTTTTTATAAAAGCTGCTATTATAATAATTATTCCTGATAATAATTCTGATAATGCCACAGTAGATGCTAAGATTGGATGTAAATCATAATACTCTACAAGACCTTCTGGAGGTAGTGGAAATTTTTTTGATCCATAAATTATGAAAGCTATACCAAGAATAAATCTAAGTGAAAGAGAGGCTAATGCTTCAAAATTTTTTAGATAATTATCAATTTTTTTATTAAAATTGTTCATAAATATATTTAATTATTATTATAAATATTCTTAATTACAATCATGAAATTTATATTATTAGATTATATTTAATAATTCTTTCAAATTTTTAATCACGTGCTTTGGTTTAAAATCAAGCTTGTCAAAAATATTTTCATTCCTGTTTACCCAAATAGCATTATACCCGTAATTTCCTCCGCCAGAAACATCCCAGGTATTTGCACTTAAGAAAGCAATTTCATTTACTTTAATATTATATTTTTTAGTTGGTATTTCGTATACCTTTGAATCTGGTTTATAAATCCTAACCTCTTCAATAGAAAATAGATCATCAAATAAATTTTCTAGATCGTTACTTCTCACTAACTCATTTAATAGTTGTGGTGTTCCATTTGATAAGATAGCTAACTTGTAATTTTTTTCTTTCAAAATTTTTAAAGTTTCTGGCACTTCCTCAAAAGTAGATAGAGATTTGTAAAGATCTAACAATTCATCTTTCATTGAATGACTTATCTTAAAATTTTCCATCGACTTTTCTAAGCTATCCTCGGTTATTTTCCAAAAATCTTTATGTCTTCCCATCAAACTTCTAAGCCAGGTATATTCTAATTGAGTTGTTCTCCAGTAATTTGAAAACTTTTCCCATTTGTCTCCTATCTTATCTTTACATTTTTCAGCAGCAGAATTCACATCAAACAATGTCCCGTAAGCATCAAAAATTATTGCTTTAATATTTTTCATAAATTAACCTATCATATATGGGCAATATTAGATTATTTTTTTCAAATTCCATAACGACTGGTATGACTGACATGTTGGATAAATCTCAATCACATTATTTGCAGAAAGTTATGAGAATAAAAGAAAATGAGATTTTTTCTTTGTTTAATAATAAAGGTGAGTGGGAAGCAAAGATTTTGAAAATTTCTAAAGGCCAAGTTGAATTTGAAATAATCAAGCAATTACGACAGAAAGAAAATATGAAAGATTTGTGGTTAGCATTCTCCCCAATTAAATCTAATTATCAAAATTTTATGATACAAAAAGCGACTGAACTTGGGGTAACAAAATTTTTACCTATAATTTTTGAAAGAACAATTGTTAGAAGTATAAATGTTGACAAATTAAAAAAGATTGCAATAGAAGCTAGCGAGCAATCAAATCGTGTTAATATTCCATTAATTGAGCAAACCCAAAATCTTGAAAGTTTTTTAAATTCAAATTCAGTAGATTTGATATTTACAGATTTAAATTCGACCAATAAAAAAATTGATAAATATAAGTTAACGAATAAACCAACTTGTATAATCGTAGGTCCGGAAGGAGATTTTTCTGAGTTAGAAAGAGAGAAGATTCTTACTTTTAAGGGAGTTCAAGCAGTTAAAATTAATGAAAATATTTTAAGATCTGAAACAGCTGTGATATCAGCAATTTCAATCGTTAATTATGCATTTAATTGATAAATTGTCGCGAAAACTAAAGTGTAATTTTATAAAAAGAGCTTTATATAGCTATTAAATATGAAAAAAATTTTATTTATATCTTTAGGCTTTTTAATAACAACTGTAGCTTTTGCAAATCAACCAACTGATTGGCAACTTGGGTTCCAAAAAGCAGCTTCAGAGTCTATGAGAGATATTGTATCTTTTCACAATAATTTATTATTACCAATTATCATTGCGATTAGTGTTTTTGTTTTATTTTTAATGCTTTATGCATGTGTAAGATTTAGAGCCTCAGCAAATCCCAACCCTTCAAAAAGAACACACAACGTTACTGTTGAGGTTTTGTGGACTTTGATACCTTGTTTGATTTTAATTGTAATGGCAGTACCATCTTTTAAAATTTTGTATAAACAAGATTCTATTCCAAAAGCGGATTTAACAATTAAAGCAATTGGATATCAATGGTACTGGGGCTATGAGTACCCAGATGAAAATTTGATATTTGATTCTTACATGATAGAAGAAAAAGATTTGAAACCAGATCAACCAAGATTGCTTGCTGTTGATAATGAAGTTGTTGTCCCAGTTGGAAAAGTAATAAAAGTACTAATCACTGCTAATGATGTTCTTCACGCATGGGCCTTACCATCTTTTGGAGTAAAAAGAGATGCGGTGCCTGGCAGAATTAATGAAACTTGGTTTAAGGCAGAAAAAGTTGGCACTTATTATGGACAATGCTCTGAACTTTGTGGTATTAAACACGCTTTCATGCCAATAGCGGTAAAAGTTGTTAGTGAAGATGAATATCAAGAGTGGTTATCAGAGGCACGAGTAAAATTTGCAAAAGAAGAAATTAAAAATGATAAACTTAAATTAGCGAGTAAATAAATATGTATACACAAACATCTTCACACGACGATCATCATACACCAACTGGTTGGAAGCGTTGGGCTTATTCTACTAATCATAAAGATATAGGAACAATGTATTTAATTTTTGCAATTGTTGCAGGAGTTATTGGAACCGCATTTTCAGTTTTAATGAGAATGGAACTGATGCATCCAGGAGATGGTATTTTGGGTGGAAATTATCACTTATACAATGTTCTAGTGACTGGTCACGGGTTAATCATGATTTTTTTTATGGTGATGCCTGCTATGATTGGTGGTTTTGGTAATTGGTTTGTTCCAATAATGATTGGTGCACCTGACATGGCATTTCCAAGAATGAATAACATTTCTTTCTGGTTGTTACCCGTGTCTTTAACATTGTTAATTTTATCAATTTTTGTAGATGGCCCTCCGGGACAAACAGGTGTCGGTGGTGGATGGACTATTTATCCTCCATTATCATCAAAAGCAGGTCAACCAGGTCCAGCAATGGACCTAGCAATATTGAGTTTACATTTGGCAGGAGCCTCGTCAATTCTGGGTGCTGTTAATTTTATAACTACAATTTTAAACATGAGAACTCCAGGTATGACATTGCACAAGATGCCTTTGTTTGCTTGGTCAATTTTAGTTACTGCATTTTTATTACTTTTATCTTTACCAGTTTTAGCTGGAGCAATTACAATGTTGTTGACAGATAGAAATTTTGGAACTGCTTTTTTTGAGGCTCAAACTGGAGGTGATCCAGTATTGTTCCAACACTTATTTTGGTTTTTTGGTCATCCAGAGGTTTATATTTTAATTCTCCCAGGTTTCGGAATGATAAGCCACATCGTCTCAACATTTTCAAGAAAACCTGTCTTTGGATATCTAGGTATGGCTTACGCAATGGTAGCTATTGGAATAGTTGGATTTGTTGTTTGGGCGCACCATATGTATACAGTTGGACTAAGTACCGATACTAAAGCTTATTTTTTAGCAGCAACAATGATTATTGCTGTTCCAACTGGAATAAAAATTTTTTCATGGATTGCCACAATGTGGGGTGGATCTATATCTTTTAAAACACCAATGGTTTGGGCACTAGGATTTATATTTATGTTTACAGTTGGTGGCGTGACAGGAGTAGTGTTAGCCAATGCAGGAGTAGATACAGCAATGCATGATACATATTATGTGGTGGCTCATTTTCATTATGTACTTTCTTTAGGTGCTGTTTTCGCAATATTTGCAGGATTTTATTATTGGTTTTCAAAGATGAGTGGTTATGAATATTCAGAGTGGTTAGGACAATTACATTTTTGGTTAACTTTTGTTGGAGTAAACTTAATATTTTTTCCACAACATTTTCTAGGCTTGGCAGGTATGCCTAGAAGGTATGCAGATTATCCAGATGCATTTGCAGGATGGAATTATATATCATCCATAGGGTCTTATGTAGCAGTAGCTGGACTAGCTGTTTTTTTTATTAACCTTATTTATGCATTCGCTAAAAAGAAAGCAGCAGCGAAAAATCCTTGGGGAGAGGGAGCTACAACTTTAGAGTGGACTGTGCCATCACCACCAAACTTTCATACTTTTGATGAACTTCCAAAGTTTGAGGATGATCAAGTTACACAAAAATCACACGGGTAGTAAGAGTACAAAAAATTGATGAACGATATTAGGCTAAAAAAAAGAAGTTTAAGCCAAGAGGATTTATTTAATTTCTCGGAGCTATTTAAACTAATGAAGCCTAGAGTAATGTCTCTCGTTATTTTTACTTGTGCCGTGGGTCTATTAACAGCACCAAGTCTTGTTTCAACTAAAGAGGCTGTAATTGGTATTTTGTTAGTTTCATTAGGTGCCGGTGCAGCGGGGGCATTAAATATGTGGTACGAGTCTGATCTCGATGCTCTAATGACAAGGACTTGTTTAAGGCCAATTCCGGCTGGAAAGGTAAATAAGAATCAAGCTTTAATATTTGGCATTACATTATCAATTGTTTCGGTAGTAGCCTTAGATTATTTTACAAATAGGATTTCAGCTGCAATATTACTTTTAACAATATTGTTCTATGTATTTGTTTATACAATCTGGCTTAAGAGAAGAACGCCTCAAAATATTGTTATTGGTGGGGCTGCAGGTGCATTTCCACCAGTTATAGGATGGACTATTTCTACAGGTTCGCTTTCGTTAGAACCCCTTACCTTTTTTCTTATAATTTTTTTTTGGACTCCTTCACACTTTTGGGCTCTGAGTTTGTATAAATCTGATGATTATAAAAAAGCTAAGTTACCGATGCTTCCATTAACTAATGGAGTTGAGTCAACTAAATTGAATATATTCATTTACTCTTTGTTAATGGTGCCTGTAATAATTTTCCCATTTTTAATAGATTTTGTTGGTTTAGCATTTTTAATACCATCATTAATGCTTACTTTTTACTATAATTATTTATGTTATCAGCTATTTAATTTCAAAAAAGATAGGTTTAATCCCAAAATAGCTAAAACTATATTTGGATATTCAATACTTTATTTATTTTTGATTTTCGTCCTATTTTTGATAGATAAAATTGTATGATAACACCCGATAAAAAAACAAAAAGAAAAAACATTATTACTGCATTAGCAATTATTGCTTTTATGATTTTTCTTTTCTTTTTTACTTTATATAACACAGGAGTATTTGACAGGGCTATATGATTGAGAAAAAAAAATTAACACCACTAGTTCTTGCTGGAATATTTGTTTTAATGTTGGGTCTTTCATATGCTTCAGTGCCCTTGTATGAAATTTTCTGTAAAGTGACAGGTTTTGGGGGAACTACTCAGGTTGCAAATAAAGCTCCAAAGATTGTTTTAGATAAAGTTGTTAGTGTGAGATTTGACACAAATGTTAACAATTTGCCTTGGGATTTTAAGGCTAAGTCTAATGTGATGGATGTAAAAGTTGGTCAAGTTAATAAAATTGAGTTTGAAGTAACAAATTATAGTAATGAGCCAACGGCTGGTGTAGCGAGTTTTAATGTTTCACCATCAAGTTTTGGAAAATACTATAGCAAATTAGGCTGTTTTTGTTTTGAAAAGCAAGAGTTGAAAGCTGGAGAAAAAGCTACGTATGTGATGACTTTTTATTTAGATCCTGAGATGGTTAATGATGCAACTGTTAAAAATCTTGAGGATGTAACAATGTCGTATACTTTTTTCTCGACAGATTACTATAAACAATCATAATTAATATATGTCAGGTGAAAAAAAACACGATTATCATTTAGTTGACCCAAGCCCTTGGCCAATTTACGTTTCATTTTCCTGTTTGGTTTTAGCTCTGGGTACCGTTTATTATATGCACTCCGATGTTTCGTGGGGAATGTATTTGGGTTTTGCTCTTTTAATTTACGGTGCATACATGTGGTTTAGAGATGTTGTTATAGAGGCAGAGCATCAAGGTCATCATACACCCGTTGTACAAATTCATCATCGTTATGGCATGACATTGTTTATAGCCTCTGAGGTTATGTTTTTTGTTGCTTGGTTTTGGGCATACTTCGACATCAGTCTTTTTCCTAATGAATTTGTAGGAAATGTATGGCCTCCCAAAGATATTAAAACTTTTGATCCTTGGGATATTCCATTAATAAATACTTTAGTGTTACTCTTGTCAGGAACGACTGTAACTTGGTCTCACCACGCACTTTTAGAAGATGATAGAAAAGGTTTTATACAAGGATTAGTTGCAACTGTCATTCTTGGAGTATGTTTTACTGCTCTACAAGCTTACGAATATCATCACGCAACATTTAGCTTTTCAGATCATATATATGGATCGGTATTTTATATGGCCACAGGGTTTCATGGTTTTCATGTTATTGTAGGAACAATTTTCTTAGCAGTATGTCTTTGGAGAGGAAAGTTAGGTCACTTTAACAAAGATCATCACTTTGGTTTCGAAGCTGCTGCATGGTATTGGCATTTTGTTGACGTTGTATGGCTATTTTTGTTTGCAGCAATATACATCTGGGGAAGTTAGATCTGTATCATTGAAATATAAGTTTTTATTCTCTGTTTTTATAATTTTTTTTATTTTAGTTTTTATTGCCTTAGGTGTTTGGCAAATGATCCGTTTAAACTGGAAAAATAATCTTATTTTGGAAATTGAAAATTCACTCAAAAAACCTCCAGTTGAACTATCCCAATCGAATAAAGAAAATTTTTTAAAAATTAAAACGTCTGGATTAATAAATTTTGAAAAACAAATTTATTTATATAACCTGAATGAGTCAGGTACCCCAGGTTTTGAGGTAATAAATCCAATTTTTATTGGACAGGAAAATTATTTAATTAACCGGGGTTGGATACCATTTGAAAAAAAAGATACTCCAGAAATAAACGTATTTGATCAAAATAACATAATAGGTACATTGAGAATTCAGGACAGAAAAAATATTTTTAAACCTGATAATGATCTAAATAAAAATTATTGGTTTAGTTTAGATAGGGAAGATATATTTACATTTACAGGTAAGAATTTTTCTAAATATATAATTTATCTTGATGGAAATTATCAATTTCCTAGACCAAAAAAAATTACCGCTAATATTTCTAATAATCACAAAAAGTACGCAATGACATGGTTTTCATTAGCGATTTCAATTCTTTTGCTATATCTATATTTTAGAAAAAAGAATTATTAATGAATTACATAAGCACAAGAAACAATCATAAAAACTTTACTTTTAAAGACGTTTTCCTAAAAGGTTTGGCTGACGATGGGGGACTATTTGTTCCCAAGTCAATTAAACCCTTTAAAAGGGAAGAATTAAATAATCTAAAAAACCTTAGTTACAATGATTTAGCAGCTGAAATAATTTATCCATTTATAGGAGATTTCATGTCTAAAGATGATCTAATCTCTTTGATTTCAAAATCATATTCAAATTTCAGATCCGACGACGTTGTTAAAATATCAGATCTAGGAGATTTAAAAGTATTAGAATTGTTTCATGGACCTACACTTGCTTTTAAAGATATCGCAATGCAACTAATAGGTAATTTTTATCAATATCATTTAGGCCGTGATCAAAAAAAAATTAATATAATAGTAGCAACTTCAGGTGATACAGGTGCTGCTGCCATAGACGCCTTAAAGGGAAAAAATAATTTAAATGTTTTTGTGCTACACCCTAACAATAAAATTTCGCCAGTGCAAAGAAGACTAATGACAATACATGAGGAGAGTAATGTATTTAACATTGCGGTCGAGGGTAATTTTGACGATTGCCAAAATTTAGTAAAAGCAATGTTTAATGACGAAAAATTTTCTAAAGCAATCAATATGTCGGGTGTAAATTCAATTAATTGGGCAAGAATTATTGCTCAATCAGTGTATTATTTTTACGCTTACTTTAAAGTTGGAAATGGTCAACCTTTGTCCTTTTCTGTTCCAACAGGAAACTTCGGTGATATTTACGCTGGCTATTTAGCAAAAAAATTAGGTCTTCCAATTGATAAACTAATCGTAGCTACAAATAAAAATGACATACTGCACAGAGCTATATCTGGTGGTGATTATAGTCAAAAGAAAGTTGAGGAAACAAATACACCAAGCATGGATATACAGATAGCAAGTAATTTTGAAAGACTTTTATTCGACGTAAAAGATTGTAACTCGGATGTTACAAAAGATGTAATGGTTGAAATAAAAAATAACACTTATAAAATTGATAAAAATGACTTAGATAAAATCAAAAAGAATTTTATATCTGAAATGCTTGATGAAAACGAAACTGTTGAAATGATAAAAACTATCAATGATGAACATCAGGTGGTAGTTGATCCGCATACTGCAGTGGGTATTGGTGCTGTGCGAAAATTGAGATTGGAAAAAAATTGTGTTGTATTATCAACTGCACACCCATGTAAATTTCCAAAAGCAATAGAAGATGCAATTTCAAAAACTGAAAATTTACCAGATAGTCTGAAATACGTTAATGACAGAAAAGAAAAATTTGAACTTCTATCAAATGATATTGAAAAAGTTAAAAAATATGTGATGAATTCAATATGAAACTTAAAATAAAAGACCAACTACCAGACACAGAAGTTTTTCAACTTGTTGATGGAGAACCACAAAAAAATAAATTAAGAGAAATTATTGGTAATGGTAAAATTATTTTGTTTGGTTTACCTGGGGCATTTACATCAACTTGCTCTAAACTTCATCTTCCAGGCTTTGTGGCAAATGCAGATAAAATCAAAGCAAAAGGAATAGAACAAATATTTTGTCTATCTGTCAACGATCCTTATGTAATGAACGGTTGGGGAGAGATAAATAATACTACAGGTAAAATAAAAATGTTATCTGATCCTTATTTGTTATTCACAAAAGCAATTGGCGCAGAAGTTGATCGTAATGCAAAAGGAATGGGAATTAGATCAAATCGTTATTTAATAGTAATTGAAAATTTCACAGTTGTTAATATTCACGAAGAAAAAGAGACTAAAGAGTGTGGTTTAACTTCCGCGGAAAATTTATTAAATAATTTACTATAAGTTATGCGCTTTCCAAGCGCATGCTTTAATTGTTTGCTGCCGATCTTGCAAGTAAATCTACTTCATTATTTAACTCATCAGTAGAATGTGCTTTTACCCAATTCCAACTTATTTCAAATTCATTATTTAAAAGATCTAACTCTAACCAAAGTTCTTTATTTTTTACATCTTGTTTGTTTGCTGTTTTCCATCCATTTTTTTTCCAATTGTGAACCCATTCTGTTATTCCAGATTTCACGTACTTGGAATCTGTAAAAATTTGAACTTTACTACCTTTTGGAATTTTTTTAAGAGCTTGTATAGGTGCTAACAATTCCATCTGATTATTCGTAGTATCTTTTTTATTTCCTTTTATTTCAATTTTTTTTCCATCATCTAATATTATTGCCGCCCAACCACCTCTACCTGGGTTTTCTATACAAGAACCGTCTGTGTATATCTTAATCATTAACTTAAGTAATCTTTATAGGTTTTTAAATTATTATGTATTACTAATTTTTGATAATACTCTCTAGGATCTTTGATCTTAATTAATGCTGTTTTAGGAGTATTTGTATAGTCATAAAGTCTGGTTAAAAAATATCTCATTGCTGCACCACGGCATAGAATATTTATTGATCTCTTTTCTTTTTTAGTAATTTTTTTTACACTTTCGTAACCTTTGATTAAATTCTTGATCTTTCTTTTATTAATTCTAAATCTTGATTTATTTTTATCAAAACATAAAGCATTTATGCAAATAGCAATCTCATACATAAAATAATCATTAGCCGCAAAATAAAAATCAATTATGCCAGATAGTTTATTACCTTTAAAAAAAATATTATCTATAAATAGATCTCCATGAATAATACCTTGAGGTAATTTTTTTGGCCATTTATCTTTTATATCTTTAAAATTATCTTTTAAAAACTTTTCTAAGTTACTAAATTTTTGAGACTTAAATTTAATACTATTTAATAGAGGATTAAGATTTTTAATACCCATCGAGTTTTTTCTGTATAGTTTTAGCTTTTTTGTAGATAGGTGTATTTGCGCAATTGTTTTACCAATATCAAAACAATTCTTAAGATTAAGCTTTTTTTTATCTTTTCCGTCAAGAAAAGTTACGACACAAGATACTTTGTTTTTAACCTTGATTAGATAATTTCCTCGATTATTTTTAAGAGGTTTAGGGCAACTAATATTTAGATTACTTAATTGATCCATTAATTTCATAAAAAAAGGTATCTCTTTTTTCACAACTCTTTTTTCAAAAATTGTAAGAATAAACTTTTTATTTTTTGATCTGAGCAAATAATTAGTGTTTTCAATACCTTGTTTTATTCCTTTAAAACTTTGAAAATTTTCAAAATTAAATTCTCTATTTATAGATTTTAAATCACTCCTATTAATCTTGGTATAGACAGCCATTTAATTTAATTTTTTAGGTACTTTGAAAACAACGTTTTCTCTGATTATTTCAACCTCGTCTATGGACACTGTAAATTTTTTTTTTAAACTCTCTATGAAATTTTCTACAAGAATTTCTGGTGCAGAGGCTCCGGAAGATATCCCTACAGTATTAGATTTTTCAATTAAATCATAAGGTATTTCACTTTGTGAGTGAATAAGATGAGCATTGTTACAACCTGATTTTTTTGCAACCTCAACAAGTCTCACTGAATTTGAGGAATTTCTACTTCCAATTACAAAAAACACATCGCAATTTTTTGCAATATTTTTTACAGCCATCTGTCTATTTGTCGTTGCATAACATATATCTTCTTTATGTGGCTCTCTAATACCAGGAAATCTATCTTTTAAAATACCAATTATACTTCTTGTATCATCTACTGATAAGGTTGTTTGAGTTACATAAGCTAATTTTTTTTTTTCTTTAAATTCATATTTTTTTGCTTCATCTTCATCTTGAATAAGATCTATCGAACCTACTGGTAATTGTCCCATTGTTCCAACAACTTCAGGATGGTTCTGGTGTCCAATCAAAATTAAGTGATAACCTGATTTGTGAAGATTTTCAGCTTCGCGATGAACTTTCGACACTAAAGGACAAGTAGCATCCACATATGTCATTTTGTAACTTTCAGCTTCATAGGGAACTTTTTTCGGAACCCCGTGCGCAGAAAAAATTACAGGTCTAGTTTTATCTTTAATTTCTTCAAGCTCCTCAACAAATATAGCTCCTTTCTTTTTTAAATCGTCAACTACAAATTTATTATGAACAATTTCATGTCGAACGTAAACTGGCACTCCGTATTTTTTAATGGCCTTTTCAACAATTTCAATAGCTCTCTCTACACCCGCACAAAATCCTCTTGGCGCAGATAGTAAAATTTTTATTTCTTTATTTTTCATTTTTTTCAATCAAATATTCGAGCAATATATGCGGAAAAGTTAAAGACGCCAAACCTATAAATATTAATTTCAAAATTGCACTGTCTAAATTGTAATTATTATTTAAAAAATAAAGACCTATTAAACAAAAAATACCAGTTAGGAAAGTTAAAGGGGTAGCTTTTTTAATAAAAACTAAAACTCCATTCCTTAAACTTTTTTGATCAAGCTCAGTGATTAATGAAATACTATGTCTTATAGAATGTAAAAAACAAAAATAAATTGTGAAGGCTATTAAAGGAGAGAAATGCATATTAATGATTATTATCGAGAAGTAATCAAAAAAAATTGTAAATTTCTTTAACTCAAATTTTTTGAAAAATAAAATAATGCTAGATAATGCACTTAACACAATCCCAATTATCAAAAAATTATTATTTTCGATCACATTTAAACTTTGATAAAACGACTCATTTTCGATTAATAGTAATTTGAATATAGAAACGGTTTCATTAAAATTAAAATACAGTGGTGCCAATATTATTAAAGATCCTTTAAGAAAAAATAAAAATTGATTTAAATATGAATTATTATCAATTAGAAATTGAGTATCTTCTTTTCCAAAATGAAATGAGGCAACAATTAAAAAAGCAATAAGCACTACTGTTGGTAAAAGTACCCAAAGAATTATAATTGTTACTGCCAGCAGAAAATAGGATGTATAAAAAGTAATTATATTATTTATTTGGAAAATTTTTAGAAGCTTCCTTCCCTTTATATGATCCAAAGAACCATGTGATACACCAATTATTAAAATTAATAATAAACAAATTAATGGAGAAATACTTAGATTGTAAGCTTTTATAAACGGTAGAGAAACAATATTACAAAATAAAAAAAAAATAAAAGAATGTTTAAAGTTAATTTTCTTAATCTGTATAGTCATTATCAATTAGTCAAATAAAGCTTTAATAAATATCAATTTTGGCATTTTAAAAATTATACTTAAATCTTCTAAAAAATTACTTTTGTTTGATAGAAATTTTATAACAGTCTTTGGTGAAGTCTTAAACATCTTAAAAAATACATCAGACATTTTTTCAGGATTTTTTTTAAGAACGCGTAAAAAAATTTCATCCAAAAATTTGTATTTTCTATCTATTTCAAATTTTTTAGCATTTGAAATATTATCAATATTCTCTCTAATATACTTGCTGTGTTCTTGTATATTTAAAAAAGTATATCCAGTGCTTAATCTTGTCATTCCACCAGCTGTTCCAATATTAATTTTATTTTTTTCATTTTTATTTAATGGATAAAACAAGGGTATTGCTCCCTCTTCTTTATATGTAATTTCATAATTTTTAATTTTCAAATTATTTTTAATATAATTGTTGATTTGATTCTCATAATCTTTTTGTGAATTGTCATTCATTTTTGATAACCAAGTTGTTTCTACTAAAGCTCTATTTTTTGTGTATGGTAATGTATAAAAAAAATGCACGCTTTCTCTTTGTTCACAATCAAAATCCATGAGGTTAAAAATTTTTTCGTCGAAAATATCGTTCTCTGTTTTTATTTCTACACCACAAAAATGTTGCCAAAGATTTAGATGGTTTTTTTTGATATTTGGCACACTATTAAAAACCAAAGAATTTTGCTTATTAATCTCTTCTATATTTTTAAAAAAGAAAATATTTTCGTTTTTTTTTAGTTTGTTTTTAATTTTTTCATAAAATAAACCACTATCAATACTTTGATATGGAAAATTTTTACATTCTAAATAATTTGTTTTACCTGGTATGTTAACTGAAAAATTATCCCAATTTTTTTTTACACAATCGTCAAAATTATGAGGTGCTACTTTCCAAAAAGACCAAGTCTTATCTCGTTTATATTCCTTCCTTGGTTCAATAATTGCTAAAGTTTTATCTTTTAATTTTTCATGAATTTCTAACTCATAAGCAAGAGATAATCCTGCACAACCACCACCTATAATTACATAATCAAATTCTTTCATTTAAATTTATTTCCTCATTTATCAGAATGTGATCATGTTGAATTTGATCTTCGTTTTTATTAATTAAAAATAAACTGATTAAGTCAAAAATTGACAGAAAAGTCTCCAATACTTTTTCAATGTTTGAGACATAAATTTTCCCTGATCTTAGGTAGTTCTCTAAGTTTTTTTTTTTTAAAATTTTATATCCTATTTTTCTATACACTCTTCTAGCAACCAATATAGAAAAACGGAAACTTATTGGTATGCTTTTTATTGCATAAAAAGAATCTTGATAATATCGGTTCGCAAGATTGACAGTAGAGGAGATCTTTTCAAAATTTTCCTCAATATAAAATCTATTATTTTTTGAGTCTTCTAAGACATCTCTAGATATATTTGTTAATTGCATTGCTATTCCTAAATCAATAGCTGACTTGAGAGAATTTTTTTTTGTTACATTTAAAATTTTTGCCATCATTAAACCTACAGTCCCAGCTACTCTATATGAATAAATTAATAAGTCTTTTTTTGAATTTATTTCAACTTTTTCTTTAATATCTGATCTAATACCAGCCAATAAATCTTGAACTATTTTTATGGATATGTTGAATTCCTCCATGATACCCCACATATTCTTTATAATAAGGTTATCAAATTTTTTTTGATTAAATTCATTTTCAAATTCAGCAAATTTTTTTTCTTTGACCTCTATCTCGTCATTATCGTCTGCAATATTGTCTACAACTCTACAAAAATCATATAATACAGAACATTTTTTAAGTGTTTCCCTTGGTAAAAAAAAACCGGCCCAGCTAAATGACTTAGCATAAACAGACAAGTAACTTTTATCAGACATTATAAAATTTTATCTAATACTTTAGCTGAGGATAGAACGCCGGGCACACCAGCCCCTGGATGTGTTCCAGCTCCAACAAAATAAAGTCCATCGTATATTTCAGATTTATTATGAAATCTAAAATAAGCAGATTGTGTAAATTTTGGTTGAATTGAGAAGCCCGATCCATATTTTGTATTTAAGTCTTTCTCAAAATAGTCTGGTGTCAAATAAAAATCTTCAACAATATTTTCTCTTAAGTTTGGCATAAGATCTTTTTCCATTTTTTTAATTACTAAATTTTTCATCTTTTCTCCCTGAATAGACCAATTAATTTTAGATTGATTATTGGGAACTGGAACAAGAACGTAAAAACAATCCTGTCCAGCAGGAGCCATAGTTTTATCAGTAGCAGAGGGTCTATGAAGATAATAACTTATATCATCATTTAATTTTTTATTCTCAAATATGTCATCGAGATGTTCTTTATACTTATTTCCAAATTTTATTGTGTGATGTTCAACGTTTTGGTAAGTTTTTTTTGTTCCAAAATAATATACAAATAATCCCATAGAGTATTCCATCCTTCCCCATTTCCATTTGAACATCATTGAATTTTTTGTGTTTCCATTAAGCAACTTTTCGTAAACTGCAGGTGGGTCGGCATTGCAAATAACATTATCAGCTAAAATATTAGTATCATTATCAAGTCTGACACCAGTTATTTTATTTCCATTTGAAATAATTTTTTCTACTTCATGGCCCTTTATAATTTTAATATCAACTTCGTTCATTAGTTTCTCAAAACCTTTAATAATATTACCTGTCCCACCCATCGAGTAATGAATTCCCCATTTTTTCTCTAAATATAAAATTAGTCCATAAATAGAAGTAGTTGTAAAAGGATTTCCCCCAACTAAAAGAGGATGCATGCTTAAAATTCTTCTTAGTTTTTCATTTTTTATAAAAGATGAAACTAATGAATAAACTGATTTATAACTTTTAAGTTTTAGAAGTGAAGGAAGTTGCCGCATCATAAAAAAAGGTTTATCAAAAGGAACGTCCGCAAGTTCTAAAAAACCCTTGTCAAAAATTTTTTTTGTAAAACTTACTAATTTTTCATATCCCTCAACATCATCTTTACTAATTTCTGCAATTTGTTTTTTCATTTCAGTTTCATCACCTGAGTAGTTAAATTTTGAGTTATCTCCAAAAATAAATTGATACCAAATTTTAAGAGGGGAAAGTTCTATGTAATTTTTTGAGTCTTTTTTAAATAATTTGAATAATTCATCAATTAAATAGGGTGCAGTAATAACTGTGGGTCCACCATCGTAAGTGAAACCATTTTTTTTAAAAACTCTTGCTCTCCCACCAAGATCAGGATGTTTTTCAACCAATGTTACTTGATGACCTTTAGCTTTCAATCTTAGGGCAGCAGCAATACCGCCAAAACCTGAGCCTATCACAATAGAATTCATCTTAATAATTTATAGTTTTTTTAAAAAATTGTAAGAAAATTATGAATTAATTTTTTTTAGCTCTTCTTTAGTCTCTTCTAAATTTTTTTGAAATAAATTATCGAGTTTAGACTTATCAACGGATGTGGTTATAATTTTTTTAACAGAATCTACTGCAATTTTTACTGATGCATCTTTTATTTCTTTAATTGCTGCCTCTTTCATTTGAGCTATTTTATTTTCAGCAAGTGCTTTTTTAATTTCTGAAGATTTATGGAATTTGTCATTAAGCTCTATTATCAATCTATCACTATCTTTTTTAGCTTGTTCTAAAATTTCATTTCTTACCGATTGTGCAGTATCAAGTTTACTTTGAGCATTAATCAATAAGTTTTTTGCTTCTTTTCTGAGTTTTTCACTCTCCTCAATCTCATTTTTTATATCTGTTATAAGCTTATTTAGAATTGTATTAACTTTTTGAGGCACTCTTAAATAGACCAACCCACCTAAGAATATAAAGAATGAAACTGCAACCCAAAATGTTGAATCAATCACCATAATATTTGTTTCCATTTTTTTTATATAAGTCATCAACAATAGCTGAAATGCTACTGTTATTAATTTCGGCACCAATTACATTTTTCAGTATTTCTGAAGATGTTTCGATTGCGATCTTATTTATTTTTTGAGGAGCACTTTTTCTAAGCTGACTAATTTCAATTTCAGCTTTTTTGATTTCATCATCAATTTGTTTTTCTAAAGTATCTCTTTTAATATTAATAGCTTTTAATGTTTTTTCTCTAGTCTCATTAAAGAGATTTTTTGATTCCAGTTTACTTTTGGCAATTATGTTATCATATTCTTTAAGCTTTATTTCGCTATCTTCTCTTTGTTTATCAGCTGCCTCAATATTTTCTTGTATCTGGGATTTTCTTAATTCAAGATTTGAACTTATTCTTGGTAATATCAGCTTTGATAAGACAATATACAAAATACCAAAAACTAATGTAAGCCAAAAAATTTGAGAAATCCAAAACTCAGGATTTAATTGAGGCATACCTCCACTTTCAGCTGCAAAAACCCCTTTTGAAAAAAAGAAGTAAAAAAAAATCAACTGAAAAAAATTCTTTTTGATCATCAAATTAAAATGCGAAAAGAATGATTAACGCGACTACCAAACCAAATAGTCCCGTAGCTTCTGCTAAAGCAAAACCCAATAATAAATTAGGAAACTGTTTTTGTGCTGCAGATGGATTTCTCATTGCACCCGAAAGATAATTTCCAAAAATTATCCCAATCCCTACACCAGCACCAGCTAAAGCAATTGCTGCTAAACCTGCCCCGATCATTTTTGCTGCTTCTAATTCCATTATGTCCTCCTTTGTTAGTTAATGGTGTAAATTTAATGCATCATTTAAATAAATGCATGTTAAAATTGCGAAAACATAAGCTTGAAGAAAAGCAACTAAGATCTCCAAACCAGTTAATGCAACAGAAAATGTTAAAGGAAGCCATCCTCCAACTATCCCAAGGCTTATAACAAAGCCCCCGAAAACTTTCATCATTGTGTGACCGGCCATCATATTAGCAAAAAGTCTAACTGATAAACTAATAGGTCTACTTAGATATGAGATTATTTCAATGACAACTATCAAAGGCAATAAAACAATAGGAACTCCACTTGGTACAAAAAGTTTTAAATAACCAAATCCATGTTTTATAAAACCAATAATTGTTACACCGATGAATATGAATGCAGCTAAAACAAATGTTACTATTATATGACTAGTGACTGTGAAGGTATAAGGTATCATTCCAAACATGTTGCAAAAAAGAACAAACATAAATAATGAAAATATAAATGCGAAATAAGGTTTTGCCTTAGATCCTGCTGTATCGCTGATCATTTTAGATACGAATGTGTAACTTAATTCTGCTAATAGTTGAATCTTATTAGGTAGCATAGAATTTTTTTTAGCCCCTAAATTAAAGATCAAGAGAATTGCAAGAGAACTGACTAACATAAACAAACTTGCATTTGTAAATGAGATATCGAAAGCTCCGATTTTTATTTCTGGCCCAATTCTGTAAACTTCGAATTGAGTCATTGGATTTGCTGCCATAAATCTTATATCTATTTCTGCATATTTTTAGCAGATCTAATCACATTAGTAATACCTGCGATTACACCTACAAAAAAAAAAATTAAAATTAACCATGGTTTAGTACCAAAGGTACTGTCTAAAATAAACCCAATAATTGTCCCTACAGCAACTGCAGATACTAATTCTGTACTAAGCTTAAAAGCTGAGCCAATAGGCGATGAATTCTGTTTTTTGTTTTCATGGTCATTTTTTGAGAGCTTTTTTTTTGCAATTTCTAAGCGAGTTTTGAACTGATTTTTAGACATCCGATTATTTTAATCAAGCAACCATACTCTCGGCTTTTTGTAAATCAACTGCTACCAGCTGACTTATTCCTTTTTCAGGCATGGTTACACCATATAATCTATTCATTTTTGACATTGTCAATGCATGGTGTGTAACGATGATAAACTTTGTATTTGTTATTTTTGTAAGTTCATCTAATAAATTACAAAATCTTGTGACATTGGCGTCATCCAAAGGAGCATCTACTTCATCCAGTACACAAATAGGAGAAGGATTGGTTAAAAAAACTGCGAAGATGAGTGATAGTGCAGTTAAAGCTTGTTCTCCACCCGATAATAGAGTTATTGATTGAAGTCTTTTTCCTGGAGGACTAACTAACATTTCTAAACCCGCTTCTAGAGGGTCCTCTGAGTCTACGAGTTCAAGTTTTGCATTACCACCATTAAATAATTTTGTATAAACTTCATTGAATTTTCTATTAACTTTTTCAAAGGCTTCAACCAATCTCTCTCTACCCTTCTGGTTGAGTTCATTAATACTATCTTTTAATTTTATAATTGCTGTCACTAAGTCTGCCCGATCAGATTCCATTTTTTTAATTTCAGTCTCGTATTTATTAGTTTCTTCATCTGCTTTTAAATTAACGGATCCTAGTTTCTCTCTCTCTTGTTTTTTTTTATCTAATAAATCTTCTTGATTGACAGCATCAGGTAATTCCTCAACACCATTTAAATTTGAATTTTCTAAGATATTTTCCTCAGTCAAATTAAGCTCAGAAGTAATTCGATCTATTAGATCATTTTTTCTTTTTATTAATCCTTCGACAGTTGCACCAGAACTTGCTTTTCTCTCTCTTATTTGTATAGATTGTTCTTGTATTTCATTAAGTTTTGTTCTGAGTGAATCAATTTTTTCGTCAGTATCATTTATAATTTTTTCATTTTCTTCTTTTTCTCCTTCTGAATTTCTTAAATTTTCTGAAATTTGTCCCTTTTTTTCTGCTTGTATTTTTGGTTGGTTATCAAGTATTTCTAATTGATTGGTTAGATTATTCTTTCTACTAGTTAATTCATTTACCATTTTTTCAGAATTTGATAGTAAATTTTTCCAGCTTTCAATTTCTTTTTCAATTATTTTGATTCTCTCATTTCTTTTAACAGATTCTTTTTTGATATTTTGATTTTTACTATAGCTATCAGCATATTTATCGATAATTTTTTCAAGATCATTTAGACTATCTAATGCACTATCATTTTGATTTGAACTTATTAAAGTTTTAATTTTTCCTATTTCATCAATTAAATCATTTTTTGAATGATCAAGATCCTCATTTGATTTTTTTTCTGTCTCAAAATATTTTGAATCAATTTCTACAAGGTCACTTTTTTCTTCTTTGAGTCTTTTCTCATTAGAATTAGCATCTATAATAATTCCTTTTTCTCTTGAAACATCTTCATCAAGTGTTGTTAATGATTTTTTAATATTCTCAATCTCTTCTTGAGTCCTAGTATTTTCTTTATCCAAACTCTGAAGTTCTAAATTCAATCTTTGGATTTTAGACAGATTTTCAATGTTTTTTTCTCTTAATGGAGTAACTTTTTCTGTTTCTAGTTTGATTAACTCTTCAATCTCTGTAATTCTTTCATTAAATCCACTAACCTCACCTTCGGCCTCTTTGTTTATCTCATTTTCAATTGTTATTTCTTTGTCAATTTCTATTAATTTCAGATAGTAAAGACCAGCTTCAATTTTTTTTATTTCATCTGTTATGTTTTTATATT
This sequence comes from uncultured Pelagibacteraceae bacterium, assembly GCA_902570915.1. Classification (GTDB taxonomy): domain Bacteria; phylum Pseudomonadota; class Alphaproteobacteria; order Pelagibacterales; family Pelagibacteraceae; genus Pelagibacter. Next base: position 78,509 of record CACGAB010000002.1, on the reverse strand, counting down.
TGGAAGCCTCCTCCGCTTGTTTTTGAAGATTTGCCAATTGTCTTTCTTGCTGTTTTCGTAATTCATCTGCTCTCTTAAGATTATTTTCAGCTGCACCCAATCTTAATTCAGCCTCATGTCGTCTTACATGTAGACCAGAGATACCGGCTGCCTCTTCGAGAATTGCTCTTCTATCAGTAGGTTTAGCCGTCACAAGGGCTCCAATTCTACCTTGACTAATCATCGATGGAGAATGAGCTCCAGTGGATAAATCAGCAAAAAACATTTGAGAATCCCTTGCTCTTACTTCTTTATCATTGATGTAAAACTTGGATCCTTTATCTTTTTCAATTTTTCTTCTAACATTAATCTCATCAACTTCTCGATATTGAATAGGTCCCTCACCGCTATCATTTTTAACTGTTATAGAAACCTCAGCAATATTTTTAGATGGTTTATTTGAAGTACCAGAAAAAATTACATCCTCCATTCCTGAGCCACGTAAACTTTTTGCAGATGTTTCGCCCATAACCCATCTAATGGACTCGACAATGTTTGATTTTCCACAACCGTTAGGTCCAACTATACCAGTTAAACCATCTTCGATTAAGAAATTGGTTTTATCAGCAAAAGACTTAAACCCATTTAGTTGGATTTTTTTAAACTCCATTAATTAGCTTATATCAGCTTTTCTAGAGATTTTTTTAAATTTTTATAATTAAGAGTTTTCTCAAACTTTTTTCCATTAATTATAATCGTAGGAGTGGAATTTACCTTAAATTTTTTAGTGCCTTCGATTCGATCATTTAAAACGAAATCTTCAATTTTTTTATCACTTATGCACTTTTCAAAATCTAAGTTAAAATTTTTGTTTTCAACAAATTTTTTTAAGTTTTCATTAGCCTCTTCTATTGTTTTACCTTTTATCCAAGCCTGCTGATCAGAATATAAACTCATCATAATTTCTAAACTTTGATCTTCTTTGCACTGTGAAATTTTTGATGCATTAAGAGCGACAATATCTAAGGGAAAGTGTCTAAATTCTATTTTTACCAAACCGGTATCAATAAATTCTTTTTTAAGTAATGGGTAAATCTTGTTATGAAAATCTGCACAAAAACTACAAGTCAGAGACTCGTAAGCAATAATTGTTATCTTGGCATCGTTTTGTCCAGAAACAATTCGATTATCAGCATTTACCTTAAGAGAAAATCCTAAAATAATCAAAATTAATAATATAGTTTTTCTCATTTTTCTCTGAATACCTTAGTTAGTTCAATTAGGGACTTTTTAATTTTTTCATTCCTAACACTCTCAATCTTTTTATGGAATGTTTTTCTTGTCACAGCTTTTTTCTCTATTTTGTCATTGATTACCTGCTTTCGTTCCTCTTCAAAGGTAGTAAATTTAATTCTTTCAATAATTGTATTTCCAAAAAAATTATTTACTGTATCCATGATTTCTTTCTTTGAATATTCTAAATCTATCTCATGACCTCTCTTTACCATAATTAGCAATGTGCTAACTCCAAATTTATTTGAATTTTTAAATGATTTTGGGAAACAAACTTTAAAGAGACTTTCTCCTACCAAAAATTTCCAATTATTAAGTATTTCAGAAAAAATATGGCCTCTTTTGTTAATAACTTTTTTTATATTTGTTGGTAAGGTGTCTTTAAAAGATCTTAAGCCTTGAATGGATCTTAATCTCTGCTTAGTATTATTTTTGAAATACATATGACAGAAAAGATCATAACAAAAAAAATTCTTAAATGGTATGATTTAAATAAAAGAAATTTACCATGGCGGAAAAAAACACCTTTGTATAAAAAGCATTATTATACATTGGTAAGTGAGTTTATGTTACAACAAACACAAGTTGTAACTGTTATTCCTTTTTTTAATAGATTTATAAAAAAATTACCCAATCTTGTGGACCTCTCTAGAGTTAAAGAAAATGAATTAATAAAATTATGGGAAGGTCTTGGATATTATTCAAGAGTAAGAAATTTACAAAAAACTGCTAAAATTATAATTAGTAAATATGATGGAAAAATTCCAAATAATTATGAGGATTTAATATCTTTACCTGGTATCGGCAATTACACTGCTAATGCAATCTTAGCTATCGCCTTTAATAAATCCTGTATTCCTTTAGATGGAAACATTGAAAGAGTTTTAAAAAGATATCTTTATCTAAAAAAAAATAAGGAAATTCAAAAAGACAATCTAATAGAAAAAAAATCTATTTTTGGAATTTCATCAAGAGCAAGTGATTATGCACAAGCTTTAATGGAATTGGGAGCAATTATTTGCAAACCTAAAAATCCCGAATGTAGTGGGTGTCCAATTTCAAAAAATTGTAAGTCTTTTAAGAAGAAAGATTTTGATTTAGCTAAAATTACAAAAAAGAATAAAGAAAAATATTTTATTCTTAAAGTTTATAAAAAAAATCAAAGGTATTTGCTTATAAAAAACACAAAATTTAGTTTTCTTAAAAATTTAACAATTTTTCCAATGGAAGAGCTATCTAACCCAAAAAATTTTAGTGAAAATTTTAATTTTAAAATGTCAAACATGAATATGAACATAAAAATTCAATATCTCAAAAATGCAAAAAGATTTCCTTCATCTTACTGGTTTGATAGAAGAAAATTAGATAATTATATGCTTCCATCATTCACTAAGAAAGTTGTTAAATATTTAGAAAAAAATTAATGAAAAAAGTAGCTATAATTGGTGCTGGAATTTCAGGGCTATTTATTGCCAATTTATTTAAGAGAAACAAAAAGTATCAAGTAAATATTTTTGAGAGAAATACCTTAATCAATTTAAAAGAAGGTTACGGTATTCAATTATCTGTTAACAGCATCAAACTATTGAATAAAATTCAGTTTGATAAATTAGAAAACAGTGAAAAATTCAATCCAGATAAAATTAATTTTTACTCAGCTAAGGGTTCTAATAAGATATGTGAGTTAAATATATCAGATTTTAATACTGAAAATTGTAAATATACTACTCTTAAAAGATCATCACTTATTAATTTTTTAAAAAAGGATTTAGAAAAAGAAATAAAATTTGACCACACTATTTCAAAGATAGAACAACAAGATCAAATCGTTAAAATCTCTTTTGAAAATAATGAAATTTATGAATTTGATTATCTAATTATTTCAGATGGAGTCTTTTCAAAGAGTAAAAATCTGTTATCAAAAAATCAAATTAAACCAAAATTTAATGATACTTTAGCTATTAGAGGAATTATACCAAGTTCTTTAAACACGGCTGATAAAAAAAATATTTCATTGTTTTTAGGTTCAAATTTTCATTATGTTATTTATCCAGTCTCTCCTAATGGTGATTTAAACTTTATAGCTGTAATGAAATTCAAACTTTCAATCGATGAGCAAAAAGATTTTTCTTTGTTTAAAGATGATAACTTTATCAGAAAGATTTTAGAAAAAGTCCCGCACTTAAATAAGGAATTTTTTGATAGTGTTAATGATTTAAAGATATACCCAGTATTTGTAAGTCATGATTTTTTTGAGGTTAATAATAATAACATTCATATAATAGGAGATGCTTTTTTTGCTTTTTCACCATCATTTGCTCAAGGTGCATCACAATCAATAGAAGGTGCATATGAATTATTTGAGAATATTGAGAATAATACTGAGAGTAATTTTTTTAGAAATAGAGTTGATAAAATAAAGATGGTAAATAATCGCTCAAAATTTAATCAATTCGCTTTTCATCTATCTAATCCTTTAACAACATTATTAAGAAATATTTTTTTGAAAAGATTAGTAAAAAACAAAAAGTTTTTAGAGGGCTATCTTGGGAAAATATATAAAAACTAACTATTAGAAATCAACCTTTGTCTCAAATGATCGATAGGAACTGCGTTTCCATTCAAGTTATAATGCCAATAGGTCCATCCATTACAGCTTTCAGCACCTAAGATTGTAGCGGCTACTTTATGGATTGAGCCCTCAGTTTGAGCATGTTTGATACTCCCGTCAGCCATAATTTTTGCACTGATTTTCTTTTTATTATCGAAAATAGTTGTGCCTGGTTTAATTATTCCTAATTCAACTAAAGAACCAAATGGTATTCTTGGTTTAGATCTACCGTTCTGTAGAGTATCTAAATAATCATCTTTTATAGCTTTGGTTTTACTTAATCTTTGCTCAGCAGCTTTAAAATAAGTTTTTTCTTTTTCAATGCCGTAATAATTTCTCCCTAATTTTTTAGCAACTGTTGCCGTTGTTCCTGACCCTAAGAAAGGATCTAATATTAAATCATTTTTATTTGAAGTTGCTAATAAAATTCTGTGAAGTAGAGCCTCAGGTTTCTGTGTAGAGTGTATTTTTTTACCGTTCTTTTTTAATCTTTCAGAGCCATTACAAATTGGTAATTCCCAGTTAGACCTCATTTGAAGATCATCATTTAAACATTTTAAAGATTGATAGTTAAAAGTATATTTTGATTTTTCAGATTTTGAAGCCCAAATTAAAGTTTCATGAGCATTAGTAAAACGTGTCCCTCTAAAATTTGGCATAGGATTTTTTTTATTCCAAATGACATCATTTAAAATCCAAAAACCTAAATTTTGTATTACCGTACCAACTCGGAAGATATTGTGATAACTACCAATTACCCAAATAGCACCATTCTTTTTCAAAATTCTTTTGCACTCAGTCAACCACAAACAAGTAAAGTCATCATACTTTTTGAAATTTTCAAATTGATCCCATTTATCATTTACTGCATTGACCTTTGTGCTATCAGGTCTTGTAAGTTCATTTTTTAATTGTAAGTTATAGGGCGGATCTGCAAAAATTAAATCAAAAGTCTCATCTGGAATTTTCTTTAATTCCTTCAGGCTATCACCGTTAATTAATTTATTTTTGAAACTTGAACTCATTTTATAAAAATAAATTAGACTCGAAAAAGATTCTTGGGTCAACCTATGATTGAATTATGAAGATTCAATTTGTGTATTTAATTTTAAAAATATCTATATCTAGTGTTTATTACTTTGAGCTATTTAATTTATTTAAAGGTGAAAAAGTCTTTCTGTGATGAACTGTGATACCAAACTTTTTGATGGCTCTTAAATGTTTTTTGGTACCATACCCACAATTTTGACTCCATGAGTAACATTTATATCTAATACCTAACTTTGAAATAAAATTATCACGAGCTACTTTTGCAATAATTGATGCAGCAGAAATTGAAGGTATTTTTTGATCTCCCTTGATTACAGATTTAAGTTTGTAGTTTTCTATCTTTGGTAATTTATTTCCATCAATTAAAATCATTGAGGGTTTTTTTTTCAATTTAAGGATTGCTCTTTTAATTGCTATCAAGCTAGCCTGTAAGATATTTTTTTTTTCAATCTCACTGATCGATGCTTTTGCTATAGCCCATGTAGAATTTTTTTTAATATACTGAGCTAAAATTTCTCTCCTTTTTTTTGATAACTTCTTAGAGTCTTTTAATAGTTTTTTGTTTATCGAGTGATTTAAAATTACAGCCGCTGCATATACAGGTCCAACTAAACTTCCACGTCCAACCTCGTCAACTCCAGCAATTAATTTCATTAAAACTTTATATTTAGATCTTGAATTTTTTGCTTAATCATTTTTAAATCTTCCCAAGAATATTTCTTATTATCTGGGAATTTAATTAAATATGATGGACTGTAACTAATCATTAAGGGGACTGTTTTACTTCCTATAATTATTTCCTTCCATTTCCCTCTTTCATCTGAAATTTTACTCTTTAACCCAGTGACAGCCTCCATCGCAGTTCCACCCATTAGAATTAGCATTTGTGGATTAATAATTGAAATATGTTCTTTCAAAAATTTAGAATATCTTTTTATATCACTAGTATTAGGTTTTCTCTCATCAGTTGTCTTATAGTTTATTGAATAAGTTAAATAAATATTATCCATTGATACATTGATAGCTAAGAGCATCTTTTTTAAAAGTTTTCCCACATCACCTTGAAAAAGTAACCCAGACTCATCTTCTTCTTCACTAGGTGCATCGCCAATTAACATTATAGAACTGTTGATATTTCCACTACCAAATAAAAGATTTTTTGAAGATTTCTTTAGATTGCAATCCTCAATTGTATTTATTAGATTTTTAAGATCAGATAGTTTTTGTTTTTTTTGCAAGTTTGAATTAATCAGATTACTTTTTAAATCTTTATATCTATTTTGTGGCTCATTATTGAAGACAAAATCTGTCTCAAATGTTTTAATGAAATCTTGCGTAAATTTAGTGTTTTGATTTAGGGGTTTTTTAGACATAGAATAAACTTATGTGTTTAAAAAAAGTTTTAACGGTAATAATATTCATACTATCCTATCAGACTCATCTTTATTCTAAAAGCAATAATTTCAATCAAAAAAATTTATCGAATTATTTTTCTGGGATAGTTGCTTTCGAAAATAAAAAAAATTCTGATGCATTAAATTTTTATAATTCATCAAAAATATTGATTAATCAGCATGATCCATATCTAAAAAGATATGTAACAAGTTTAGTATTAGAAAATAAAATTTCTCAAGCGATCAATTTTATTAGGTTAAATAAAGAAAATGAAAATACAAAATTTTTTGATGCATATTTATTATTAATTATCGACAGTTTAAAACGTGGTAATTTTGATGATGCTTACGATCAAGTTAATAGAGTGGCAGATTTTTTTAGCGAAGAAAAATTAAAGTTAGCAATTCTTAATATTTTAAAAGAATACATTTATGTTTTTAAAGAAAAAAATTATTTTGAAAACAGAACAAGTTACGGAAATTTATCAAAAATTTCAGACGCTTTTCAAAAATGTTATCTAGATGATAGAAATACTGAAAATTATTTCTTGAAAGTGATTAATGAAAGTGATTCTGATTACTCAAGATACGTGTTTTTTTATGTCAGTTATTTAATTGAAAAAGGGAGATTTTCTAATATTCGCAATGTTCTATCAGAATATGATTATATTAATTCTAAATTATTAATATCCCAATCTAAAAACTGGGTGGAGGATAGAAAATATGAAAAATTTGTGAACATATTTTCATGTAAAAATCACAATCATGTGATTAGTGAATTTTTATTTTTGGTCTCTAATCTTTATTCATCCCAAGATGATTTTGAAAAATCTAATTTTTACTTATATCTCTCAAATTATTTAAATCCAAAGTTTGTATACAATTTATCTTTAGTAGCTGAGAATTATTATTTTAATGAAGACTTCATAAAAGCCAAAAAAATTTTAAAAAAATTTGATACAGAGGACAAAATTTATTATTGGTTTCGTATTAAAAAAGAGGCACAAATTATAGCCGAGGAAGATAATAACAAAAGAAGATCAATTGCTTTTATAACATCTGAATTCAATAAAATTAAAGAACATAATCATAAGATGATTTTTGATATAGCTAACTTTTATAAAAATTCTAAAGATTATGAGAATGCAATAAAGTATTATTCAAAAATAATTGAGGATCTAGACGATAATAACATAATTAAGGCAGATGTACTCTACAGAAGGGGCGGAAGCTATGAGAGAATCGGTGAATATGAAAATTCAGATAAAGATTTGCTAATGTCTTTAAATATAGAACCAAATGATGCCTATGTTTTAAATTATTTAGCATATTCATGGCTTGAAAGAGATTATAAAATAGATGAAGCGTTAGATATGCTTAAAATAGCTTATGAGCTAGAGAGCAATGATCCATATATAATTGATTCAATTGGTTGGGCTTATTATTTAATAGAGGATTATTCTAAAGCTGAAAAATTTTTGCAAAGAGCAGTAGAGTTGATGCCTGAAGATCCAATAGTAAATGATCACTATGGTGATATCTTATGGAAATTAGACCAAAAAATACAAGCAAGATATTTTTGGAAAAATGTGCTTAAAATGAAAAAAGCAGAGAAAGAAATGAAAGATAAGATTAATCTTAAATTAATAATAGGCATAAATAAATCTTAATTAATGCGATTTAAGAAGATTAAGTCATATGCTAAAATTAATTTAGCACTAAATGTTTTAGGTAAATCTTCAAAGCTCCATAAAATAGAAAGCCTGGTTGCTTTCATAAATATCTATGATCTGATACTGATAAAAAAAATTAATAAAAAAAATCATATTGTAAAATTTAGAGGAAAATTTTCAAAAAATATTAACTCAAACAATAGTGTCACTAAATTATTAAGAATACTTGATAAGAAAAAATTACTTCAAGAAAAATTTCATATCCAGATAGTCAAACATGTACCGCAACAGTCTGGGTTAGGAGGGGGTTCAATGAATGCCGCTAGTATTCTTAATTATTTTATCAAGGAAAAAATATTCTCTCTAGACAAAGAAAAAATTCGTTCAATAGCTAAATATTTAGGATCAGATGTTATTTTAGGATTATCTAATGATTATCAAGTTTTAACTTCTAAAAACCAGACTAAAAAATTCAAAAATTGTAAAAAATTATATACATTAGTTGTTAAACCTAATTTTGGCTGCTCGACAAAAGCTATTTACGCAGATGTAAGAAATTATGAGACTGCCAAATTTAATACTCCGAGCAAAAAAATGTTTAATCTTAATTTTTTAAAAAAAATGAGTAATTCTCTAGAAAAAATTGTCTTGGTTAAATACCCAATTTTGAAAAAAATTAAAATTTACCTAACTAATTTATATAATCCTGATTTTGTAAGAATGACTGGCTCTGGATCAGCTTTTATTGCCTATTATAATTCTAAAAAAAAATGCGACAAAGCACTTAGACAATTTAATAAAGAATATAAAAAATATTGGTGTATAAGCTCAAAAACTATATAAATTTTATTTTTTTGTGTTATATCAATTTTATATTGGGGCGTAGCCAAGCGGTAAGGCACGGGTTTTTGGTACCTGCATCCTAGGTTCGAATCCTAGCGCCCCAGCCAAATATGAAAAGTTTAATAAACAATTTTTTTTTCAGACGAAATAATCTAGACCTGGTAAGCAAGAAAATAAAGGACATATCTAAAAAAACCCCTGTGTCTAAAATATTTAATATTATCAATTCTTATTCATCTACAAGTGAACTTAGATATGTTGGTGGTTGCATAAGAAAAGTTATAAATAATGAAAATTTTGATGATATCGATTTAGCAACAAATATAGATCCAACAGAGGTTTGTTCTGCACTCAAAAAAAGCAACGTTGAATTCTATGAGAGTGGAATAGATCATGGCACAATTACAGCAATAATAGGGGATAGTAAATTTGAAATTACGAGTTTAAGAGAAGATATTTTAACCGATGGTCGTCATGCCAAAGTCAAATTTTCTAAAGATTGGAAAACCGACGCTTCACGAAGAGATTTCACGATCAATTCTATTTATTCAGATAAAGAAGGCAACTTATTTGATCCATACAACGGATATGACGATATTAAAAAGGGTAAAATTAATTTTATTGGTAACCCAGAAAAAAGAATAAAAGAGGATTACTTAAGAATATTAAGATATTTACGATTTTTTTTAAATTATTCTAAACAACCACATGATCCTAAAATTGTTAAAGTTTTAAAAATGAATCTTATGGGCATTGCAAGTCTTTCTAAAGAAAGACTGATAGATGAATTAAGAAAGATTTTAAAACCAAATGTGTTAGAAATTTTGTCAAAAGATAAAATAATTTTAGAAATTTTAGTCTCAGTTTTTCCTCAACTAAAACAATTTAACATTTTTTCTAAGCTAAATACTAATCTAAAAGATACGCTCTCCAAAGTTGATTTTATCTTTATCATTTCATTATTAATTATCGATGAAACTGATAATGTGGAGTATTTTATTTATAAATTTAATTTATCTAAAAAGGACCAAAAAAGGATCAGAAATATAAGTGATTTTTATAAAAAAAAAATAACTTTAAAAACTTTTACTGAAAAAAATTTAAATTTGATCTTTTATCATTCAGGCAAAGAGACAGTCTTGGATATTCTAAATTATAGGATATTAAAAACTAACAAATTAGATAATAATATATTGGCATTAATTAGAAAATTTGAAATAAAATCGGTACCGACAATGCCATTTAAAGCAGATTTTCTAATGTCAAAATATGATATTCCAGAGGGAAAAATTTTAGGAGAAAAACTAAAACTTATTGAGAGTAAATGGATCGAAAATAATTTTCAAATATCAGAACAACAGATTGAAAACATAATTAATAATTAAATATATTTAACATCTTTAATTTCAAAGTTTTTTTTTCCAGCAGGAGTACTAATTTCGACTAGATCATTTTTATTTTTTCCGATAAGACCTCTTCCTATTGGTGATTGATAGTAAATCAATTTACTTTTGAGATCTGCTTCATCCTTTCCAACAATCTTGTAATTTATTTTTTCACCTGTATCTAAATTTTCTAAAAAAACTGTTGATCCAAAAATAACTTTGCCATCATTATTCAATTTTGTAACATCAATAATGTTTGCTCTCGCGATTATGTCATTAATTTCAGTAATTCTTCCCTCGTTATGAGATTGTTCCTCTTTAGCAGCATGATACTCAGCATTTTCTTTTAGGTCTCCATGTGAGCGTGCTTCAGCAATTGCAGCAACAATTTTTGGACGTTTTTTTTCTTTTAAAAAAACTAATTCCTCTTTGAGTTTATTTAAACCATTTAAAGTAATTGGTTCTTTATTCATTTTATTTCCATTTTGCAATAGGCGGTAACGACATTAAAATACCCTCAACATTTCCACCAGTTTGTAATCCAAATTTTGTTCCTCTATCATAAAGCAAATTAAATTCTGTATACCTACCTCTTTTTATATACTGCATTTCCTTATCTCTTAAAGTCCATTTTTTTTTTAACTTTTTTTTGATAATTTTTTTAAATATTAATTCAAATGTGGTACCAACCTCCCTGACAAATTTAAAATCTTTTTCAAAATCATTTTTTTTGTAGTCAAAAAAAATTCCCCCAATACCTCTTGCCTCTTTTCGGTGGGGTAAATAAAAGTATTCGTCACACCATTTTTTATATTTTGCATAATATTTTTTGTTATGACGATTACACATCTTTTTTAATATTTTGTGGAATTCCTTTTTCTCATTTTCATCTTTTTTGGATGGAGTGACATCCATACCTCCACCAAACCAATCATGAGATGTGCAAATATATCTAGTGTTAAAATGCATCGCTGGAATTAGGGGGTTTTTCATGTGCATAACTACAGAAATACCTGATGCCCAAAAATTTGGTTTTTTCTCAGCACCTGGAATTTGTTTTTGGAAATGTTTTGGAAATTTTCCATAAACTTTTGAAAAATTCACACCTACTTTATCAAATATTTTACCATCTTTAAGTATTCTATATTCACCACCACCTTCATCTTTATTTTGATTTCTTTTCCATATTGTGGACTCAAATTTAATTTTATTTTTTTCTAACTCACTTATGCTATGACATATTGAGTCCTGTAAAGTTTTAAACCAGCTACTTGTTAAATCTTTTCTAATTTCAAAATCCATATCAAATTAAATTTGTTTGTCTTAGGCTCTCGGCTAAAATAATAGCAACAGATGAAGAGACATTAAGTGATCTCTTATTACCTTTCATAGGTATCTTTAATTTGTTTTTAATTAATCCATGTACTTTTTCAGGTACTCCAGCACTTTCCCTCCCGAATAAAATAGTATCATTCTTTTCAAACTTAAATTTAGTATATGAAATAGAAGCCTTAGTTGTCATCAATACAATTCTATGATTCTTTTTATCCTTATAAAATCTATCGAAGTTTTGATAAAACTTAATCCCTTTATTGTCCATATAATCCATTACAACCCTTTTAAATCTCTTATCATTTAACAAGAAGCCACATGGCTCTATAATTTCTAATTCTGCCCCAAGACAAGCACAAGTTCTTATTATAGCTGCTGTATTTTGGGGTATATCAGGTTCAAATAAAGCAATTTTAGGCCCTGTAAATATTAAACTATTATGTGTCATTCTTTCAGTAGTAAATTGAATATTTTATATTATATGAAACATATATATAAGTAGAAAAAATCTATTTAGAGTATATTTAATTATTTTAAAGATGTCTGAAAAAAAAACTGAGAGAAGAGATTTTTTATTCACAGCTACAGCTGCAGTTGGTGCTGTAGGAGTGGGGGCTACAGTTTGGCCGATGATAGATCAAATGAATCCAGATGCTTCAGTTAAGGCTTTAGCCAGCACTGAAGTAGATGTGAGCTCAGTGAACCCAGGAAAAACTATAACAGTTTTGTGGAGAGGTAAGCCTGTTTTTATAAGAAGAAGAACTCAAGATGAAATTAATGAGGCAAAAGCAGTTAAGCTAGAGGATTTAAAACACCCTGAAAAAGATGAAGATAGAGCTAAAAATCCAGAGTGGCTTGTGATGCTTGGAGTATGCACTCATTTAGGTTGTGTACCCTTAGACCAAAAAGGTGATTATAACGGTTGGTTCTGCCCGTGCCATGGATCTCATTATGATATTTCTGGAAGAATTAGAAAAGGACCAGCACCCACAAACATGGAAATTCCTAAATATGAATTTGTTAATGCTAATACCATTAAGATCGGATAAAAACTATGAGTGATCACGAATATACACCTAAGTCAAATTTTGGAAAATGGTTCAATGATAGATTACCATTATTAACTTTAGCAAACCACTTAACTGATTATCCAACACCCAAGAATTTGAATTATTGGTGGACATTTGGTGGTATTTTAACATTCTGTTTAGTTACACAAATAGTTACAGGTTTAGTTCTTGCCATGCACTATATTGCTCATGCTGATATGGCATTTGATAGTGTGGAACATATAATGCGTGATGTGAATTATGGATGGTTAATAAGATACATTCATGCAAATGGAGCATCAATGTTTTTCCTAGCTGTCTACATACATATATTTAGATCCTTGTTTTACGGATCTTACAAAGCTCCTAGAGAAATAATCTGGATTATAGGTATTATTATTTATTTATTAATGATGGCAGCAGCTTTTATGGGTTATGTACTTCCTTGGGGACAAATGAGTTTTTGGGGAGCAACTGTTATTACAAATTTATTTAGCGCGATTCCATTAGTTGGCGAAGGTATTGTAACATGGTTATGGGGAGGGTATTCTGTTGATAACCCAACATTAACAAGATTTTTTACTCTTCATTATTTAATTCCTTTTTTAATTTTAGGTTTAGTTGTGCTTCATATATGGGCATTACATGTTCCAGGTAATAATAATCCCATTGGTATAGACGTTAAAAAACCTTCTAAGGATACTGTCCCTTTTCATCCTTACATAGTAATAAAAGATGCTTTTGCTTTATTAATGTTCATGATTGTTTTTGCTTTTTTTGTTTTTTATACACCAAATATTTTAGGTCATGCTGATAACTATATTGAAGCAAATCCGCTTGTTACACCAGCTCACATTGTTCCCGAATGGTACCTACTACCATTTTACGCAATTTTAAGATCAGTACCTGATAAATTATTGGGTGTAATAGCAATGCTATCAGCTATTTTTATTTTAGCAGCCTTACCTTGGTTGGATACTTCAAAAATAAGATCAGCAGTATTTAGACCTATATACAGACAATTTTATTGGATCCTTGTAGCTGATGTTTTAATTCTAGGATACGTAGGAGCAATGCCCGCTGAAGGTTTATATTTGCTTATTGCTAGAGTAGCGACTGCGTACTATTTTTTACATTTTTTAGTCATTTTACCCATTTTAGGCTTCAAGGAGAGAACATTGCCAATTCCATTAAGCATTACAGAACCAGTTTTAGGTGGTTCTTCAAATTTAGCAGCCGTTAGAGATGATAGTAGGTTAGAAAAGTTAAAGTGAAAAAATTCTTAAAATTATTTTTTTACATCCTTTTTTTAATCCCTTTTTTGCCCCAAGTGTATGCAGCAGAAAAGGTCGAATACTTGACCACTGATTGGAGTTTCAAAGGTTTATTTGGTAAGTTTGACCGCTCAGCTTTACAGAGAGGTTACCATGTTTATACTGAAGTATGTTCCTCTTGTCATTCTATGAAATACTTGAGTTATAGAAATTTAGCTCAAGAAGGAGGTCCTGAATTTACTGAAGCTGAGGCCAAAGCAATCGCTGCGTCTTTTGAGGTAACGGATGGTCCTAACTCTGATGGAGAGATGTTCACAAGACCTGGAAAATTATCAGATAAATTCGTTATGCCTTACGAAAATGTAAAAGCAGCCCAAGCCGCTAATGGAGGGGCTTATCCACCTGATATGTCTGTATTGGTTAAAGCAAGGGGAGGTGGAGTAGATTATATTTACTCATTATTGCAAGGGTACGAGGATCCACCAGCAGGAGTTACTTTAGATGATGGAGTTTACTACAATAAATATATGTACGGTAATAAAATAAAAATGGCCAACCAATTATCTGATGGGTTAATCGAGTATTCAGATGGTACAAAGGCCACTGTTGAACAGATGTCAAAAGATGTCACTACTTTTCTGATGTGGGCAGCTGAACCTCATTTAGAATCTAGACACAAAATGGGATTTAAAGCAATCGTATACTTAATTATTCTTACAATTTTAGTCTATTTTAGTATGAAAAGAATTTGGTCACGTATTGAAACGAAAGTTTAGAATATCCCCATCTTGAACAATATAATCTTTACCTTCTAATCTCATTTTACCATTAGTTTTTGAATTCACCCAACCCTTATTAGTGACAAAATCATCATACGAGACTGTTTCAGCTCTAATGAATCCTTTTTCAAAATCTGAATGAATTTCACCCGCTGCCTCAGGTGCGGTACTATTTATTTGAATAGTCCATGCTCTAGTTTCTTCTGGACCGGACGTGAAGTAAGTTTCTAATCCTAGAATATTATAAGCTTTTTGTATTAATAGGCTTAACCCTTTGCTCTTTAAGCCAATCATTTCCATATAGTTTTTTCTTTCATCAACATCTAATTCGTTAATTTGATTTTCTATATCTGCAGATATAACTAATGTGTTTTGTTGGCCAAATTTATCTATAAAAGATTTTGAGTGATTATTACCAAACTGAACACTTTTTTCATCAACATTACACACAAATATTTTAGGTTTAAGAGACAATAACCCACTTTGATTTAATAGTTTTTTATTAAATTGGTTTTTTAATAAAGAAATATCCTTATTATTATTGATACATTCCAGAGTGTTCTCAAGAATTTTAATTATTGACTCATCGACATTTTTTTTATTATTTTTTTCAAGTCGTTTTTGTATCGACTCAAGATCGGCGAGCATCATTTCTGTTTCAATAATTTCTAAATCTCTCACTGGGTCAACAGTTGTATTAACATTTTGTATATCACTAGAGTCAAAACATCTTATCATATGAATTATTGCATCAACTTCTCTTATGTGAGAAAGAAATTTATTCCCAAGACCTTCACCCTTTGAAGCACCCTTAACCAATCCTGCAATATCAACAAATGAGATTGTTGTATTAATGACTTTTTTAGATTTGGATATTTTTGCTAATTTATCTAGCCTATCATCAGGGACAGCAACAATACCTACATTAGGATCTATTGTACAAAATGGAAAATTTGCAGCTTGTGCTTTATTTGAATTTGTTAAAGCATTAAACAGTGTAGATTTACCAACATTTGGCAAACCAACAATCCCACATTTCAAGCTCATTATTTATTATTAACTGTACTTGAGAATAAATCTAATTTTTTTTCTACCAAAATAGAAATTGATTCAGTGATACTATTTGAAATTTTTTTAATGCCAACTGTTTCATCTTCATCAAAATTTTGTAAAACGTAATCTGAAACTTCAATCCCATTCTTAGGTTTTCCTATACCCACCCTAACCCTTGAGTAATCTTTACCGATGAATTTATCTATTGAGGCAATCCCATTGTGACCTGCACTTGATCCACCGAATTTTACTTTAATTTTTCCTAATTCAACATCAAGATCATCATGAAAAACTATTACATCTTCGGCATCAATTTTAAAATATTCAATTAATTCTCTTATGCAAATGCCTGAATTGTTCATAAATGTTAGGGGCTTAATTGCATAAATTTTCTTATTGTTAATATTTCCAGTTGTAAGAAGACCTTTAAATTTTGGCTTTTGCTTAGAAAGACTATATTTCTTATTAATGTTGTCTATGATTTTAAAACCCACATTATGTCGATTATTTTCGCTATCTGGAGTTGGGTTACCTAGACCTACAAACAAAAGCATAAATTATTGAGAAATTTTATCCAATTTAATGATATTATTTTTTTTCTTCTGAAGGTTTTTTTTCGGCAGTTTTTTTATCATCAGCATCTTTTTTTTCACCTTCGGCTGGTGTCTTTTCACCATCAGCTGCTGCAGTCTCTGATCCCTCTGCCCCTGGTTCGCCTTCTGCTGTTTCAGCCTCAGCTGGTTTTTCTGGTTCTTTCATTACAGTCGGCGCCGCTAGAGTTGCAATTACGAAATCTCTTCCTTGAATGGTAGGAGTTACTTCACTATCTAATTTTACAGATGAAATTTTAAAACTTTCACCAATATCTACACCATCCAAATCAATTGTAATATTTTCAGGAATTTTTTCACTAGGACATCTCAATTCGATTTTTCTTCTGACAATGTTTAATACTCCGCCTCTTTTAAGTCCTGGAGATTTGTCATGATTGATGAAGTTTACTGGAACATCAATTTTAATTTTAACACCAGGTAAAATTCTCAAAAAATCAACATGAGTTGGTTCATCACTTAAGATATGATACTTTACTTCTCGTGGTAAAACATTTAAATTTTTACCACCAACATTTAGTGTTATGATATTTGATAAAAAATTTTCTTTCTCAATTAAGTATTTAAGTTTTTTTTTTGAAATAGAAACTTTTTGATTTTCATCTTTACCGCCATAAACAATTGCAGGAACCTCTCCATTGTTTCTAATGGCGTTTAATTCACCCTTAGTTTTGTTATCTCTAATGTTAGCTTCTAATGAATTCATAAAAGAGGGTTTTTTAACTCATGTTGATAAATAATCAAGGTAATTATTTAAATAAATCTGAAACGGAAGTTGAATTAGAAATTCTTTTAATTGCCTCACCCATAAGGCCAGAAATTGGTAAAACTTCTATATTTTTTACATTTTTCGTTCTTTCAACATTATCAATTGTATCAGTTATTACCAAATTTTTGATGACAGATTTTTTAATTTTTTTTACTGCGTCCCCACTTAGCACACCATGCGTTATATAAACAAAAACATCCTTAGCACCTCTATTTTTTAAAGCTCTAGCTGCATTAACTATCGTTCCACCAGAGTCAATTATGTCATCGACAAGAATACAAGTTTTACCTTTAACATCACCAATTATATTCATTACTTGAGATTGTCCTGGCTTAGGTCTCCTTTTATCAACTATTGCAAGTCCAACATTTAAAATTTTTCCAAGCGCTCTAGCTCTTTCTGTACCACCAACATCTGGTGCAACACAGATTATATCTTTACTTTTAATTTTTTTTTTAATGTGTCGCGCAAATATTGGAGTTGCAAAAAGATTATCTACTGGAATATCAAAAAAACCTTGTATCTGACCAGCATGGAGATCAACTGTTACTACTCTGTCTGCTCCAGCTTGAGTAATTAAATTTGAAACAAGCTTTGCTGATATAGATGTTCTTGGTACAACTTTTCTATCTTGTCTTGCATAGCCAAAATAAGGGATTACAGCAGTTATATTTTTTGCTGATGATCTTTTTAAAGCATCAATACATAATAATAATTCCATTAAATTATCATTAGCTGGTGAAGAAATTGATTGAATTATAAAAATACTATTGCCTCTTATGTTTTCATTTATTTCAATGTAAATTTCACCATCTGCAAACTTTCTTATACTGGAATTGACAAGTTTAGATTTTAAATACTTGGCGATATTTTTACTTAGGATCTTATTACTATTTCCAGTTAATAATTTCATGAAAAACTTAATTAATCATAATTATTGAAATATTTCTACCATAATCATTGAGATTTAATTTTAATGATCTTCTTGCACTAAAAAAATTATTTTTTCTATCAAATGTATCGATTTTAATCATATCGATTTTATTGATTTTTTGTGATTTAAGTTGAGTTTTGACATAATTTGGTAAGTCAAAATAAATTAGTTTTTTTTTATTTTTAAAGAAAATTTTGTTTTTTTTATGTTTTTCAATAAATTTTTTTTTAAAGTCGGCTTTTACTTCGTAGTTTTTTTGAGTAATTGATGGACCAATTGCCCCAATAATATTTTTTGGATTACAACCTTTTTTAAGCATAAAATTAATAACATTTTTGATTATGCCTTTATATGCACCCTTCCAACCAGCATGTATAGCTGCGATAATTTTTTTTTCATAGTCATATAACAATACTGGCACACAATCTGCGGTCAATACAGCTATCGGAAGTTTTTTTTGGTCAGTTATAATTGCATCAGCTTTAATCCTTTTTTTTAATTCAGAATTTTCATTAAGAAAAACCAACTTATTGCTATGTACTTGATGAACCAAATAAATTTTTTTTGTTTTTTTTCCGATTTTATTTTTGACAATTTTTAAATTTTTTAAAATGTTATTTTTGTTATCAAGAGAACCAAGGCCACAATTAAGACCTTTATATATTCCTTTTGATTTACCTCCATTCTTATTAAAAAAACCATGACTTATATTTTTATTTTTTAATAATTTTTGAGAAGTGATCAGATCAAAATCCTAAATTAAAATTGTTATTTTGATTTTTTATTAACATAACTTTAAATAATTTTCCCATTTGTTTTTCATCTGTTAGCCTTTTTAATCTGTAATAAATATCTGCTTTTTTTAAAAAGTTTTGATTTTTTGCAATTATCTCAGCCCTTTCATTAATGCCCATTTTTGTGAGAAATTCTTTTTGTGTTGTTAAACTATGCTTTAATCCACCAAGTTTCTTGATTATTTTTTCAAACAATCGGAAATTAATATTGTGCGTGATATCGGAACTTCCAATTTTAGCTAAAACATCTGAATATTCGTGTTTATATAATGCTTGTAAAGTATTTTTCATTTTATCCTCAGTATATCCATAATCTATGATTAAAATTCCTCCAGATCTCGCCTTAATTATTTTTGAAATTTGTTTAAGGTAATTAATACCAAGCTCTGAATATTCTATAAAATTTTGATTTTTAGATATTCTAAAATCAATCTTTCTCTCATAATTTTTCATATTAATTTTTTCTTCTGAAAAAAAAGTTTTTTCTTTGTTCAAACTAACAAATTTTTCAAACCATAGACCCCCTTTTTTTTGAAATTGTTTGATTGCTAGTGCATCAAAAAACTCATTAGCAACAAATATACTAGGAATTTTTTTAATCTTTTTTAAATCGTTTATCCAATTTATGTTTGAATTTGATAATTTTTTTTTTTGTATATTCTTCAGTGTTGGGCTTATTTCATGAATTACCAATCTACAGGATTTGAAAAACGATGGGAATTTTTTAAAACTTTCTATGAGAATTTTCATCATTGCAGCGTTTCCTGCGCCAAGTTCGATCAAGTTAAATTCTTTTGGTGACCCTATACTTTTCCAAAAACTTACAATCCAAATAGCAATCATTTCAGAAAATAATCTTGATACATTAGGAGCTGTGATAAAATCTCCTTTTTTACCAAATGGGTTTTTTTTCATGTAATACCCAGAATTTTTATTATACATAGAGTTACTGATAAACTTGTCTAAGGGTAGACTAACTATTTTGTCTGTTTTCATATTTAGAGATTGATAAATAAAATCCGATGATTAAAAAAAAGATACTTACAAGTTGTCCCATAGTTAGATTGAACAATAAATAACCCAGCTGGTCATCAGGAACTCTTAAAAACTCAATTGTAAATCTAAAAATTGAGTAAAAAACCAAAAATATACCAGAGATAAAGCCAGGTCTTTTGGAAAAACTCTTATTTCTAAAATATATTAGAATTAAAAATAGAACTATACCTTCAAAAAATGCTTCATATAACTGAGTGGGGTGTCGATACAAGTTATCTATTTTTAGAAATTGGACTGCCCAAGCAACATTAGTTTCGACACCATAAAGTTCTGAATTAATAAAATTTGCTATTCTACCAAAAAAAATACCTATGGGCGCAACAAGAGATACAATATCTAAATAGCTAAATGAACTTTGTGAATTTTTGTTTGCAAAAAAATAAGTTGCAATTACGATCCCTATAACTCCTCCATGAAACGACATACCACCTTGCCAAATCTTAAAAATATCTAATAAATTGTCTACGTAAAATTCAAGGTTATAAAATATAACATATCCTAATCTACCACCAATAATTAAACCTAAAATAAGATAAGTTATGTAATCATCAAATTTTTCACTTACTTTTGGTTCAGAAATAAAAAATTTTTTGCTTAAAAACCACCCTAGCAAAATACCAACGATATAAGCTAAAGAATACCACCTTATTTCGAGTGAGAAAATTTGAATAGCGACTGGGTCAAAATTATTAATAAACATTTCAAATAATAATTATAATTTAAATTATAATAAGTTATTATATAAATATATGAAAAACTCAAAATTTGTAATCGATAGATTCGCCAAGTTAATTGAGCAAGGTATAGTTTCTTCAAAAGATATTACGTCAGAGATACTCTCAATTTTAAAATCAAAAAGAGATGAATTGGTTTTTAAACTTAAATTAACTAGCAAAGATGAGTTTGAAATTCTTTCTAAAAGAGTTGAAATTTTAGAAAATAAAATTGAAAAGATTAAATTAAAGAAAAATTCTAAATCTAGACGGGTAAAAAAACTTTAACGCTTAAACCATTCATCTTAGATTTATCTAATTTAATATTACCTCCATGGGATTTTATTATATCTGACGCTATTGATAATCCCAATCCAACACTAGATTTTGAGTCTGCCCTACCTTTATTAATTTTATAAAATGGTTTAAATACATTTTCATATTCAGTTTTTGGAATACCCGGACCATCATCCTCAATTTTAATGAAAAGATTATTATTATTTTTGTTTAATTCTATATTTACTTTTTTAGCGTATTTAATTGCATTATTTAGAAGGTTATTGATACAACGGGTGATTAAATTTTTTCTTCCATTAAAATAAACTCTTGGCATAAGTTCTAATGAGATATTATCGTTGTCATATTTTTCTATAATTTCATTAATCAGATCTGTTAGATTGAACATCTCATCTTTTTCAGCAAAAGATGAACTTGTAAATTGAAGGTACTCATTGAGCATTTTTTCCATTTCATCAACGTCTTCCGTTAATTTTTTTGAAAGTTCTTTATCTTTTATAAAAGTTATTTGTAATTTCATTCTAGTAAGGGGAGTTCTTAAATCATGACTAATTCCTGATAACATTTCAGATCTTTGGTTCAAATGTCTTATTATTCTTTTTCTCATTTTATCGAATTCATAACCTGCACGTCTAATCTCTGAGGCACCTGATGGTTTAAATTCATCAATTTCTTCACCTTTGCCAAATTTTTCTGCAGCTCTAGCGAGATTAGTTATAGGCCTTGTTTGATTTTTTAAAAAAATTAGAGATATTAAAACCATTATCAAAGCTGGAACAGTTATCCAAAGCGCAAATATTCTTGCTGATGAACTCGTAACTCTATCTCTTGGTACAAGAAATTTGATATAACCACTTTCATATTTAATTCTAATATCGATCAACTCTTTATAATTGGTCGTATCAAACCAAAAATTATCTAATTTAAACCTAGATTTCAGCTCACGTCTTAAAGTTCGATCTATTGGACTAAACCATCTATCGGTATAGACAAAATCAAACTTTTCATCTTTTACGAATTCAAAATTTAAATCTTGGTAAATAGAAAAAAGATTATTTATTTCATCTTTATCGTAGCTTTCATTTTTATAAAATTCAAGAAGTGTACTCATTTCGTTTACTAACGCTCTGGTCATACCTTTAGTTGTTTTGATCCATAAGCTGTCAAAAAAAACAATTGTTACAACAAGCTGTAACACTAGAACTGGAACTGCCACAATAAGTAGTGCTCTATAAAACAAACTTTTTGGAAGAATATTTTTGATAATTTTATTTAATCCATAAAACATACCCAGCCCCTCTCATAGTTTGCAAAAATTTAGGATTTTTTGGATCATCCTCAATTTTTTTTCTCAATCTAGTAATGATTACGTCTATAGATCTCTCTTTATCTAAATTAATTAGTATACCAATATTTTCTCTAGAAAAAGTCTTGCCTGGATTATTAATCATTTTTTCTAATATAACTTTTTCAGTATTATTAATCTTAAATTCCTTATCATTCTTTAAAATCACAAGTTTATTAAGATCAATTTTTATTTTATCAAATTCAATTACTCTTTTTTGACTAACTTTTTTTGTCTTATTTAGGATATTTTTAATTCTTAAAATTAATTCTCTGGGTTCAAAAGGTTTAGGCAAATAATCATCAGCTCCTATTTCTAAACCCTCAATTCTTTCACTTGGTTCACCTTTGGCAGTCAATAAAATAATTGGAGTCTCTAACTTTTTTTTATTTTCTTGAATAAATTCTAATCCACTTTTACCTGGCATCATTATATCTAATATTATTAAATCAAACTTTATTAATTCTATTTTTTTTTTAGCATCTTCTGCATTTTCTGCCGTAGATATTAAAAAATTGTTTTCATTTAGATACTTTTTTACTAAAGATCTTATTCCATCATCGTCATCTACAACCAATATATGAGCAATAAAATTATCCATTGATGATTTTTTTTAAGACTTTATCAAAATTAATTACCTCTTCAGAACTTGAGTCTAAAAGGGCGTTATAAATTCTTTTTTTTTGTAACAAAAATATTTCCTCGAAAATTTTTTTACCTTTTTCATTTAAATAAACATGTTTAATTCTTGTATCTAAATCATCTTTTTTAAAAACAATAATCTCAAGTTTTATTAAATCTTTTAATACCCTATTTAAACTCTGTTTTGTTACTTTAAGTTTTTTGAGTAATTTAGAAATTGAAATACCCTCATACATTGATAGTAAATGTATAACTTTTTGGTGAGCTAAACCAATTGAGTACTTATCCAGAATTTTCTTTGAGTCTGAAAAGGTTTCTCTATAGCCTACAAATAATTTCTCAATCAGATCTTTTAATTGGTCGTCTTTTAGATACAAAAGTTCTTTCATAATAGGTAAGTTATATTGACATATTAAAGATACAAAGATATTTTTTAAAAATAAATATTTCATACATGATACCTTACGATAAAAGATCAGGAAAAATATGGTACAATGGCGGTTTAGTAGATTGGTCAGACGTTAAATTGCACGTTTTAAGTCATGGTTTACATTATGCGAGTTGTGTTTTTGAGGGAGAGCGTGTTTATGATGGTTCAATCTTTAAACTAGAGGAGCACACATCAAGATTATTTTATTCAGCAAAAAGAATGGGTTTTGAAATTCCTTATACAGAAGATGAAATCAATTCAGCTAGTAAAAAAATAATAGCAACACAAAAGGTTGAAAATGGATATGTTAGGCCAGTTGCTTGGCGAGGAAGTGAAATGATGGCTATATCTGCCCAGCATACAAAAATTCATGTCGCAATAGCCACTTGGGAGTGGGGATCTTATTTCGATCCAAAGCTTAAAGTAGAAGGTATAAAATTAAATATATCCAAGTGGCGAAGACCCGCACCAGATACTATACCTTGGGATACAAAAGCATCAGGACTTTATATGATCTGCACTCTTTCAAAGCATGAAGCTGAAAAACAAGGATATACAGACTCATTGATGTTAGATTATGAGGGAAATGTTGCCGAGGCAACAGGGGCAAATATATTTTTTAAAGATAAAAAAGGAGAGCTACATACTCCAATACCTGACTCATTTTTAGATGGTATCACAAGAAGGACTGTAATTGAGATTGCAAAATCTAAGAATATAAAAGTTCACGAAAGAAAAATAAATCCAAATGAACTTCCAAATTTTGTTGGATGTTTTTTAACCGGTACAGCTGCAGAGGTAACTCCAGTATCTTGCATCGCTGAAAACCAATACAAAGTTTGTGATATGATAATTAATCTTAATGAGAGCTATCAAACTTTAGTAAAGAAGAAAAAAGCAGCCTAATCCTTATTATCCTCTGAAATTGCATGATCAATTCCTTTCCGCATATATTCATACCCAGTAAAAAGTGTTAAAGCTGCGGAGAGCCATAACAAAACGATTCCGATTGTTTGAGCATTATAATCTTGAAAATTTATAATTTTATTTCCAGTATCACCTGAAAGTAAAAGAGCAATCGAAACCATCTGTAAAACAGTTTTCAATTTAGCTAAATTTGAAACAGGAAGTTTAATTTTTCCTTTAGCTAAAAATTCTCTTAGACCAGAAACTAATATTTCACGTGTTAGAATTATTATAGCTGCAATAACTTCATAATTTCGAATAGTACCATCCATTACTAAAAGAATAAGAGCTGCAGCGACAATTATCTTGTCAGCGATTGGGTCTAATAACTCACCCAGCTTAGATTCCTCTCCAAGCAATCTAGCTAACATACCATCTAAAAAATCAGTAAATGATGCGACTAAAAAAAGAATTAATGCAGTAAAGTCACCATAAAAACCAGGAAGGTAAAATGCTAAAACAAAAAATGGAACAATCAAAATTCTTCCAATGGTCAATATATTAGGTATTTTCTTAAGCATTTTTATTTTTATTCATGAAAAAAGTTATATATCTTTTTAGCAACTTTTTCTTCTACACCATCAACAGATTTAATTTCATCAAGACTTGCAGATTCAACTGCTCTCGCAGAGCCAAAATGATTAAGCAATGCTCTTTTTCTAATCATTCCAATACCATCTATTTGATCTAAAAGGGACTTACTCAAACTCTTTTTTCGTTTAGATCTATGGGCACTTATTGCAAATCTGTGAGATTCATCTCTAATTCTTTGGAGAAAAAAAAGGGTAGGATCATTTTTTGCAAATTTATATTCTTTACCATTATGAAAAAATGTCTCGTTTCCACTATTTCTAAATTTGCCTTTAGCTATGGCAATAACGGGGATATCATGAAGTCCTAACTCATTTAAACTTTCTCTTGCAACTGAATATTGGCCTTTTCCGCCATCTATTAAAACTAAGTCAGGAAAAGTAAGGTAATTATCTTTTTCTTGAATAGCTCTTTTAAACCTTCTTGTTAAGACTTCTTTCATCATTCCATAGTCATCTTGCTCATTTTTTTTTATTTTTATATTAAATTTTCTGTATCTTTTTTTGATAAATCCTTCATCACCATAAGCAATTAAAGCACCAACGCTATTTGTTCCTTGAATATGACTATTATCGTACACCTCTATGAGATTGATATTTGTTTCTAAATTAAATTTATTCGCTACCGAGTCGAATAACTCTCGATTATTTTGGCTTTCATATAGTTTTCTATTAAGGCTATCTTTTGCGTTTTTAATAGCTTGATTAATAACTTTTAATTTTGCTCCTTTTTTTGCTACAGAAATAAGTATCTGTTTATTTTCCTTCTGGGACAAAGTTTTTTCAATTAAAGTTTTTTCTTTTATTTCCTCAGATAAAATTATTGAGGAAGGAACACTTTTATTTTCATAAAATTGAGAAATGAAAGAATTTAAAATGTTACTTAATTTTTCATCAGGATCATGTTTTGGGAAAAAGGACTGATTACCCCAATTTTGTTTTGACCTGTAAAAAAATACTTGAATGCAAGTTTTACCAGACTCCTTATAGCCAGCAATTACATCTGCTTCTACAAGATTGGCTTCATTTATTCTCTGAGATGATTGAATTATATTTAAAGACTTTATTCTATCTCTAAGAATTACTGCTTTTTCAAAATCTAAATCCTCACTAGCCTTTTCCATTTGATCTGATAAATTTTTTTGAATTCTTCTCGACTTACCAGAAACAAACTCAATCGCGTCCTTTACTGTTTGTTGATAATCCTCTTTTTTTATATAATCAACACATGGAGCAGAACATCTTTTGATTTGATATAAAATACAAGGTCTCTCTCTATTTTTAAAAACAGTATCATCACAAACTCTCAAATGAAAAATTTTTTGTATCATTTTAATGGTCCAATTTGCAGAACCGGCGGAGGCAAAAGGGCCAAAATAAAATCCCTCTTTAGTTTTCTTTCCTCTATGTCTTTTAATTTGGGGCCATTTATCTTTATTGCCAATAAATATGAATGGAAAAGATTTATCATCTCTTAAAAGTATGTTGAATTTAGGTTTATATTTTTTAATTAAATTTGCCTCTAAAAGTAGAGCTTCACTTTCGTTAGATGTTGTTGTGACCTCAAGTTTCCTTGTTTGGGACAACATTCTTTCTGTTCGAATAATGTGATTTTTTTCGGAGATATAACTTTTTAATCTATTTGGTAAATTTTTAGCTTTTCCAACATAAAGAATTTCTTCTTTTTCATTCAACATTCGGTAAACGCCAGGTAGTTTTGGAATTAATGAAAGTTCTTTTTTAATAACTTCTTTTCCAATTTCAGAGCTTATCATGACTTCTTTTTTTTGAAATTTGAATTCCAACAGATGAGCAATTTTTTAAGATTTCTAGTTTCTCAATTTTTAAAGTTATTTTACCTATTCTCTGGTCTTTAAATAGTTCATCAAATACAGCCTCAGCCAATGTCTCTAAAAAATTATAATGTTTCTTTTTTACTAAGTTCTTTATTAATTTTACCACCGTGCCATAGTTTACAATTGATTTAATATCCTTATCATTAGTTGGTTTTTTGTCTTCATAATCTATTTCTAAGCTAAATTTTATTTTTTGTGCTTTAACTTTCTCAAAATCATAATAACCAAGTTTTAAATCTAAAATTAGTTCGTTGATTAAAATTTTTTTTTCGTAATTAAAAAGAGATTTTGTTTTATTAATCTTAACAATTTTAAAATTATTTTTTGCCATCAGCTAAATTCTTGATTTAATATAATTTTTTATTTCTGAATTATAATACTGGAAACAAGTACCTTGGTCCATATTATGCCCTTTCTTGATAGGATCTGTCTGATTTTTTCCCTTCTTTTTACATTTTTTCCCATTAATTTTAAAATCATCTGAGATAACTATTCTTTTCATGCCAGGTATATCTTCCAGCCAGTCTGATAGTAATCCCTCATAATTATCTTTTGGATGTGTGAAGGCTAGTAGCGGTACTTTCAAATTTTTAATTTCATCATTAAATTTTTCTCTAACTTTATATGGTCCGGGTCTTTTTTTTTTGAATTTTTCTAAAGCTTTATCAGCTCCAAGTTTTTTAACTTTATATTGTTTTGTAAGCTGGCCAAAACATGCTTGCATATATGCTATTCCACCAGCCGCTTCATTTGGATGTCTCGAAAAAAAAAGTAAAGTTGTAAGACCTCCGCAAGAATGTCCAGTAACAAAAATTTGATTTTTTGGAACGCCTAAAGAATTTAGTTGTTTTACTAATTGCAAATTAGCCTCAACCCTTTTGTCTATTTTTGTTTTTCCTACATATGGTTTATCTTTTGATATCCACCATTTTAATGGCATATCACCTTTTATTTTATGAGTACAAAGATTATAAACCATAATTTCTTTTCCATTTATTCTTTCGCCAACAAGTGAACCTTGATTTCTAATTTGCCCATAATCGGTACAAGAGTTGCTTGCGCCATCAAAAGTATTTTGACCATGGTTGTAAATTAAAATAATTTTTTCTTCAGGGTTATCTATTTTTGATAAAGCTGATACTGATAATTTTTTTGATAAAAATCCACTTTTGTTTATATTATGATCATTAGCATAAACAGTTGTTGCGAGGAATAGCGAGACAGTAAAAATTAAAAATCTCATTCTTTGCTACCTATAACATCGGGAGTTTGCCAATTCAAATTTTGACCACTATCAATTGCCAAAACTTGACCTGTAATAGAGCTATTTTCAATAAA
Source organism: uncultured Pelagibacteraceae bacterium (assembly GCA_902570915.1). Taxonomy (GTDB): domain Bacteria; phylum Pseudomonadota; class Alphaproteobacteria; order Pelagibacterales; family Pelagibacteraceae; genus Pelagibacter. The sequence goes on along the minus strand of CACGAB010000002.1, from coordinate 50,453 downwards.
AAATTTTACAGCTTTACATATTTCCTTAACATCCACTTGTTGTTTTAATGGTGTTGCTAAATATTGTTTTTTAAAATGTTTATCTGATTGTCTTTTATTCTTTAATGTGGGACCAGGTGCTATACCGTTTACACGTATTTTTGGCGCAAGACTCATGGCGCTAGTTTTTGTTAATGTATAAAGTCCACTTTTACTTAGCGTATAAGAGAAGAAAAATGGAGTTAGTTTAAAAACTCTTTGGTCAATAATATTTATGATGTTGTTATTTTTGCCCCTAGTATTCTTTGAAAACTCTTTTGACAAAAGAGCAGGGGCTTTAAGATTTGTTGAAAGATGCTTCTCCCAACTTTTTGAGTTAAAATTTTCTAATTTGTCATTCTCAAATATTGAGGCATTATTAATTAAGCAATCAAAAAATTTCATTTTGGATTTTGAAAATTTGATAATTTTTAAGATATCCTTTTCTTTGCTTAGGTTACCTTTAATTAAATTTACAATTGTTCCATATTTTTGCAATTTCCTCTTTAATTTCTCTGCCTTGGATTTTGATTTATAGTAATGGATAATTATTTCTATATTCGGGCCAGATAATTCTTCAGCTATTGCAGCGCCAATTCTAGTTGCCCCTCCAGTGATTATTATCTTCCGTGCTTCCACTTTTTATCTTTTTTTTTAGTCACTCTAGTTCCAGGCATACCTAGTGTAGATCTACCTTTTGGATAAATTTTATTTTTTACATCATACTGTCTAATTTTAGGGTTTAAAGTTATTTCCAGTTCAGTGCTTTGTAATTTTCTTATTTCATCTCTTATTTTGGCAGCTTCTTCAAATTCAAGATTTGAGGCAGACTCTTTCATCTTTTTATCTAAAGCTTTCAAATGTTTTTTTAAGTTTCCACCAACATTAGATCCTTCACTAATTTTTACATAATCTTTTTCATATACGCTTTCTAAAATATCGCTTATTTCTTTTTTTACTGTCTTAGCATCAATTTTGTGTTTTTTATTGTATGCAAGTTGAATTGATCTTCTTCTGTCTGTTTCTTGGATTGCTTTTTTTATACTTTTGGTTTCTTTATCTGCGTATAAGATAACTTTACCATCCACATTTCTAGCTGCCCTTCCTATGGTTTGAATTAAAGACGTCTCAGATCTTAAAAAACCTTCTTTGTCTGCATCTAAAATTCCAACTAATGCACATTCTGGTATATCCAAACCTTCTCTTAATAAGTTGATTCCAACCAAAACATCAAAGACACCCATCCTTAAATCTCTCATTATTTCAATTCTCTCTAATGTATCTATGTCTGAGTGCAGGTATCTAACCTTTACTCCATTCTCATGCAGATACTCAGTCAAATCTTCAGCCATTTTTTTAGTAAGAGTGGTTACTAAAACTCTATGATTTTTTTCAACAACTTTTTTGCATTCATGCATTAAGTCATCAACTTGGTTTTTTGCAGGTCTCACCTCTACTGGGGGATCAATTAATCCTGTTGGTCTTATAACTTGATCGATAAATTTGCCTTTTGTTTGATCTAATTCCCATGGACCTGGCGTAGCTGAAACAAAGATAGTTTGTGTTCTCATTAAATCCCATTCTTCAAATTTTAATGGTCTGTTGTCCATGCAAGAGGGAAGTCTAAAACCGTACTCCGCTAAAGTACTTTTTCTTGACCTGTCTCCTTTATACATACCATTTAGTTGAGGAACAGTAACATGGCACTCATCAACAAAAATTAGTGTGTTATCGGGAAAATATTCAAATAATGTCGGAGGGGGTTCACCAGGTTTTCTTCCAGATAAAAATCTAGAATAATTTTCAATTCCTGCACAGGATCCTGTTGCTTCTATCATTTCTAGATCAAATTTAGTTCTTTCTTCTAACCTTTGGGCCTCCAATAATTTGTTTTCAGCTTTATGTTTTTTGAGTGTTATTTCTAATTCTTTTTTTATATTGATAACTGCCTGTTCGATTGTGGGTTTTGGTGTGATGTAATGGCTATTAGCGTATACTTTTACTAAACTAAGATCTCTTACTTTATCTCCAGTTAAGGGATCAAACTCTTCTATTTGCTCAAGCTTCTCTCCAAATAAACTAAGTCGCCAAGCTCTATCTTCTAAATGAGATGGAAATATTTCCAAATATTCTCCTCTTGCTCTGAATGTTCCTCTATAAAAATTTTGATCATTACGCTTGTATTGTAAAGCGACTAAGGACTTAATTATCTGTTCCCTGTTATAGTCATAATTTTTTTGAAGAGTTAAGGTCATTTTACTGTAGGCCTCAACCGAACCTAGTCCATAGATACAAGATACACTTGCAACAATTAGTACATCGTCTCTTTCAAGTAGAGATCTTGTAGCCGAATGTCTCATTCTATCTATTTGCTCATTAATAGATGCTTCTTTTTCGATATAAGTATCTGATCTTGGAACATATGCCTCTGGAGTGTAATAATCGTAATACGAGACAAAATACTCAACAGCATTATCGGGAAAAAAAGTTTTCATCTCACCATAAAGCTGAGCTGCCAGAGTTTTATTTGGAGCCAAAATTAAAGCTGGTCTATTTGTTGCTTCTATTACTTTTGCCATTGTAAAAGTTTTTCCGGAGCCAGTTACTCCAAGTAAAACTTGATTAAATTCCTCTTTATTAGCTCCCTTAACTAATCTTTTAATAGCTTCAGGTTGATCACCAGCTGGTTTGAAGTCAGATTTAATTTTAAATTTTTTACCACCCTCTAGTTTTCCACTGATTTTTGGATTTTTACTCTGAATATCTGTAATTAAATCTTGATATGTATTTTCCATATATTAAAGAACGTAGTAGAATTAATTTATATTTCAATGAGCATAATATCAGACAGTCTAAAGAGAATTAAGCCATCCCCAACTATTGCAGTAACTCAAAAAGCTAGAGAACTAAGAGCTGCAGGAAAAGATGTTATTGGTTTAGGAGCTGGAGAACCAGATTTTGATACTCCTGACAATATTAAAAGTGCTGCAATAAAAGCAATAAAAAAAGGAGATACAAAATATACCGCTGTAGATGGAACACCAGCTTTAAAAAAAGCTATTGTTGCTAAATTTAAAAGAGAAAATAAATTAAAATACTCAGTTGATCAAATAACTGTTGGGACAGGAGGTAAACAGGTTCTCTATAATGCTTTTATGGCTACTTTAAATAAAGGGGATGAAGTAATTATTCCAGCACCCTTTTGGGTCTCTTATCCCGACATGATTTTGTTAGCAGGTGGAAAACCTAAGATAGTAAAGTGTACAGAGCAAGAAGGCTTTAAGCTTACAGCAAAAAAATTAAAAAAAGCAATTTCAAAAAAAACAAAATGGGTCATTATTAATTCACCCTCAAACCCAACAGGAGCAGGTTATTCAAAAAAAGAAATACAAGATTTAGCAAAAGTTCTCATTAAGAATAAAAAAATACATATTTTAAGTGATGATATTTATGAGCACGTTCGATATGATAACTTCAATTTTTTTACAATTGCGCAAATTTCAAAATTAAAAGATAGAACGCTTACTATGAATGGTGTTAGTAAATCATATGCAATGACAGGCTGGAGAATAGGTTATGCAGCTGGCCCAAAAGATATCATTAAAGCTATTGGTAAAATCCAATCACAATCTACATCAAATCCTTCTTCAATAAGTCAAGCAGCAGCAGTTGAGGCTTTAAATGGAAAACAAGGTTTTATAAAAACTAGAGCTAACGCTTTCAAAGCTAGAAGAAATTTTGTTGTGAAATGTCTAAATAGTATCAAGGGTATTAATTGTTTAACACCCAATGGTGCATTTTATGTGTTTCCAAGCTGTAAAGGTTTATTGAATAAAAAGACAAAATTAAAAACAGATACTAACTTTGTTCAAAAGTTACTTGAAAAAGAAAATGTAGCAGTTGTTCAAGGATCTGCTTTTGGATTAGATGGATATTTTAGAATTTCTTATGCAACCTCGATGCAAAACTTAAAAAAAGCTATGACAAGAATAAAATCTTTTTGTGAAAGTATAAATAGATAGTTTTATCTTTGATTTAAAATTTTTTTTGCTGGGAGAGTTTTTTTGATCCAAGATTTTGGAACAGAGTTTAATCCTTTTAATGCTGTAAAATACGCACCAATAAAATTTGCTCTAGAGCAATTACATCCACCAGCCTTAATTGTTTTTAAAATAGCATCTTTGTAGTTTTTTGAGTTTATTATTGCATGTATTGAACTATTAAATGTTCCAGGATAGCTGCATGCCATACCAAGTTTTTTGACAACAGATGGGTGAGAACTTAATTTTAATTTTTTAATTTTGATTATGTCATTAATGATAGTCTTATAATTGGAATCTTTTCTAAATTTTTTGACAAATTCATTTATTGGATTTCGCGCTCCTTTAAGAGCTAAGTCTATTATATGAAATTTAGCTAAGGCATACTTATGACTTATTTTTGAAACGGTTACGGTTGAGATTATTTTCTTTAAACTTTTCAAATCAAAACCATAAAGAAAATAGGGAAGGCTTGCACAAAAACCATCAGACTCATTGACTTTAACTCCACCCGTTATTTTTTTTTTTAATTTAATATTTCTAATAGTTTCTATTACATTTTGATGTATCCAGGGTCCTTTAACTATGCCACGCCAGTCTTTAACTTTTTTATACTTTGATCTAAGCCCTAGATTCCTCCAGTAAATACTTCCAGGGCCGAAATTTTTAAGAATATTTTTTTTAAAACGTTGGTTGATATCATCATGTCCCTCAAGCAGAGTTTTGAACATGACCTGACCAATTTCATTATATCCAGAAACTTTACCTGTTTTAATATTATAAAAAGGACTTTTATTTTCTTTTAAGAAAGAGAAATCTTTTCTTCCCTTTATGTAAGAATTCAGTTTTTTTTGATTATAAACCCAATGTAAAGGTCTCGCTGCAGCATCAGCTACAGTTGCACCTAAAAACACATGTAGATTATTTTTCACGTTAATGTGATAAAAATTTTTCAGCTTCCAAAGCTGCCATACAACCCATTCCAGCTGCAGTTACTGCTTGTCTAAATGTTTTATCTTTAACATCGCCAGCTGCATAAACACCAGGAATATTTGTTTCTGTAGAATCTGGTTTAGTAATTAAATAACCCTCTTTATCCATTTTGAGTTGGTCTTTAAATAATTGTGTAGCTGGATCATGTCCGATGGCAATAAAAACTCCGTCTAATTTAATTTCTTCAATTTTGTTTGTTTTTACATTTTTTACTTTAATTCCTTTGACATTCTTAGGGTCCTTGTCTCCGACAATATCTTCTACGACAGAGTCCCACATAATTTCAATTTTCTTATTTGCCATTAATTTTTTTTGAAGCATTTTTTCTGCTCTTAAACTGTCTCGTCTGTGAATTAATTTTACTTTTGAAGCAAATTTTGTCAGAAACATCGCCTCTTCGACAGCTGCATTTCCACCGCCCACAACAGCAACTTCTTTATCTTTGAAGAAAAATCCATCACAAGTAGCACACGCTGAAACACCAAATCCTCTAAAGTCTTGTTCAGATTTTAAATTTAGCCATCTTGCTTGGGCACCAGTTGAAATAATAATGCTGTCAGCAGTGTATTTCTGTCCAGTATCACCCATAGCTTCAAAAGGAGAAGTTTTTAAATTTACTGAACTAATGTGATCCTCTATCATCTCAGTTCCAACAGCTTTAGCTTGCTCTTTCATTTGATCCATCAGCCAAGGCCCTTGAATTACATCAGCAAATCCTGGATAATTTTCAACGTCTGTGGTTGTGGTGAGCTGTCCGCCTGGTTCTGAGCCGTAAACTAAGATAGGGTTAAGCATTGCTCTTGCTGCATAAACTGCTGCAGTGTATCCGGCTGGACCAGATCCAATTATCAACACTTTTGTGTGTTTAGTTGGATTTTGACTCATATGAAAGCTATATAGTGATTAATGACTAAATTAAAAGGTTTATTATTGACCGAAGGTATGCATGGCATGATTAGTCAGGTTGAAGGACTAGCCAAAGCTTTAGATCTTGATTTTATACACGAAAAAATTGAACTTAATAATTTTTGGAAGCTTATTCCTCCAAAAATTACTCCAATACATGATTTTGTATTTAAAAACAAAATTGATAATAATTTTAATGTTGTTATTTCTTGTGGCCGAAAAAGCGTTATTCCATCACTTTTTTTAAAAAAAAAATTTAAAGATAAAATTACTATTATTCATATCCAAGATCCAAAGGTTTCATTATCTAATTTTGATTTTGTAGTGGCTCCTGAACACGATGGTTTGATAGGAGAAAATGTCATTTCTAGCAAAGGAGCTATTCATTATTTAACAGAGAGAGAATTAGATGAAAATATTTCTTATTTGAAGCCTAGAATAAATAAAGAAAAAATAGTTACTCTAATAGTTGGAGGACCTAATAAATATTATGATTATAAGGAGACAGAAATAGAGAATATTTTTTATAAGATTAAACAAAATTTTTTAAATAATGGATATCAGTTGATCTTAATTCCCTCAATGCGAACTCCTAAAAAGATAATTGAAAAAGCAAAAAATTATTTTGATGAAAACCAAGTTGTCATTACTGATATTGATAAAAAAGCGTACCTATCATCCTTAAGACTTGCAGATCATATAGTTGTTACTTGTGACTCTACATCTATGATTTCTGAAGCAGCAATTACTGGTAAACCGATTTATGTAGCGCATATGCCACACGTAAAAAATAACGATAGATTTAAAAAATTTTTTGAAATGTTTAAAGGACTTAATATTATTAGAGATCTAAATCATAAAGTAGATAATTGGAAATATGAAAAACTTAATGAAACTGATAGAATATCAGGATATATAAAGAGCAAGATTAAAAATTATGACATTTCTTAGTTCGATTTTAAAACAATCAAAAAAGTATGATTTTCCATTTGATCATTGGGAATATAATAATGCTTTAAGCGATGAAACGATTCAAGAAATAATTACTGCTGATATACCGGATGTTAGCAAACATAATTTAACTTATGATGGTACTAGAGCAATCGATGGTGGAGCGGCAGAATTCAGGGAAGGAATAGCATCTGGAGGTAAGGCGATAAAATTTAGATGTTTTGTAACAAAAGAAAATTCATCAAAATTTCCAAATTTAGTAAAATTCATTAAGGAATTACAATCCAAAGAAACCTACGAGGCAATTTCAAAAATGATTAGCAAAGATCTTTCTAATTCTTACGTTAGAGTAGAAGTAATTTGTGATCGTGAGGGTTTTTGGTTGAAACCGCACTGTGATATCAAAGAAAAACTAATGTCAGGATTGATTTTTGTTAATAAAGAAGGTGAGTCAGAAGATTTGGGGACTGATTTTTACAACGATAAACTAGAGAAAGTAAAAACTGTTCCTTATAAACACAATTATGGTTATCTTTTTTCAAGTGGGCCAAATACCTGGCATGGGATGGAGAAAAAAAAGATTATAAAAGAAAGAAGATGTATTCAAGTAAACTATGTCACTTTCAAAACTGATTGGAAAGTCGATTGATTAACAATTAATTTTTTCAAAATTATTTTCTTACAAAAAGCAAGAGTAAGATCCCAATATTAGTAAAGTAAAGAAGGTAAAACAAATACCAAAAACAGTTTTTATTTGATCACCATCGTCGTCAGGATTATTTTTGTCGTAAAGTTTCCAGTACCCTTTATCCGAAGTAGTATTTGAAAATTTATCTAAACTTTTCTCAATATAATAACCAATATCGGATTGATTAACCGTATTTTCAATTTGGTTTGCTTTTAAATTTTCAGTACTCATTAATTTATAAAAGGTAATTTAAATTTTTTTAAGAGTCTATCGTATTAGATGAGATAAAATAGTAAGCAACCCATTTTGACCTTACTATCTGAAGTTGTATCATGAAATTTTTCGATTTTTCTAACTTTTTTCCAAATGATTTTTAATCATAGTAAATTTTACTTTTAGAGTGATATACTTATATAATCACTTATAAATATTTTTTATGTTTGAAAAATTAGAAGAACTCGCAAAAAATAATAAAAAAATTTCCGATTTTCATATTAGAAGTGGTTGGCCTTTAGCTTACCGTCAAACTGGTGAAATTCATAAAATTAAAGAGGTTGTAGTTAAAGCTCAGGATCTCCAAGATTTATTATCAACAAACTGTAATGAAATTGAAATGAATAGATTTAAGGATACTCATGAATTAGATTCCTCAGTAACTTTAAGTGGACTAAGATTTAGAGCAAACTTTTACAAAACTATTCATGGTCCGGCTGCAGTATTAAGAAGAGTTGAGAGTGTAATTCCAACGATGGATCAATTTGATTTACCGCCTGTTCTTTATGATATCATTGATATGCACAAAGGTTTGGTCTTGGTGACAGGTCCAACCGGTTCGGGTAAGTCAACAACACTTGCAGCTATAGTTAATGAAATTAACAAGACAAGAACCTCAAATATTATAACGGTTGAGGATCCAGTTGAATTTATTCATAAAGATATAAAGAGTATTGTTTCCCACAGAGAGGTTGGAAAACAAACTCAATCTTTTGCTAGTGCATTAAAAGCCGCATTGAGAGAAGATCCAGATGTTATATTAGTTGGAGAGATGAGAGATCTTGAAACAGTTTCACTTGCTTTAACTGCAGCTGAGACAGGTCACCTTGTTTTTGGAACTTTGCACACAAGCGGTGCCCCAAGTACCATAAACAGAATCATAGACGTATTTCCGCCAGAACAACAAGCGCAGATTAGAGCTCAAATTTCTACATCTTTAAAAATGGTTGTAACCCAAAGACTTCTTAAAACAAAAGACGGGCAAGGTCGTTGTGGTGCCTTTGAGGTAATGAAATGTACAGCACCAATTCAAAACTTAATACGAGAGTCTAAAATCCACCAAATACCAAGCATCATGCAGACCGCCGTCAAGGAAGGAATGATTACAATGACAAAATCTTTAGAGGAACTTGTCAAAGCAGGTAAAATTGATGCATCAGCTGGTAGAGAACAATAAAGGTTTTACAACTTTAGAAGTTATAGTTGTGCTATGTATTGTGGGTATACTATCAGCTATTTCTTTCCCACGAATATTAGACTGGAATAAAGCTAGAGCAGTGCAATCCGATGTCCTCAAAGCATTTAATGTATTTGATAATATAAACTCACAAGTACAAAGGGGACTTTACGCTTTTGTTCAAGTTTACATAATTTATGAAGACTCAGAAGATACCGGTACTGCTCTTACAATTACATCAAGAGGAATAACAGCAGATACATTAGGTGACAGAATTACTTCAGGAGCTTTTAGAAACGCATCTGAAAGGTGCTCCAGAGATGTAGCTGACTGGGATCATGATGGTACCATATCTGATAGGCCCGAGGTGTCCAGTGTGGTTTTAAATAACCTTCAAACAACTTTAGCCGATGAAGATGAGGTAGGGGTATGTTTTTCAAAAGATGGGAGATGGTATAGTACAACCGATGAATTAGACGGAGAAAATTCTTTAGAATTATTTGGAACCGGAGGTATTTGTGATAGACACTTATCTCCTAGGGACGAAATGGATATACGTAGAGGTCCTCAATGTGATTATCGTATTATTTGGTCAAGATTTGGTAATATTAAAGTTGAAAAATGGGCTGAAGTAAAAGGAGATTGGGTTACTCAATAGAATGAAAAATAACAAAGAAAAAGGGATGAGTATATTAGAGGCAATTGTTGCAAGCGTAATAGTTGGCATTGGTTTCATAGGAATTTTTCAAATGGTTGGCTATGCAGTAAATTCTATTGATGTTTCAGGAGAGAGGTCAAAAGCTGGACATTTAGTAGGAATGATTGCAGAGGGAGTACTTGGTTACAAAGATACTTATGTAGGAGTAAGTGAAAATGATGAACAGGCTTTGATTTTTGAAGATGGTAAAGCATATATGCCTTCAGAGGCAGATCGAAAAGCGTGCGCAAAATTTGTACAATTTTATACCAATTTGGATTTTGAAGAATCTGGGGATACTAATGCTTGTGGATCAGATACTAAGCTTAATAATATAACCAACATTATAAATACGGATAAATGCTCTACAGAAGAAAGGTTGCCTCTTTATAAAAAAGATGAAGCATCAATTTGGGGAGGAAAAAGTGCTGCTTCAAACCAAATACTAAAGTGGCAGGCAATTTTAAACCAAGATCAATTAATAAAATGTAAAACCGAAAAAGATACAAAGTCGATTAAGATGTTTGATATGTGTCGTTGGGCCTCAAACAAATGTACATATACTAATAATAACATATTTGATGATCGAATGTATGTTGGAAGAATTCAATTCAATTTAAACGGTGGAAAGAAAAGAAGATTTTTATATTTCCAAGCAGACTATGAACCCAAATATCGAGCTAGAGGAGCTGGAGAATGATAAGAACTCATGAAAACGCAGGGGTAAGTTTGATAGAGATGCTTATAGGTATCGTCATATCCGCAATAATAATTGGTGCAATGTACACCACTTATTCAGTAATAAACCAAACTTACTCTAGGGTAACGGATGTTGCTGGTATTAGTAAGTCAGGAAGAGATATAGTTTCCATGATAATGAGAGACGTAAGGATGGCCGGTTTTAAATATTACTATGGTTACAATGCTGAGAATGAAGCAAGACCTGAAGGAGAGAGAATTCCAAGAATTGATTATCTACGATTTGTTCCAGGTGATACTGCTGCTGAAGAAAGTATCAGCCATGCACCAGTTGTTATTTATAGAAATAGACTTGGAGATGCAACTAGACTATCAGATGCAGACCCTGTTGTTCCTGGATATGATATAATTGATGAAAAAATAAATGAAGTTTGTTGTGATCAAATCCATATTGTTTATGGAGATTTTGATGCAAATGCTGATGTTGGAGGCGGGGAACAATTTTATACAAGATATAAGATCTCTTATTTTGCCCATGCTATGGAAAAAGATAATGACAAATTTTATGGAGTTTTCAGATCAAAGAAATATTGGAGACAGGCTTTAGATGATCCAGAAGGAGGAGAGTGGGTCGTCAACAATTGTCCTCCAGATAACGATTGTTACTCTGGTCAGTTAGTTAGAGAATATTTATCCGACATGTCATTTGTTGCTATGGATAAATTTGGTCGAGTAGTGGATGCAGATCCAAAAGATCCTGAAAATATTTATGATATTCGATCGGTTGATATGACTTTAACATTTAGATCAGCTTCAAAATCTGGATTTTTTAAAAATCTTAGAGAGGGAACAAAAAGAAAAATTTTATCTCTCGGAAGAGAAGCTACAGAATTTACTGGTGAAGATGCTGCTTTCAAAAGAGATCCAATTTTTTTAACAGTGCATACAAGAAACTTAGGTGGAATAGGAATGGCTAACTAATGAATAGTAATAAAGAAAAAGGATTTGCATTAGTTTTATCAATTATACTTTTAATAGTAATGTCTTTAATGGGCGGTTCGTTAATAGTTATTTCATCAGGGGATCATCAAAGTAACAACAGTAGTGATCAGTACCAGCAAACTTTTTATGTGGCCGAAGCTGGTCTTTTAGAGGGAGAGAAATGGATCTTGGATAAATATCTTGGACCTTGGATGAATAGCATGCCCAGTGACAATGATGTCCTCGGAGATCCTCCTGCAGAACCTGGTCCATTAGCAGTCTGGAATGTTAAAAATGAGATATGGCAGGATACAAAAACTGAGTACGCGAGCAAATCAGAAAATGGTTTCTTCAGACATACATTTATACGAGGACCAGCTCAAAATGATACAGAAGTTGCTAAAGATAGCTCACAATGCTTAATGAGTTTTAAAAACCTCGATACAAATGATGAGGGCAATGTCTCAATTATTGGAAAGGGCCAACTTCCAGTTGAAAAAAGTTTTTTGGATATCGTTGGACCACTTCTATGCACAGGATCAAATGCAGAATGTTTAGATCCTAATAGCACAAGTTTTAACACTGATGATGAAGTAGTTAATGAAAGTGGAGATAGTCCTGAGGATTTTGAAGAAAAAGAAAAATTTATTAGGGCAGAATTTAATTTCTTAAAAAGATTTGCTTATGAATATTTTATCGTAAATGTGGGGGCAGCCGCATATAGAAACGATGGATCTAGTATTGCAACAGATGTAAGTAATGTTGACTCACAAGGAACAGCATATAAAATATATTCCTGTGGGATTCTTTATGGGCCAGGAGGCAGAGGAGAATACCATAATGGAGATGTTGAAATTTTAATACCTTTAGAAAGTATTGTGGTAATGCCGACATAAAATCATGAGAAGAAATATATTTTTAATAACTTTATTTTTACTAACTTTTCTAAAATTTAATCCTGTTTATTCTGAAGAATGTGATCTAGAATTTGAAATTGGAGAGAGTTTTTCAAGTGTCACTGAGATGTTAGGTGAGCCTGATATAGATAAGAATATTGAATTAATAGATATGAATCCAAATGCTGAAAAAACAAATTATTGGTTTGCAACAACGAATTTTAAAAATTGGTGTCCAGACCATTATCCGGAGGAAACTGAAATTAGAATTCACTCTCTAGGTGGAGAAACTGTTATTGGTTATGAGTTAATTCTTAATAATAATATATCTAAGATAAATGATAAAAAATCTTTTCTCTTTTATTATATTCAAGAAAATTATGGAGAAGAAGCCAAAGAAGTTTTTGATCCAAAATGGCTTGGACATATTAGTTGGGAGAAGGATAATAAGAAATATTATTATAGTAAAACTTTAAGATTGGATGTTTTGGTCGAGGAAGAATTAATAATTACAACTAATGAATATAGGCAGTATTGGTAATGTTTAAAATGGACTCAATAAAAAGATTATTTTTCTATCTATTTGCATTAGTTATGGCGTTTAATCAAAATGCCCTTTCAAAATCATTACCACCGGGTTCAGGTACAGGCGATGTTAAAGCAAATATATTAATTCTTCTTGATACATCAGCTAGTATGAACGGAAACCCTTTTGGTGGTGCAGCAATTTATAATCCAAATGATTTAATTTTGCTTAATGATGGTGATGTAATGGTTGGGCAAGCTAGAGGCGCAATTGTAAAATTTGATTACGACACAGAGGATTTTGATCCAACATTTGTTGATCCTGACGGTGATGGCAAGGGAGATAGGCTATTCCAAGGATCAAACAGTATGCCCTCGTGTGAATTAGAGACTGGCAGACAAGATAGCAGAGTAAGAACTGTTCGTGAAATGGATAAGTCATCAGATGTAAATGGAGTTTCACCAGCAGGTAAAGAAGTTATTTACTCAATCTCGTATGATTATGAGTCTGTTGTAGCTATAGATGCGTCTGGCAATTGCGTAGAGGTTATTAGTAGTACTGAACTTGGGAAAATGTCTACTGGAAGATTTGATAAATTGTATCCACTAGGTTTGGATATTAAAACTATTGATAGCCAAGACCATTTAATTGTAACGGGTCATCAAGAAGTCTGCCTTGATGAAAGAAGGGTAGGAAAGAAAAAAAGAAAGAGATGGGTTTGTTTTAGATATGGTCAAGAAGAATTTGTTTTTTCAAGAAATCTCTCGACTGGTAACCAATTGCTTTGTCCTGTTAATAGTCTCAATTCAACATTCAGAACCCACTTAAGATCTACAAGTTCAATTTCTATGGATAGTGGAAACAATCTTTACTACGTTGTTAGCGGAGAAATTTATAAAATTTCAATTTCATCTGATGGCGTAAACTTTTGTCCAAATCTTGAAGCGCCTACACGTTTTCAGAGAAATGTTAATGGCAATGTTTACAATCTAGTTGCGAAAATGAGTATTGATCCACAAGATGAAAGTATTATCTATGCAACAAGTAACACTAGCCACACACTGCAAAAATTATCAATTAACTCATCGAACATAACTACTACAACAACTGTTGGGGGGTTCGGTCCAACAGCGTCCACAGCATCAAATATTCTCTTTAATATACCTATGGGTCTTCATGTGTCCAATGACAGAGTTTGGGTTGGTAATGCGAAAAATTCAATTCAAGAATTTGATATAAGTGGAGGGTCCATGACTTGGGTTGACGAATTGGGAACTAAAATAGTAAGTAGAGCTGAAGGAGCCAAGAGGGCAATTAAAGCAGTTGTTAACGACAGTTCATTAACTAGTGGAGCGTATTTTGGTTATGGATATTGGAACGCTGGAACAAGAGCAAACGGAAGAGGAGCTAAGGGAAAATGGTTACCGTTTACAGAATATTCTTGTCACAACATGTGTCCCAAGGCAAAAAAATTTCAAAGGTGCAATGATTATTGTGATTATTACCGGGGGTGGTCTAACGCTGCCCAACATCCTTTAGGTAAATCTGTCCAATGCGATGACAACTCTTGTATACCTGTAGGAATTGGACCAAATACATCTAATCGAATAGTTGAAGCTGTTGATAGAATGAAAACAAGATTTGGAACAGATGGTACTGCATTTTCTCAACTTGCTTACGAGTATATGTTAGACCCAAACATTGGAATAACTAAAGACGGTCCAGAGTGTCAACTTAACTACGTTATTGTAATAGGTGATGGTATGTGGCAACACCACGACCTGGCTTTGAGACAAATTAGAGATTTAAGAATTGATAGTGCAGCAGCGGGGGTAAACAAAGATCGGTTTGGAAATGCAAAAGGAGTTAAGACGATTTTTATAGCCTATGGTGGAGGAATAAAAGATAGAGGAGACGAGCAATTTCAAGAAGCAGCAAAAGCTGGTAGTTGTGATGATCCTAATTTTGGTACATCAGCTCAAACTGATCCAGAATGTAGACAAAGAATTATTGCAGAAAATCCAAAAGAGTTAGTTACAAAATTAAAAAGTGAGATAGAGAGAATCATTGCTAGTAGGCTCTCATTTTCTGCTCCAGCCATAACTGCTACCGTGCAAGAAGGTGGAGATTTGTTTCAGGGACAATTTTCATTAGCGCAAGGACAACAGTGGATAGGACATTTAATGAGAAAGGGCGTTACGCCAGACGGTTTTGTTATTCATGACGACCCTGCAAATAATTGGGACGCAGCAAAAATACTAGCACAAAGAGATATATCTAAAAGAAAAATTTGGACCCCTCTGCAGGGTGTAAGTTACGTAGATAGTGGCTGGAACAACTGGGTTGAAGGAAACAGTTCTGAAATTAATAAATTATTTCAAATTTTAGGAAACACTGTTACCGATTATCATAAAACGGGTTCTACTTGTCCAGGACCAGATGGAAATGATGATGATATAAAAGGTTTGATTAATTTCGTCAGAGGTGCGGATTACTTTCTATACAATACAGGTGACGACAGATGTTCTGGAAAAGGAGCTAAGAGAGAAAATATTCTTGGCGACATATATCATTCTCAGATAGTTGAGGTTGGACCTCCAGGCGCAAACACGAACTACACAGCCACAAATCAAGAAGCATACTACAGACAAAAAAATGGTTATGCTAGTTTTGCTTCTAGTTTAAGCCAAAGGCAAAGAGTTCTTTATGTAGGAGCTAATGATGGAATGTTGCACGCGTTTGATGCTAAAACCGGAGAGGAGCTTTGGGGTTTTGTTCCACCGTTCATTGCTGGAAAGTTACCGGAGATGGTAAATGATAACCTAGATCAAGCAATTGGTAATGGAAAAGGCGGTACGAATGCAATATTTGCAGTTGATGGTTCACCAGTTGTACATGACATGTTTATTAAAGCTGTGAAACCTAATGGGCAGCCAGAGGCAACAAAATCTTGGCGTACCATATTAATGATTCCTTACGGAAGAGGTGGTGCAGGATATTCTATTTTAGATGTGACAGAGCCATCAGAACCAATTCATGTATTCTCTGTTTACAATGATTTTGTTCGAAGTAAAGTTATGATAGCTTTAAGTGATGGTACAATAATTAACAGTGAAGACTCACCAGCTCCAGCATTAGATTATACAGGTGGAAGCTTGAATATTAATGACTCAGAGGAAGCTAAAAACGCTAAATTTAATATTGAAGTAGCTAGAAATGCTGACCTAGCTAATGATAGCACTGGTAATGATTATACTGAAAGAGATAAGATTAGAGATTGTGTGACCGACAGTAATTTTTACTCGGGTGGTACAGCCGCTTGTTACAAAGGCAGAGTTTGGAGATTTCCATATATTATGCCGCAAGAATTTATTGATGATCCATCAACTTTACCTGTTCAAAAAGTTATAGATGGAACTGTTACATCATTAACCGTAGATACGATTGTACAAGAAGCATCATTAGCAACAATTACATTTAGAGAGGAACTAGTAATTAATCTGAGTGAAGATGACGGTTCTCTAGCATCCGATGATGAGACAACTTTCTTTACTGTTAAAATTCCTAATATAGGAACTGAAAACCCAGTATATGATTATAGTAAGATGGGTGAAACTTGGGCAACGCCAAGAATATTCAGACTTCCAGTTGAAAGAGAAGAGTCTATAGATAGTGATAGATATGTTGCAGTAATGCCCGCTGGATTTGGTAGAGTTGGCGGTGTTGGTTCAGCTGTATATGTAATAGATTTAGAGTCCATGAGTGAGCAAAGTGGAGGCCAATACCCTGGGAAAATAGCTAGCGGAGGGAATGGGTTAATCGATTTAGTCGATATCGATAACTCATTTGAAAGTGCTTATGGAGGTACATTAAACGATCTTCCTAATTCAGTATTGGGTGACCCAGTGGTAATTACTCCAGATACTTTTAGAGGTGCGAAATGGCGGGGAGCAATGGTTTATGTAAACGATTATGAGGGGAAAATTTCAAAAATTAACTTAACTAATGAACTGACTTCTAAAGGCTCTAATCCGGCGCCAATAGAATTATATGATCATACTACTTTATTTTCTCTAAATACAAACGAGGAAAACGGCAGAGTTAGTTTTTTTGGAATGGACGCTGCTTTTGGAATGGATACTAAAAACTTATATTTGTTTGGAGCCACTGGGGACTTTAATGACATCGCGCGGAGATCAAGAGGAATGGATAACATCTTATATGGAATAAGAGATTTTGATTTTCCAAATTTTAGAATGGTTAATTCTGGAGGTGTTGGGTCTTTAACAGAGGCTATGAATGCAAGAAAGATTGATGCAGAAGACGGATATACTTTAAGTCCAAATTGTGTAAATACTGCTGACGAAACAATGGATCAGGGAGATTGTCCTGCGATATCTAAGGACGCCTGGGTATTTAAATTAGATAAGCCATTTGACAAAAGACAAGACGAGTCTTTAGTCACAGATACAGGAGCTCCAAACTTAACGCAAAATTTATATCACAAAGCTACCGCATCACCCACTGTGTTTAAGGGCACGGTTTATTACCCTGTTTATCAACCACCAGAGGGCGGAAAGTGTAATGTCGGAAACGCTTATGTCTGTGCCGCTGATGATGAATGTGGAATTAATACCTCAGAAGAAATTGGACGAGCAAGCAGACAGATGGATGCAAATGCAGGCTTTGATGAAAAGACAGGTTGTTATTATTTACAACCTGGTGTTCTTTCGAAGTTAGAAGTGTTTGCAGATAAACTTTTTGCAAACATTACAACAGATAGTGAAGACCAAGAAGATACACTTATATCTTTACTTTCTAATGACGGAGCAATCTCAGTGTTCAGAGGAAATTGGCGAGAAAATTATTAGAACAAAAATATTTTAAATTTATCAAAAAAAGAAATATAAACCACACAACCGATTATAATATACGGACCAAATGGAATTTGAGAGGACATTGTTTTTGATTTTTTAATTAGAGATGGTGTTACAATTAGAAGTGCTACAACAGAAGATATAAAAATTATAAAGGGAATACATATCCAGCCGAACCAAAAACCAATTGCAGAGAGTAACTTTGCATCCCCCAGTCCCATACCTTCTTTGTTCTTAAATTTTTTATAAGAAAGAATGATTAACCAAATGACCAAGTAACCCATAATTCCTCCAATAAGTGAGTTAAGATAAACAGGAAAGAGATTTGAGTCTAAATTTGGAGCAAACGATTTTGCAAAACCAATTATCATTAATGGAAAAGTAAGGCTGTTAGGGATTATAAAATGATTTAAATCTATAAAAAATATGATTATAAAAAAAATACTTAACAAAGCTAACAACAGAGTTGTGATAGTTAAACCATAAATATGGTAAATTAGTAAAAAACTTAAGACACTGATTAATTCTACTATAAAATATCTTATATCTATTTTAACTTTGCAACTTCTACACTTTCCACCAAGTATAAAGAAAGACAATAGAGGAATGTTGTCAAACCAATTGATCTTGGTACTGCATTTTGGACAATATGATCTCTTAATTGCCATACTTTCATCATTTGGAAGCCTGTGTATACAAACGTTTGCGAAACTCCCCCATATACTTCCAAGGATAAATGTTATAATATAGAACACAGTTTAGAGTTTAATTTGAGAGGAAAATTCTATGAGCCCATTAATGCAGTATTGTACTAACATAATTGCATCAGTTAGGTGCAAATAGAAATTAGGCGCATGAATAATGATTTCCATCAATTTCAAAATTATCAAAAAAATAACGAATATCAATTTATAAATAACATGTTTTTTGGAGTAAAAAAAAAGGAAACGATCAAAATAGATGACACTAGCAGTAAAGATTTAGAGCTGGTAACTAAAATGAATCAAGAGTTTGCAATGTCTCTTGATTTAAAAGAAACACTTAATAACTCATTAGAATTAATTATAAAAAGAATTAATGCACAAGCAGCAAATATTTTTTTAATAGATAAAAAAAATCAATCGTTCCAATGTATTGCTTCAAAACATCAAGCATATCTTGAAGATTTTGAAATCCCAATTACTCAAGGAGTTATGGGAAAAGCTGCAGTCATGAAAAAATGTATTAGAGTTGGTGATGTTAGAAAAGATATTAGAGAAATTGCAGAATTTTATTTCGATTTAGATAATAAAACAAATTTTACAACTTATTCAGTTCTATGTTCCCCTTTAATTGTATCGGATGAATGTATTGGCGTTATTCATTGCTTAAATAAAAAAACTAACAATAAACTTTTTGAAGAGAATGATAGAAAACTTTTAGAAACTTTGTCTGGTCCAGCTGCATTAGCAATAAACAATGCTAAGATGGCAAAAGATTTAGTTGATAAGAATAGAATGCAAAAAGAAATTGAAATTGTTGGTGAGATACAAAAAACTTTGTTGTCACAAAATAAAAAAGAAAACTTTCCTATAGCAGGAATAAACATCCCAGCAAAAGTTGTATCAGGAGATTTTTATAATTTTTCTGATCTAGGTGATGGTAAATTTGGTTTTGGTGTTGCAGATGTATCTGGTAAAGGAATTAAATCTTCCCTTTTAATGTCAAAGGCTTCGAGTCTTTATCGATGCTTAAGTAAAACAATTTTTTCTGCTGCTGATTTATTAAACTTACTTAATTCTGAAATTTGTGAAACAGCTGCACGTGGAATGTTTGTAACAATGCTTATAGGTATTTACGACAGTAATAAAAAAGAATTACTACTTGCTAACGCAGGACATGAACCACCACTAATTCATTCTAAAGATGGAAAATTTACAAACTTTAGTGAAGCAGGTCCGCCTTTAGGAATTATGTCGAAGATTAAATACAAAGAGACAAAAATAAAATTTTCTGAAAGTTCGATGTATGTATTCACTGATGGTATAACAGAAATGAAAGATCCTAAAGGTAACATGTTAGAGTCCGATGGTTTCAAAAATTATATTACAAAGTATCAACAAACACCTAATCACGAAAGATTAAATAAAATTGTTGAGGATATAATTAAGTCTGGTCGTATTCAAAAAGATGATCTGACTATTGTTGTTGTAGACGGAGCATAATTTTCTTTTATGTTTGCGATAAGTAAGACAATGGTCTTGTTTGCAATAATTATTTCTGCTCTTTTGTTTTGGGCGACGTCAAATGTTTGTAGATATAATTTTACAATTGAAAAAAAAACAAATCAGCTTAATATTATCTCTGAAGATATATTTCCAACGCTTCCACGAGCAAAAGTTTATTACTTTAGAGAATTAAATTGTAATAATGTTGATACCACTTGGAATTTTAACAGAATTATTAATAATCTTAACGCAATTACAGTTTTGATTTATCAAGAGTTAACTACAGATATAAGAGGAGAGCCTAATTAAAATAAAAAAATGTGTTTTAAGAAAATTATTTTTAAAAATTATTTAAGAAATTCAATTATTATTTAATTTTCGCTTAAAAAGAGAAAAAAACTATTTTTTTTTAAAAAAAAAGCTCAATTTTTAATTGAGTAAATAAATTTTTCATAAATTAAATATAGAATTTACAATTTTTGAGTGTAATAGAGTGAAAATATTAAACTCTAACACATAAATCTAAAACTCTAACACAAAAAATTCCAAATTTAGAATAATTTTACTTTTTGTTGATTTTATTGACTTTTTTAATAAAAAATTAAAATTGAATATTCTAACACAAAATAGAAATACTCTAACACAATTAAATATTTATGATTTGTGTTAGAGTTTATTTAAATCTAGATTTAAAATTTTATATTTATAAATTATTTTAATTTGTAAAAAATGGCTATTTTGTTGACTTTTTTACTATTTAGCTCATTTTGAACATATATTTTATAATTTTGTGTTAGACTAAAGTAATATTTTGTGTTAGAGATTCGTTAAATTGTGTTAGAGAAAAAATTTTAAATTGTATATGAACGATCAAGACGACGAAAAAAAAATTATTGAAGAGGAAAGGTCTCAGTCAGAAACTGAGAATCAATCTAAAGTTGATGAAAATAATCAACCTGAGGGTGTAGATAATCAAAAAAATGATCCTGTCTCTGAATCAAATCAAAATAATAACGAAAATAATGATCAAACACAAAATTTAGATACATCTAGTGAAAAAAAAGATGAAGATAATGGATCCTCACATGAGGTAATCCATAAGAAAGACGGAAGGTTACATATTTATATCCGACAAGACAAATACAAAGGTGAATTAAAATCAAAAAATTGGGTTGGGAGACTTTATCATGATGGAAAACAAAAAATTTCATCATCAGGAACTCCTAATTTGGAGGAAGCAATACCAATTTTAGAAAAATGGTTTGACGACGTTGTTGCGGGAAAAGAAAAAGAAAAAGAAATTCAAGAGCAACCTGTTAAAACTGAAGAAACATCTGTTCAACCGGAAACTTCAACTCAAATTGTTAATAAAGAACAAACGAGTCAAACAACTACGTTAACCGAACCTAAAATTGACGCTTCTATTTTAAATCAATCAACAGAGGACGAACAAGAAAATAAAAAATCAAAATTTGCTTTTTTAGACAATATAAAAAATATTAAATTTAAAAAGCCAAGCTTCTTAGAAAAAAGTTCAGTTTCCAAACCATCACTCAAAACTAATGAACTTTCGAAAAAAGTTACTAGCTTTTTTAAATCTAAAATTGGAAAGTCAGCAGTTAAAGGAGAGGAAATTGTTGGAGTTGAAATTACAAACAAAGAAATAAGATTAGCCCAAGTATCAACTAATAAATCAAATCAATGGGTATTGGATAAATTTTATGCGCACCCAGTTGACTTACCAGATGACG
Organism: uncultured Pelagibacteraceae bacterium; assembly: GCA_902570915.1. Taxonomy (GTDB): domain Bacteria; phylum Pseudomonadota; class Alphaproteobacteria; order Pelagibacterales; family Pelagibacteraceae; genus Pelagibacter. The sequence continues at coordinate 28,773 of CACGAB010000002.1, read as the reverse complement.
CAAATGTTTTAGATAATGGAGAAAAATTAGGAGCAGAACTTACAATTGCATTACAAAAATCTAAAATCACAACTTTAAATGCTGCTATTGCTATACCTGTCACAAGCGCAATTATTAGAGTTGTAACAGCACCGTTGATGAAAGAAGAGGAATTGCAAAAAGCAATTGAAACTAATTCACTTTGGGAAAATTTAGTTCAGTTAACTGATAATTTAGACGATTATTCAATTTTCCATCAAGTTATTAATAGAAACGAAAAAGCTAACACAATGGATATTTTGTTTGTTGCTTCAAAATTGGCTGACATAAATAATTATACCTCAATAATCAAGCAAAGTAATCTCAACCCAGTTATAATTGATGTAAAATGTTTTGCATTAAAATCTGCTGTCGATCAAATTAATCAAATCTCCAATAAAGCTGACGATGTAAATCTTACTGCGGTTTTGGAATTTGGTTTAGATGAAAATTATTTAATGATTTTATACGACAATAATCCAATAATTACTGATATTTTTTTAAGAGGCCAAGATAGAAAAATATTATTAGAATCACAGGATGTTGAAGAAAAAGAGGCATTAGTAAGAAGATTTTTAACTCAAGTAAAACAAGCTGTTCAAGATTTTGAGACCAAATATGAGAAAAGAATAAGAAACATAAAAGTAGTCTCGGATTTAAAAAATGTTGAGGATTTTTTGTCAAGTTTTAGAAAGGGTTTATTAAATGTTGGCTTTAACTTATTTGATCCAATTGATGGATTGTTAATCCCTCAGCAAAATAAAGAAAAAGTAGATTTAATTAACAGATCATATCTATCGTCAGTTGTAGGTCTTGCTTTTAGAAAGTTGGATGTATTTGGCTATTATAAATTTGTTACCGCCGTTAAAAATATAAACTTACTTCCTAACAGAAAAGGCATGATTAAAGAAAAAAAGATGAAAGCTTTTTCAAGTTTTGCTTTCAAAGGTATAGCTGCTTCAGTAGCTGCAATATATATAATTCTTTTTGGCTTATCTTTCTGGAACATCCAATCATACAATAAAAAACTAGTTAATTACAATACTGTCCTAAAAACTCATAAAGCTAAAATATCTGAACAAAAGAAAATTAAAAAAGAGTTAGCTATAATTTCAAATACCTTAAAATTGAGTAAAAGTTTAAAATCAAATAAGCAGAATAGTTATAGAGTTTTAGCTCAAATTGCTATGAGTGTTCCTAAAAGAATAAAATTTGCGTCAGTTGAATACAATGGCAAAAATAAAGTAATTATAAAAGGTCAGGCTGCTACCGATCAAGACATTTTGAAGTTAATTAATAATTTAGGGGCGCAGCAGTTAGTTGTACAAGCATCATTAGGTAAAATGAATTACAAAGGTAAGGCTGGGGACTCTGCTGATATTAAAAAGAACTTTACAGTTTTTGTGGATGTTAAGGGATAATTTATGGATTTAAAGAATATTAGTTTAGATTTAAAGAACATCAACCTAGAAAGTGTAAAAGCTAAAATTAAATCTATAGATAAAAAAATTCTAATTAAATTTGGTATTGGATTCTTATCAGTAATTGTTTTTTTAATTATTTATTACGCGGTTTTAAGCCCAATTGTTGAGAAGAAAAAAGCTCAGTTGGATAACATGCAAAAAAAACAAGCTGAGATAACAAAGATGAACCAAGAAATTAAAGCTAGTAAAGCTAAAATAAAAAAACTTACTCCTCGATACGAGCAATATTCTACTTTATTTCACAGTAAAGCTGAGGTGGAAGGTCTTTATGAGACACTTAGTGAATTCGCTGGGATAAACAACTTAGTTATTTCAAAGATTGAAAAGGGCAAACCAAAGCCTATAACAAAGGCATCAGCTATTGCCTCTACTGATACAAAGAAAAAGAAGAAAAAGAGAAAAAGAAAGAAGAAAGCTGACACCAGTGTTAAAAAAAATATTGCGTATTACAGAATACCTGTAAATTTTCAAATAAAGGGCAATTTTCTTGGATATATTAAGTTTAAGAGACAAGTAGCTATGTCTCAAAAAATGTTAAATTTTGACAAAGAAACAATTAAAGTGATAAAAGGGGATACAACCAGTACGGTAGCAGTAACTGGTGTATTAACAATAGTGGGTTTACCAGATGAATTTTTTTAGACTCATATTCTTGGTTTTAATAGTTATTACTTTCTCACAGAAAGTAATGTCAGATAGTCACGATCAAAACATTGTTGAAAAAGCAAAAGAGATTAATAAACAAGTTAAAGAGAAGCAGGCATCACAACAAGAAAACATTAGTAAAGAAACAGGTCAAATTGTAGTAAAAGAAGAACCGTTGCCTTTAAATGATCCATTTGCTGGTGATGCGTCAACAGCTAGTGACATAGTAACAGAGGTAACACCTACATCAAGTGCAGTAAAACTAAGATCGTATAAACTCGTTGGATCATTTTCTGCTAAAGATAATAGTTTCATTACTTTAGTTGATGACAATGGTGAATTTATGACGGTAGAATTATTTGAAGAAGTCTTAAGTGGTGTGAAACTTGTTGACGTTAGTATAAAAAGAGCAGTTTTCGAAAAAGCTGATGATAACCAGTACATAATTATGAATTTTAAAAACCAAATAAAAGAGGCAAATGAATTTTAAAAATATTAAATTTTTTATTTTATTTAGCATTTTTTCAGCTTTGCTTTTAAGTGGTTGTGCTACTGACGGTAAATTTGGAACAAAAAAATTTAAACACAACACTCCTTTAATAAAAGATGACATCAAGAAGAAAGGTAAAATAGAAGTTGATAAAACTGCTAAGATGGGGCCAAAACCAGCTGAGGCTGACGTAATTAAACTTGGTAAAAGAAAACAAATTTCTTCACAAAAAGCAAGAAACTATTTGCTAATTGGTGACGAATATAAATTATTAAAGCAAAATATTTCATTTAATTTTAAAAATCTAGATTATAGAACTGCAATAGAACTGATGGCAAAAGCAGGTGAGATAAATATCCTCATAGGTGATGAAGTTGCCGGCTCGGTCACAGCACAATTGATTGATATTCCGTGGGACAAAGCTTTTAATGCGCTTTTAGATCTAAAAAACTATGCAGCTGATTTTGATGTTCAAAGTAATTTAATAAGAGTTCATTCTCCATCAAATTTAACTCAACAAGAATCTACAAAATCAGCAAGAGCTTCTGCTGTTAGAAAAAAAGTTGAATTAGAGGACTCTGTTGAGCCATTAATTTCAGAAATATTTAGACTCTATTACATAAGTCCTGCTGAGGCCAAAGCTACTTTAGATGAGTTATTTAAAGCAGTTGATGGTGGAATCTCTTTAGTTCAAATTACTGAAGAAAAAACTACAAGATCGATTATTGCAAGAGGAAAAGAAAAAGATTTAGACGTAGTTGATAAAATAATTAAAGAAATTGATGTTAGAACAAGACAAGTCTTAATTGAAGCTTTTATTGTTGAGGCTAATTCTGATTTTGAAAGAGCTTTAGGCACTGCTCTTGGCGGATACTACAGAAGACAGGGTGAGATAATAGGTGGTGTTCAAGCAGGATCATCAGGAGATGCAGACATAGGTGCAGCTACTGCTGTTATAGGCTCCACTACTGACTCAATAACAAATTTTGGAGCAGCCGGTAAGACAAGTGGTATTGGAATATTAAAGAAGACAGGATCAGCAGTTTTAAAGACCGAAATAACTGCACTTGAGTCCCAGGGGCTTGGAAAAACTATATCTAATCCAAAAATATTTACTTTAGATAATCAGGTCGCAACTATCACACAAGGTGAAGAAATACCTTACGCTTCTAGTTCAGCAGAAGGGTCAGATACTTCTTTTAAAGAAGCAGCATTAAAAATGACTGTTACACCAAGCATTATTGGAGATGGAAACGTTCTTTTGGATATCCAAGTTAATAATGATACTCCTAATAGATCTAATCCAGGAGATCCTGCAATCAATAAAATGGAAATTAGCACAAAATTATTAATAGCTGATGGCGATATTGTAGTTATAGGTGGTATTAAAAAGAATGCTTTAACTAACAGCAAGCAACAAACTCCTGGTGTAGGAGATGTTCCGGTTGTTGGAAATTTATTTAAAGGAAAACAGAATACTGATAATATGGATGAATTATTAGTTTTTATCGCACCAAGGATTCTATAGATGCTAAAAATAAGTAGAGAAAGTGAAATAAATTTAATCAATGTATTAATTGATAATGATATTATTTCTGGAAAAGATTTAATTAACATTAAAAAGATAAGTACTGAGGGAAATAAATCTCAAATAGATGCAGTATTTGAACTTAAGTTAACTGACGAAAATAAAATTTTAGATGTTTTAGTAAAAGAACAAAGTCTTGAAATTGTAGATCTTTCTAAAATTCAAATAAGCGATGAAATTAAAAGTGTGCTGCCTTCAAATTACATAAACGTAAATTTTGTAGCGCCTTTTAAAGTTGAGGGTAAAACTCTTCACATTGCAATTTCAGATAGTTCAAAGCTTGGTCTTATGAGAAATTTAAAAGCAATTACAAAAAAAAATATAGAGCTACATGCTGCAAAAGTTTCTCAAATTTCAGAGTTTATTGAAAAACTTCAATCAGAAAGTGGAGACGTTACAACTGCAACAATTAGACAAGAGAATAAAGAGAAAACAAAAACCTTTGACTCTGATTTAGGTGAAGCGGGCGAAGTTTTAGAAAAAGCTCCAGAAGAAGATATTGAAGCAATTGAAAATGAGTCGGAAGTAATAAAATTTAGTACAGCAGTTGTAGCAGAAGCTATTAAATCAGGTGTTAGTGATATTCATATCGAACCATACAGATTTAGCTCAAGAGTTAGATATAGATTAGACGGAATGCTCCAAGAGCAAGAGCAATATAAAAAATTTCTTCATGATAATTATGGAGCGGTTGTTACCAGATTTAAAATAATGGGTAAATTAGATATTGCTGAAAGAAGATTACCTCAAGATGGAGCAATAAATTTTAAGATAGATGGTAAAGTTGTTGATTTACGTTTATCGATTTTACCGACAGCTAATAATGAGAGAATAGTAATGCGGGTTTTAAATAAAGATGCTGGTGACATTACTTTAGAGCAATTAAATTTTGAAGATGTTGATTTACAGAATTTAAGAAAAGCAATTCATGGAACTCAAGGTTTAATACTAGTAACTGGACCAACAGGATCTGGTAAATCAACAACTCTTTATAGTATTTTAAAAGAGGTGAGTAAGCCTCACTTAAATATTCTAACAGCTGAGGATCCTGTTGAATATGAGCTAGATGGTGTAGGACAAGTCCAGATTAAAGATGACATTGGATTAAGTTTTGCTGCGGCATTGAGATCTTTTTTAAGACAAGACCCAGAAATAATACTTGTTGGTGAGATGAGAGATAAGGAAACAGTTGATATCGGATTAAAAGCTGCACTCACTGGTCACTTAGTATTTAGTACTTTGCACACGAATGATGCTCCAAGCACCATAACTAGATTACAAAACATGGGCACTCCTGATTATTTAATTAGTGCTGCATGCCAAATGGTTTTAGCACAAAGATTAGCAAGAAGGACTTGCAAAGATTGTAGAGTTCCTGATGATGATGTTAATCCAAAAGTTTTGCAAGATCTTGGCTTTACAGCAGAATTAGCTTCTAGAGTTAAAGCTCTTAAAGGGAAAGGCTGTCCTAAGTGTAAAGATACTGGTTATAAGGGTAGACAAGGTCTTTACGAAATTTTAGTTGTTTCAAAACCAGTTAAAGAGGCAATACTTAGAAAAGCAACAACACCTGAATTGAGAGAAATAGCAATTAAAGAGGGTTTTCAAACTATGCAAGATATGGGAAGAAGGCTAATTGCTAATGGAGAGCTGAATTTTAGAGAATACGAGCGGGTTTTATCAGCCTCATAATTATTATATACTTAAATAAAAATGGAAGCATTTACTTATAAAGGCATTGCTGATGGCAAATATGTAGAGGGTGATATTGAAGCTATCAATCAGGAAGAGGCATCACATAAGCTTAAAGAACAAAAAATTATAATCACAAACTTAATAAGATCAAAAAAGAAAAAGGGAGAAACTAAAACTAAGTCAAAAAGTGGTGGGGGTTTCTCTTTTGGTAAGAAAAAAGTAAAAGTAGAGGATGTCTTAATTTTTTCAAAGCAGTTTGCAACCATGGTTAAAGCAGGCTTACCAATTCTCGAAGTTTTAGCCATGCTAAGAGATCAGTTAGAAAGTCCAGCAATAAAAGAAGTAATCGAGGATATTAGAAAAAGCCTTGAAGGGGGTGTAACTCTATCTAAATGTTTTGAAAAATATCCTGAATATTTTGATAATGTTTATTGTAATCTTATAAAAGCAGGTGAAGCCAGTGGTAAATTAGATGTGTTTTTATTAAAGATTGTCGACTCTTTAGAAAAAAAAGAAAAAATAAAAAAGAAAATAAAATCTGCATTGATGTATCCGGCTATAATGTTTTCAGTAGCAATAACTGTTAGTGCATTTATGTTAATAAAAGTCGTTCCAGTATTTGCAAAAATGTATGCTGGAATGGGTTTAGATTTACCAACTCCAACAGCTGTTATTATGTCTATGAGTGACTTTTTAAGAGGCACAGGTGGAATGGTGTTATTAATAACTATAATTACCTCGATTATCGCATTTAGATATTTAACTTCTAAAAATGAAATGATTAAATATAGATGGCATAAACAAATTTTAAAGTTGCCAGTATTTGGTGACTTAATACTAAAGTCATTACTTGCAAGAATTTCATTGATAATGGGAAATTTGAGTGCAGCCGGAGTAAATTTATTGGAAAGTATAGAGATTGCAAAATCAGTAAGTAATAATGTGGTTGTAACAGAAGCTTTGGAAAATGTTAAGAAGGGAGTTTTTTCTGGAGATACTTTGACAAAATTATTTTTAAAAGAACCACTCTTCCCCCCGACTTTTAGTCAATTAATTTCTGTTGGTGAACAAACAGGTCAGCTAGATGAAATGTTTGGTTCTGTTGCGATGTATTATGAAGAAGAGTTTGATGGTGCAGTTGATAATATGTCTAGTTTAATTGAACCGATAATGATTGTGTTTATGGGTGTTATGATCGGTGGATTAATGATTGCAATGTATTCACCAATTTTCAACGTTGGAGCGTTGATAGGTTAAATTTTTTTGGTAAGCACCAAATGGTTTACCCACTCTTTTTGGTCTTTTTTAAAAACCGCTGCATCCATAATTTGCTTAATAAAAAAAGTACCAAGACCACCTGGTTTAATGTCATCTAATTTTCTGTGTTGAATATTTTCTGGTATTACTGCTTTGCCTTTATCAAAGAAACCTATCTCTAAGTCACTATCTTTAAGTGAAATTTTAATTTCCATTCTGTCTGATGTTTCTGCAACATCTTTATAAGCGTGTTTAACAATATTTTGTGCAGCCTCAGCGATTGCTAATACAAGTTCATCTTTTTGTTCTTGGGGTAAATTTATTTTTTCAAATACTTCTCTAGAAAAAGTTCTCACTTCTTTCAAGCTGGCAGTGCTTACAAGGAAATCTTTAGACTCTTCAATATTCATTATTCCAAGTTTAAAATCTGTTCAAGTTTTGCCATCATAATTACTTTTAAAACAGATTTACTTACCTCTTTAACAATGACTTTAGTATTATGCTCTAAAGCTTTTTGATGACTTTCAATTAAAACAGAAATTCCTGACGAGTCCATGTAGGAAACATCTTTTAAGTTTAAATGAACTTCTTTTCCAGATTCTACTATAGGTAAAATGACCTCTTTTGCTTTTTCGGTCACGTCCATGTCTATTTCGCCATTAAGAAATACTGTACTGATATTTCCATCTTCTGTTACTTTATAAGTCATAAATATTTAAAGACTGATAGCATAAATAAATCTTAAAATGTATAATTTTTACCCATTATGGACAAAAAATATTTATTTTTGTTAGATATTCTAATGTTTATAAAGTATTTACATATCATAAATTATTAATAAGAATTAAGAATTAAGAATTAAATAAAAAGAGGAACTAAAATGAAAAATAACAAAGGTTTTACACTTATAGAATTATTGGTTGTTGTTGCAATCATAGGTATTTTAGCTGCAGTAGGAGTTGTTGCTTACAACGGGTACACTGGTGCTGCTAAAAAGAATGCAGTAAAAACCATACATGCCAATGTACTAAAGGTAGTAGCATCCGAGACAAAAAAATGTACTTTGGATGACAGTGCAACAATTTTAAAGAATGCTGCTGGATCAGGTGGTATTACTTGCTCAGATTATAACGATGCAGTAGATGGTGGAAATGCAGGTGAAACAGTTGCAGATCATATATCTAGTGAGACAGATCCTATTTTTGCTGACAAGAGTCCATACAACAATGCATGTAATGCAGTGATGGCTGCATCATCTGATGAGGCTGGTGCTGAAGAACCTGAGGGTACTGGAGGTGGGTACGGTGGTGGAGAAACTGACTGTACTAGCACAACTGGTAAAGTTCAGGTATCAGGTACTGGTAACTCAGTTTCACTTTCTACAGATCCAGGTGGTGGAGCAGATGGTATAACTGCGTCAATAGCGCTAGAATAAAAATCAAAATTATATGATCAAGAGCTCGGGATTTACTTTAATCGAGCTCTTGGTTGTAGTTGCTATAATAGGTATTTTGTCTGCGGTTGGAACTGTCGCTTATAATGGTTACATTGGTGGTACAAAAAAAAAGGCTGCAGAAAATGTCTTAATGCAGATTGGATTAGCTCAAACAGATCATTACGCTAGTTGTGGAACTTATTATTCTACCACAGATGGTTACTGTGAAGTACCAACTGCAGAAACGTCGTGTACACCATCTGATGCAACAACAGAAGCCATAGGAACTGATCTATTTGGGAAAGCAAATTATATAAAGAAGGAAAATGGGTTTCTTTTTTGCTCGTTTTCATCAGGTACAACTTCTTATACAGTTAGAGCTCTAGGCCTCGGTGATTGCCAGTTAGATATAGATGATAGTGGTAGTATTGATACTTCGGAATGTTGATAGCTACAATTATGAAATTGTATATTAACCCAAAATGGATATATAGAGCCTTTAAGTTTGTTTAAGTTTTATATTTAAGACGTTTAATATGAAGAAATTGATTTTAATTTTAATAGTTTTTCCACTTTTAAGCAATTGTACTCAATATTCTGCTATGATGAATCCAAGCATCACATTAGCAACCGGTGGAACCATTTCACAAGCCTCCACATCTTTTGCTAGCTCGCTGGCTGTTAACGAGGCAAAAAAAAGCTTACAGGCAGAAGTTACAGAACAAGGATATTGTCAGACTTTTCATTCATCTGATTTAAATGAAATTTTTTTCGAGACTATCGATCAATCAGATTGTATTTACGACCCCATGAGTATTTATAGATAATACATATCAATGATGCCCCAAGAAGTAATTGATGTACTAACAAGTAACATTGATACTTTATGGGTGATAGATTGCGCAATTCTAGTTTTTATAATGCAAGCGGGTTTCATGTGCATGGAAACTGGTTTATCACGGCATAAAAATAGCATTAATGTTGCCCTTAAAAATGCTGCAGACTTTGGAGTATCTGTAGTTATTTTTTGGATATTTGGTTTTGGTATCATGTTTGGTACTTCTTATTACGGTTTTTTTGGCACTGATTTATTTTTTTTTAAAACTAACAAAGCGGAGTACATGACTTACTTTGTATTCCAAGCAATGTTTGTTGCAACGGCTGCAACAATTATTTCTGGTGCTGTTGCTGAAAGAATGAAATTTAATGGTTATTTGATTATGACTGTTTTAGCTACTGGAATAATTTATCCCATAGTTGGTCATTGGGCGTGGTCTTCAAGCTATCTTTCAAAATATGATACGGTAGATCAGTTACTAGTTGTTACTGGTTCAGTAAGAACAACTGGATGGCTTTCAGATCTAGGCTTTGTTGATTTTGCTGGAAGTACTATTGTACATTCTGTAGGTGGATGGATTGCGTTAGCAGCAGTAATTATTTTGGGGCCAAGGATTGGCAAATACTCCAATGCTAATAAAGGAAAATTTACTGGATCTAGTTTTCCACTTGCTGTTTTAGGTACACTCATTTTGTGGTTTGGTTGGTTTGGTTTTAATGGCGGAAGTAACGGTGCAATGGATGAAGTAGTGCCTTTAATTTTAATTAATACATTTTTAGCTGCTGCTTTTGGTTTATTAACTGGATTAGGTATTTCATATTTTAAACACAAGAAACCCGATCCTTTTTATATTATTTTAGGTCCGTTAGCAGGTTTAGTTGCAATTACTGCAGGATGTAATTCAATGACATCTGTCACCGCAATTTTTGTTGGCATCATTGGTTCGATTATTGCAATTTTTGTAAATGAACTTTTAAACAAATTTGAAATTGACGATGTTGTTGGTGCTGTTCCAGTTCATTTGGCTGCTGGTATTTGGGGAACTTTAGCTGTCGGGTTTTTTAGCGATTTAAATATTTTAGATACTGGTCTTGATAGATTTTCACAAATTAAAATTCAATTAATAGGAATTTTAGCAATCGGATCATTTACATTTATTTCATCATTTATAATTTTGAGTTTTGTAAACAAATTTTATCCATTAAGAGTAAGTACCGTTCAAGAGGAATTAGGATTAAATATTGCAGAACATAATGCAGTTTCAATTGAGCATGATTTAATTTCAATTTTAAACAAACAATCAGAATCTGGAGATCTTAAAGTAAGGGGGCCTCAAGATCCGTTTACCGCTGGTGGTGTGATTGGTCTTTATTATAATAAGTTAATGAGCAAGCTTGAAACAACAGAAGAGGAAAAAAACAAGTGGCGTGAAAGAATTTCTAAAGAGGTTAAATTAGCTGTAAAAGTTCAAGAAAACTTTTTACCAAAAAGAAATTTAAAAAATTATCCTGTGTACGGAATAAACTTATCAGCTAGAGAGGTCTCAGGTGATTTCTTTAGTTTCTATCCTCACAATGATAGCATTTATTTTATAATTGCTGATGTTGCTGGCAAAGGTATTCATGCTGGAATGGTTATGGCAAAAGCATCTACTTTATTCGAAGTTTTATCTCAATCAAAAGTAGATCCAGATGAAATGGTTTTACATATGAATAATGATTTAAATAATACTAAAACTGGTGGAATGTTTGTAACTTCAATAATTGGTGAATACAATTTAATTACTGATGAAATTAGATGGGTAAACGCAGGTCATCAGCCTGCAATTGTCAGAAATGATAATGGAAAATACGAACAGTTTCAAAGTTCAGCGCCTCCCTTAGGTGTTATCAAACAGAAAGACAAAAGTATTTATAATATTAATAAGATGAAACTAAATGGCTCAAGATTTTATGCATTTACAGATGGACTGTCTGAAAGTTTAAATGATAAAGGAAATGAAATAGGTATAGATGGATCAATAGATATAATTGAGGCTAATTACAACAAAGATACAAAACAACAATTAAGTGACATAACTAGAATGGTAATAAATACAAGCAAAAACCAAAAACTGGATGATGATTTAACAGTAATAAGTATTGGAAAATAGTATTAATTACCAAAAAAATATTAATTGAAAAAATAAATAGACTTAATATCTTTCACTTTTATGAATTTAAATACCAACAAATTAATATTTGTTTTTATCTCAACATTGTTGCTGATGACAACCTTTGCTGTCTCTTCCGAAAAAAATATTACGTACATGCAAATTTTACAAAAACCCAATGATTTAGATTTAAATTTAAAGTATGCCCAGCAACAAGGTAAAATGGGAAACTTTAAGCAGACAATTTCTACACTTGAAAGATTGAATATGCTTTATCCTGATAATACCGAAATCAAATTATATTTATTGTCAGTTTTGGTACAAGTTGACTCACCAGAAAAAGCATCAACCATTATTGAAGAAATGAAATTAAGAAGGGACCTTTCATCTGAAGATTTAGAAACATTACAAGAAATTGAAGAGGAATTAAAAGATCGAGAACCAGGTCTTTGGACTTTTGCTGCCGATTTTTCAACTGGAGTCATTGCATCTGATAATGTTAATAGTGTTTCAAGTACGAGATTTAAAGATTCATCTGGATCACGTGAAATTTTTAATTCTCCAAAATTTGACAGAACTTTGAGTGGCAGTATGGGATTATCTGCATCTCGACCTGTTGGAGAGGAGTCCTCGTTACTTATTAATTTGTCCCAAACTACATCTGAACAATATCATGAAGCTGATGATGATTATCAAAGTTATGGTTTAACTCTTGGATTAGATACAGTTTTTTTAGGACAAAGTGTTAGTCCATATTTTATTTTAAACAAATCAGATTATCAACATGATGCTGATAGTTTTTCTAAGATGTATGGTTTAGGAGGTTTCTTTTCTGTCGGTGAGAGAAATTCTTTTAGTTATGGATTTTCATACTCAAACTCAAAAGGAAATAATAATACAATGGACACTACTGCAAATGAAACAAACTCAAGTGGTCATAGTATAACTTTAGGCCACGACTTTATAGTAAATCAACTGATTACAACTAATATTAGTTTAGGTTACAGTGATACCGATTCAATAGTTGACGCTGGAAATGATTATGAAAACTATGATGTAGGTTTTGGAATTAATTTTGCATTTCCTTGGGCTTATATCGCAGTAAGTAATAGTATGAGTTTCAATGATTACAAGAAAGCAGACACGTCAGTTAATGATACAATAAGATCAGACTTTACAAATACATTTGATATAATTTTAACAAAGGCTATTGGAGACATTTTTCCAGGGATAGATCCTAACAGAAGCCTTTTTATAAATTTATCTTATGAAAAACTTTTTTCTGAAGCGAATATTGTTAATTATGATTATATCGCAGATTCCTTTTCTTTGAGTTTTTCAAAATCTTTTAGGTTAAATTAATTTTTTTAATAAAATTTAATTTTTTGGTTAGATTAACCTCAGTTTTACTGCGTTTTTTTTAACCCATAATGAACATTAATTATTCCTATTTTCGTCTAAATTTGCTAGTTTCATGGTAATGAAAAAAATTTTAAGTGCAGTCATTGGGCTATTTTTAATTCTTTCTTCTCAAGTGAATTCTGCTGAGAAGCTTAGCATTGAAAAGCAACTTGTTGGAATAGTTGGAGCCATATCTGGAACGGTAAAAACTGAAACAAGACAGTTAAAGGCTGGCGATAAAATTTATTTAAATGAAACGATTTATGCTGCACCAGGTTCAGGTACACAGATTTTATTATTAGATCAGTCAACTTTTACAGTTGGTGAAGACTCTGAAGTTGTGATGGATACTTTTATTTTTGATCCAGAAACAAATGATGGAAAAATCGTTGCAAGCGTAAAACAAGGAAGTTTAAAAGTTATTTCAGGATTAATAAGTAAAAAAAATCCTGACAGCCTTACAGTCGAAGTTCCTGAGGGAACTTTAGGTTCAAGAGGAACAGAATTTCAAACTATAGTTTCAAAAGGAAAAACAGATACTTTATTAATTGGTCCAGGAAAAAATAATACCTTAGGTATGAGACCAGGAGCAGTTTTAGTTGGAAATAATCTTGGTCAAACTTTATTAGATAACCCGTATAGTATGACTTCGATGACCAAAGGAAAAGCGCCAGGTCAAGCGAAAAAAATTACTAAAAATCAATTAAAGAAATTTAATAAAAAAATGAAAGCTCTTAGAGTAGCCAAGCTATCTCCTAATGAGACTAAAGCTGAGAGAAAACAATTAAGAAAAAATCTTAAAAAAGAACTAAAAGCACTAGGTTTTGAAAAAGAAGAAATTAAAACAATAATTAAAGAGAACATTCAAAAAGATAAAGAGAAGAAAGTAGCGATTAAAGCTGAAAGAGCAGAAAAGAAAAAAGCTCAGAAAGCAAAAGCAAAAGCTAAAAAGCAAAAGAAAAAAGCTAAATTAGACGAAGGTAAGAAAAAAGGTAAGAAGAAAAAAGCCAAAAAAGGTAAAAAAGGTAAAAAGAAAAAAGCTGTTAAGAAAAAAGTAACAAAAACTGAAAAGAAAAAAGTAACTAAGAAAAAACCTGCTAAGAAAAAAGCTACGAAGAAAAAAGCTACTAAGAAAAAAGCTACTAAGAAAAAGCCAGCTAAAAAGAAAAAAGCAGTAAAGAAAAAGCCAGCTAAAAAGAAAAAAGCAGTGAAGAAAAAACCGAAAAAGAAGAAAAAAGTAGTTAAGAAGAAACCTAAGAAAAAAATCGTTAAAAAGAAAAGAGTAGTGAAGAAGAAAAGAGCTGCTAAGAAGAGAAAAGCTAAAAAGAAAAGAACAAGAAAAAAATAAAAAGATCTTTCGTAAATAAGATTTATTTACTTTAATCCAATTACCTATAAATTTGATTTGTGAAAGCAATTTTACATAAAAATCTAAATTACGTAGTTTTCTTTGCCTTACTTATTCTCTTAATTTTTTTAAAAATTCTTAACCCAAGTTTTATTAAATCAATATCATTTTTAAGTTTTGATCTTTACCAAAAAGTATTTGCAGAAAAAAAAAATTCAGATGTTGTAATTATAGATATTGATGAAAAAAGTTTAGGTAAGTTTGGTCAGTTTCCTTGGAATAGAATTGTCTTTGCAGAAATTTTAGATAAGTTAAACGAGTCAAACCCAAAGGCAATAGGTTTTGATATTTTTTTCACTGAAAAGGATAAGCAATCACCCGATGCTATAATTAAATCATATGGTTTAATTCCATCTGACATAGCAGAACTTCAGAATTTAAAAAGTCCAGACGATATATTTTCTGAAAAACTGAAAGAATCTAAATCAATAATTGCTGTTTTAGGTAGCAACGTTCCATCGCATTCAAATTATGATCGAAAAGCAAAAGCTAGATTTTTATCTAAAGGTGGGGAACCAAAACAATTTACTTACTCTTATCCCTATTCCATAGGCTCACTAGAAGTATTAGAAAAAAATGTCAAAGGATTAGGATCTATTTCTTTTTTAGATCAATTAGACGGTATCATTAGATCTCTACCTTTAATTGTTCAATTCAATAAAAAAATGTATCCAACCATGGGTTTAGAGATGGTTAGAGTTGGTTCTAAACAAAAAAATATTTATGTGGAATTAAATGAAGTTGGAATTCAAAGAATTAGTGCAAGACCTCATAAAATAGACTCCGATCCTAATGGGATCATTTGGATTAAATATAAAAAGTCAGATAAAAACCAATATATTTCTGCTGGAGATGTTTATGATGGTAAATTTCAAACAGATTTTTTTAAAGACAAATATGTTTTAATTGGCGCGTCAGCACAAGGCTTATTCGATTTAGTTAAAACTCCTCTTGGGGTAACTATACCAGGAGTTGAAGTTCATGCTAATGTTATTGAAAATATTTTGGACCAATCGTATTTGGTTAGAAATCCAAACACATATATATTTGAGTTATTGTTTTCTATTATCGTTGCTTTAATTACATTTATTTTATCTCAAAAAGTAAAACCAAAACTAAGTTTATCGATTTTCTTTGGAAATATTTTGGCGATCATAATTATTGGATTTTCTATTTATAAATTTAGATCTGAATTAGTAGATATGAGTTACCCTATATTTATTGTAACCGCTACCTTCTTAACCGGTCTTTATTTTAGATTTATTGAGGAAAACAAAATAGCTTTAGATAATTTACAAAAAGAGGCAAAATTATTAAAAGAACGAGAATTAGCTGCAGGAGTTCAAAAAAGCTTATTCCCAGATATATCAAAATTTGAAAATTTTATTTTTGCAAGGAACGTTCCTGCAAGAGACGTATCGGGAGATTATTTTGATGTGGTAAGATCTACCCCGGAAGAATACTTCTTCACATTAGCCGATGTATCAGGAAAAGGGGTCAAAGCGGGTATGTATATGGCAAAAGCATCTTCAATATTTAGAACGCTTACGAACTTGAAGTTTCCATTAGAAAAAGTTGTGTTCGGTGTCAATAATGAGCTTGTTGAGGCTAAATTTAAAGGGATGTTTGTGACCGCTGTTTTTGGAAAATTAAATATTAAAACTGGAGAACTTGTATTTATTAATGCAGGGCATGAAAGTATTTTGACTTTTGATCAAAATAAAAATTATGAATATATCAAATCAGAAATGCCACCCATTGGAATTGTTAAATATTTCACAGAGTCTATGGTTAAATCCAATACTATGAACCTTAAAGATAAGACATTTGTTGTTTATACTGATGGTGTAACGGAAGGCTATTTGAAAAATGGTGAGGAATTAGGCGCAGAAGGAGTGCAAAAAATCATAGATGGCATGTCAGATGTGACACCAAAAACTATAGTTGAGTCTATTGAAAAAGAATTAAATTGGGGTGCTGAAAAATTAAGGGATGATATTACTTGTATGGCTATAAACATCAATAATACTGAGCTAATCAAAAAGAAATAAATCTTAATTCATGAAAATTTTTAAAAAATTAAATATTAAAAAAATTTTTAAGTCTTTAAAAACAGGTGTTATAAGTACTAATATATTTTTTTTCTTATTTACAGCCTTTTTTTCTACACTAGCTCTAGCCGCCGCTTTAACACTTACACATAAAGAAAATAGAATTCCAAATAGTGCACCCGGTTGTTTTAGCTCTAAATTAGAACAGATTAACCAAACAACATCGGTGCAAAGCTACTTTACAGAACTTAAACACGATAGAACTGAGGATCTAAGAGATATCGTGTGGAGTGATGACGGCACAATGGTTTTTTCTATTAATGCTGACATGGATGCTAGTCCTACTAGTGGTTATATGGGTGACCTTGATTTATCTATGAACAAAGTTGCTACTCCATTTGAATTAAACACTGTAAAAACTGATACTACAGATAATATACCACATACTTGTGATGATATTGATGGTTTTGATGTTGATCATCCAGAATTTCTGGCACAAGGTTTGAGCTTTTTTTCTACTGCATATAGAAGTATTCATGTAGCAAAAGGTGGTAGGATTTTTTATATTTTGAATAGCACAGGTGATGTATATAGATATGATTTAAGTACACCTTTTGATTTTAAAACGGCAAAATACATACATCAAATTGATTTAAGCACCTCAACAAAAGTTACTGGTTTTTCGTTAAGCAGAGACGGTACAAGAATGTATTCTGTGGATCAAGGCGAAGATGCTGACACACCTGTGGTGGCAACTTTTTCATTATCACCAGCATTTGATATCACATCTGCTACAGAAATTCATAGTGTAAATCTATTTACAATTGGAGTTGAAGATGTCGCTAATTTTCAAGCGGCTAGAGATATTGAGTTTAGTGATGATGGAAGTCAAATGTTTATCTCTTTTTTTAATAAAAATCATACTAATAGCATTGAGCAATTTAGTTTAGGCAAACCTTTTGATGTTTCAACAGCTACTCATTTAGGAGGCCATGATTTTCTATATCGTGTCTCCCCTGGAGGAGCATTACGAGATGCAGACGAAGCGAGGAGTTATCCAGCGGGTCATGGAATAATATGGGGTTTTTCTTTTTCAAGTGATGGTATGAAATTATTTATTTCACAAGCAGATGCTGGACAAACGATAGATAATATTTATCAATTTGACCTTGATTGTCCTTATGGCATTGTTTCATGTGTATCCAATGCAAGTGCATCTGTTAATGCTCAAGTTGAATTAGCTAAACAAAATATAAGTATAAACGTTGATACTATTTTTAAAAGATTTGAGTGGATCAAAAGAAATAGAGATCAAGAAGACTTAACTAGTCACAATATAAATATAAACTACCCCAATCCTATATTAAAATCTCTAGCAAGTAAGTTAGAACCTTCATTAAAAAATAATTTAGTATCCCTTGTGAGTAATACTCAAAAAAATGACGAAAAGAAAAAATCTAAATGGTCGTCATGGAGTTTACTGGATTTATCAATAGGAGATTATCAAGAAACACTCGTAGATAAAGCAAAAGGTATTAAAACGAAAGGTATAACATTTGGCTCAGATAGAAAAATTGGAGATAATAAGTTTTTTGGTTTGGCATTGAGGTATGGAGATAGTGCATCGAATATTAGACGATCTAGTCAAAAAGTTGACCTCGAGTCTTTGACATTAAATATTTATGGAACTGTTCCAACAAACAACAATCAGTATATTAATGCAGTTTTAGGCCTGAGTGCCCTAAGGTTCGATAATAAGTACCTAGGAAAAATATCAGGTGAACGAAATGGAAGACAGGCATTTGCATCAATTAATTACAGAACTAAAAAGACATATGGTAAGTTTAATATTACTCCTACAGGAAAACTTACTTATGGGGTAACAGAATTATCTGAATTTACAGATTTTATTAGTAAAGCTAGCGATCGACCAGCTACAGATATTCGTTTTCATGATGATACATTTGTAAGTGGAGAATTTGCTGGTGGTGTTTTATTTGAAATGGAAAAAATTGAGAGAGATAGGGTAACATTCCAACCCATGGGAGGAATTGAAATTATTTATGATCTGGCAGATGATAATGCCTACAAATATTCATATTTAGGTTCAACTGTTGTAAATGAAGAGACAATTAATAGCTATTCGAATAAAAAATTAAAAACTAATATTGGTTTAGAGTATATACTTGAAAATGGCTTCACTATACTTTTTGATTATAAATACATAAAAAGTTTAGATAATTGTGAAAGTTGTTTACATTCAGCAGTATCTCAAAATTTTAATAACAAAACTTTTATTATTAAATTTAGTAAATCAAAAGAAGAAAATAATCAGTTTGCTCTCGATTTTGATCCAATAAACAACAATAATACGAAAGTCAGCTATCTAAAACAAATAGGTAATTTGAATTATAATTTGAGTTCTAAAATGAATTTATTATCCAAAATTAAAGATTATGGAGTAAATTTTGAAATTTCTGGTACTTTTTAGTATTTACAAATTTTAATTTTTTTTTTTATAAAGTAATAATGAAAAAGCTTTTAGTAAAAATTTTTGTTATCTTGTTTTTATTATCATCAAATTTATTTGCTGAGGTTAAACCTACTTTGTTAAGAACAGTTAGTTTGACTAATATTGTAAAATCTCCATCAGATGTGAGATTTAATCCTGCAGGAACTAGAATTTTTTTTTCTGATTATCATTCTGGAGCAAATGTTTTATTACAATTCGATGTTGATACCCCTTTTAATATTTCTACAATCGATTTTAATAGTAAAGTTGAATTAGCTACTAATGGAGGTGTTGACAACATACAACAACCACAAGGTTTTGAGTTTAATAGTGATGGAACAAAAGTTTTTGCTATTAATGATGGAGGTGGATTTAACGCCCATTTGCTTTCAACTCCCTATGATTTTTCAAATGCCACCATGGTTGCTGATGATGGTTTTCATTTTAAAACAGATCCGGATCCAGATATAAATAACAACAGAGCTGTTAAATTTAATAATGATGGAACAAAAATGTTTCTAATTGATGCTCACACTGTTACTGGTGGTAAAAGAATAATTGAATTTAATTTATCTACTCCTTATGACACGAGCACAGTTACCGAAGGAAATAGTTTTGCAATTAGTGGTACAGTTGCAGCAGCAGTACTTCAAGATTTTTCATTTGATGATGATGGTACAAGAATGTATGTAATTGAAAGTCGTATAAATCCAATTGCGACATTCATCTATGTTTATAAACTATCAACAGGCTTTGATATAACTTCAGCAACGTTTGTAGGAAAAGTCCAGCAAGTATTCGAGAGTTTAGGAAGTGATGGAACTAATGGAACTCCTCTCGGTATGGGTTTCTCCGAAGATGGAATGAAACTTTACCAAGTTACTTACCAAGATAAGGCAATTGGTACCCGTGATAGAGTACACGAATACGATTTAATTTGTCCTTATGGGATTGTAATTTGTGAAACGGATGCTGTTACAGCAATAGGGGCTCAAGTAGAAATTGCTAAAAATGTAATTTATCAAAATTCTTCAACAATTTTTAAAAGATTTGATTGGTTACGAAGAAATGATGAAAGAACTAATTTAACCAATCATGAAATTAAACTGAATATTCATAATCCAATTTTAGCAGCATTAAAAACAAACTTAGAAAATTCATTAAATAATATTGAATATACTCAAGTATCATTAAAAAAAGAAAATTCTAAAATCAATAAAAAGAATTGGTCTTACTGGTCTCATGGAGATATTTCATTTGGAAGAGTAGGTGATACAGCATCCTCTAAACCTAAGGAAGTTAAGACTAAAGGTATTATGTTTGGTGCAGATAAATTAGTGGATAAAAAGATTTTTGGTTATGCATTCCGATACGGTAATGAAGAAGTTGATATAGATGATGGGTCAAGCGATGAATTAGATGCACAAACATTTTCTTTAAATATTTACAGTAGTGTGCCTCTAAAAAATCGGTCTAATCTTAATTTATTATTTGGTGCTAGTTATTTAATGATAGACCAGTTAGGCAAAGATCAAGTTACCGGCAATAGAAATGGCAAACAAATTTATACATCAATGAGCTATGAAAATGAAAATGAGTATACCAAATATCAATTGATCCCATTTGGTAAGCTTGAAGTGGGTATTACTCAATTTTCAGATTATACCGATTTTGGTGTTGTCTCTAATAACGTTGAAAGTCACGAGAGACTTACATTTAAAACAGGAAATATTTCCGCAGGTTTGAAATTTGATGATATTTTATATTTAAATGAAGACACCATAAGTCGAAATGGATTTATAGAATATATTTATGATTTAACACCAAATATTGATCATTATGTTAAAAATCATCTTGATAATACTACTCTTAAAAAAACTATAAATACTCATTCATTACACAATGTAAAAGGGAATATAGGTTTTGAATATATGTATTCAGATGGTCGTACAATTGCAATTAATTATGAAAGATTTCAAAGTCTAGACAAAAGTGGCCACAAAGATAGTTTGTTAATTAAGTTTGGTGGCGTGAAAAAACATAATGCAAATTTAGATTTAATTTATGATCCAATAAACAATAATAATACGAAAGTCAGCTATCTAAAACAAATGGGTAATTTTAATTTAAAACTAAACTCTAATTATAGTTTATTTAGTAAAATCCCTGATTATGGTGCAAATTTAGAGATTTCTGGTACTTTTTAATATTTTCAAATTTCAAATATATTTTTTATAAAGTGGTTATGAAAAAAAACAAAATCTACATATTTTTATCTTTTTTTTCGATTCTCATAACTAATTTTTTTGCTCAAAACGCGTATGCTAATTTTATATCAGCCGGCGATGATCTTACTACCTCCAATTATGCAATACGAAAATTTGAGGTTAATGCTCAAACAACTCATGCTAGAGATATTTCATTTAATAATGATGGAAAAAAAATGTTTATTATTAATAACGATACAAATAAAGTATTTTCATATACTCTATCAATACCATACAACATATCGACAGCTGTTTTTGTCAATGAATTTTCAGTCGCTAGTCAAGACGGTAATGCAATGAACGTCCAGTTTAATAATGATGGATCAAAAATGTTTATTGGTGGAAGAGCAAATAGAAAAGTATTTGAATATTCGCTCTCTACAAATTTCGATATATCATCAGCATCAGTAACGTATAATGGAAATTTTATTGATGTTTCATCACAAGTAGGCGCTGGTTCATTATTTGGTCTAACATTTAGTCCTGATGGTACAATGATGTTTGTTAACGAGAAAGGCGCAGACATTGAGCACTTGCATCAATATTCATTAAACAAAAGTTTTGATCTTTCGGGTGGAGCTAATTTTATCAGATCTGCTGAATTAGCAACTCAAGATTCTGAAGGGCAAAATAGGGGTATAGCGTTCAATCAAAATGGTACGAGATTGTTTATGGTAGGTTCACAAAGGAATCAGATTAATCAATATACTTTATCTGAGGGTTTTAATATTTCGACAGCAACTTTAGATGGTGGTGTAAATGCAAAACAATTTGAAAATAGTGCAGTACTTGCTGACCCCCAAGGTATAGAGTTTAGCCCCTCTGGGTTAAAAATGTATGTTGCACATCTTGCTCAGACAGGTGTTAATTCAATGATTATAGAATATCACTTACCTTGTCCGTTCAATCTTTTTGCTGGAAAATGTACAGAGATTACAGAAGGAGATAGAAGAGGAGTAGCTGAAGCTCAAATTAATATTGCAAATAGAACAATTGAACACTCAACAGATGCAGCTCTTAATCGATTAAAATGGATTAGACGAAATAAAGATCTTCAAGATTTAAGCTTTAGAAATATTAAACTTAATTTCTCTAATGAAATGTTAGCCTCTCTAGCTGAGGCTATTCAAGTTTCCACTACACCTAAAGAAAAAAATGAAAATGAAGATATTTTTTATTGGGCTGAGGGAAGCTTTGCTTTTGGTAAAGTTAGAGAAACAGATATTTCATCTAAGAAAAAAATCTATACCGATGGCATTACTATTGGTGCTGACAAGTTTACTGATGATCGAGGAATAAAAGGGCTAGCGTTAAGATTTAGTCAAAATGACATTAAAGTTGGTATCGATGGAAGTAATTTAGATACAGATACTTACAATTTAACTTATTATTCAACCACTCCGGTAAAAGATGATAATAGATTTTTAGATGCGGTAGTTGGTATTGGTGCACTTAAGTCAGACATCTTAAGTGTTTTAGATGGAAATAAATTAACTGGAAATAGAAACGGTAAACAAATTTATGGAACTTTAAAATTGAAAGAGGAGATAAAAAAGGATGAGCTTACCTTAATACCTGTTGGTCAAATTGATTTAGGTTATACATTGTTGAGTAGCTATTCTGAAAGTGGACAAACTGGAATGAGATTTGACGAACAAAGTATTCAATCAAGAAATTTAAGATTGTCTATAGCTTCAGTTGAAGAATTAAATAATAAAAAATACAAAATAAAAAAACATGGTAAATTAGAATACCAGGCTAATCTAAATAGCTCATCTAACGTAAAATATTCCTACATAAATGATAGTTCAAGTAAATTTGATACCAAATTAGACTCTGGAGCGTTACATAACATTAATGCTGAAGCAGGCATTGATGTTATTTATGATGAAAATTTCAGTTTGTTTTTTATTTATGAACGCAACTCGGCACTTGGATTTGGTCATACTGATAAAATTCATTTAGCTATTGGCTATTTACCTAGTAAAGAAACAAATTATGCTTTTAATATTCAAGGATCTGATGATCTAAGATCAGAATATATTTTAAGCAAAACCATTAATGATTTTGAATTAGATTTTAAAATAATAAATGAAGACCCTTTTGATATTAGTGATATTAAACAAGCTTTTTTTAATTTAAGAAAAGTTTTTTAACTTAAATATTTTGCAAAGCAGTCACTTCTAATTTTTTGGTTTTTAGTGATTTTATTGCCTCTAAACAAGCATATGCGGTTGACATATTAGTACAATAAGGGACTTTATTTTTTAAAGTTGCTCTTCTTAAAGCTATGGCATCACTAACTCGATGTTCACTGTTACCGCCACCAGTATTAATCACTAGAGCAATTTTTTTAGCATCCAAAACATCAACAATGTGAGGAGTGCCTGAACTAACTTTATTAATCTTCTTACATTTCATACCAAATTTTCTAATATATTCAGCAGTCCCTTTAGTAGCACACAATTTAAATTTAAGTTTGATCAATTGTTTTGCTAAATCTATTCCCTCATCTTTGTGTGCATCTTTTAATGAAATAAAAGCAAGGCCATCTTTTGGTAAAGAATTAGCAGATGCAATTTGACTCTTAGCAAAAGCCATACCAAAATTTTTATCAAAACCCATAACCTCACCAGTTGATTTCATTTCAGGACCTAAAAGTAAATCGCTATTTGGAAATTTGTTAAATGGAAATACAGCTTCTTTAACAGCATACATTCCTTTAGATTTATCTTTTAAATTAAATTTAGATAATTTTTCACCAGCCATAATTCTTGAGGCAATTTTAGCAAGAGGTAAACCTTTTGCTTTTGATACGAAAGGCACAGTTCTACTTGCTCTTGGATTTACTTCAATTACGTAAATCTGATCTTTTTTAATTGCAAATTGTATATTCATGAACCCTTTAACCTTAAGAGCTAAAGCTAATTTTCTTGTTTGATTTTCTATTTCTCTAATCAAATAAGGTTTAATTGAAACAGGAGGCAGACTACACGCCGAGTCTCCAGAGTGAATTCCAGCTTCTTCAATATGTTGCATGATACCTGCAACAAATACATCCTTACCATCAGATAATGCATCCACATCAACTTCCATCGCTTGATTAATAAATTTATCAATTAATATTGGATTATCCTCTGCAGCTTTAAAGGCTTCTTCAACAAACTTTTTTAAATCATTTTTCTCATATACAATTTCCATAGCTCTTCCACCTAAAACGTAAGAGGGTCTTACAATTAAAGGTAAACCAATTTTGTCAGCAATTTTTATTGCTTGCTTGTAAGTTTTAGCAATTCCACTTTCAGCCTGTTTTAATTTTAATTTATTTAAAAGATTTCTAAATCGATCTCTATCTTCAGCAAGATCAATTGAAGTGTATTGTGTTCCTAAAATTGGAAGCTTGTTTTGATATAAAAATTCAGCCAACTTTATAGGAGTTTGGCCACCGAATTGTGCTATCACTCCAATTAAGTTTCCTTTCTCTTGCTCTTTCTTAATGATGTTGAAAACATACTCTTCTTTAAGAGGTTCAAAATATAATCGATCACTTGTATCGTAATCTGTTGATACAGTTTCTGGATTACAATTGACCATAATCGTTTCAAATCCTGCATCTTTTAAGGCGAAACTTGCTTGGCAACAACAATAATCAAATTCTATTCCCTGACCAATCCTGTTAGGACCCCCTCCTAAGATAATGATTTTTTTCTTTTGAGTTGGCTCTGCCTCACACTCTGAATTAAGTGAAAAATTTCTTTGATAACTTGAGTACATATAAGGTGTAAAAGATTTAAATTCTGCAGCACAAGTATCCACTTTTTTATAAACAGGTAATACTTTTAAAGCCATTCTTCTTTTTCTTACAACACTCTCAGGAATTTTGGTTAATTCGGATATTTTTTTGTCTGAAAAACCAATAGATTTAATACGATTGAATTCAACAAAGTCTCTTGGAACACCTTTGTTTTTAAGTTTATTTTCGTTATCAACGATCTCTTTAATTTGTTCTAAAAACCATGGATCGATTTTCGATAAATTGTGAATTCTTTTTATATTGATCTTTTTTCTAAAAGCTTCTGCGACAAGTAAAAGTTTATTAGGAATATTTTCTTTAAGTTTTTTCTCTATTTTTTTTCTATTAATATTAAAAACTCTATCTAAGCCTGAATACCCTGTTTCAAGAGAAACCAATGCTTTTTGTAAAGACTCTTTAAAATTTCGACCTATCGCCATCGCCTCCCCAACTGATTTCATTGATGTACCTAAAGTTGCAGGTGAGGTCGAAAATTTTTCAAAAGTAAATCTTGGAATTTTTGTGACCACATAGTCAATAGTTGGTTCAAAAGATGCAGGAGTGACTTTTGTTATCTCATTTTTTAATTCATCTAAAGTGTAACCGACAGCAAGTTTTGCAGCAATCTTAGCAATCGGAAATCCTGTTGCCTTCGATGCTAATGCGGATGATCTTGATACTCTTGGATTCATTTCAATAATAACCATTCGTCCATTTTTTGGATTTATGGCAAACTGAACATTAGATCCTCCTGTTTCAACTCCAATTTTTCTAAGGCATGCAATAGATGCGTTTCTCATTACTTGATATTCTTTGTCAGTAAGAGTCAGCGCTGGTGCAATTGTAACAGAGTCACCTGTATGAATTCCCATCGGGTCAATATTTTCTATTGAACAAATAATAATACAGTTATCTTTCTTATCTCTTACAACTTCCATTTCAAATTCTTTCCAACCTTCTAAACATTCTTCAACTAGAACTTGGCTTAATGGAGACTCGTGTAATCCATTTTTAATTATTTTGTAAAAGTCTTTTTTTGTTTTAGCTATTCCACCTCCAAGACCACCAAGTGTAAAAGCAGGTCTAATAATTGCAGGTAGACCGATTTGTTTTAAAACTTTTGCGGCTTGATTAAATTTATTAACAACTTTTGATTTTGGTAAATCTATACCAATATCCATCATATTTTTTCTAAATTTTTTCCTATCCTCAGCATTAGAGATTGCTTTTGAATTAGCACCGATTAGTTCAATCTCATATTTTTTAAGAACACCTTTTTTTTCTGCTTCCATTGCCAAGTTCAATGCAGTCTGGCCACCCATGGTTGGCAAAATTGCATCGGGTTTTTCTTTTCTTAAAATTATCTCAAGAATTTCTAATGTAATTGGTTCTATATAAGTTTTATCTGCAACATCTGGGTCAGTCATTATTGTTGCTGGATTCGAATTAACTAAAATCACTTTATAACCTTCATCCTTTAATGCTTTACATGCTTGGGTTCCAGAATAATCGAATTCACAAGCTTGACCAATAATTATTGGGCCAGCTCCAACGACTAAAATTTTTTTAATATCTTTTCTTTTTGGCATTTTTTTTAATGTTGTTTATAAATTCTTGAAAAAGGTAAACACTATCCTGCGGGCCTGGATTGGACTCTGGATGATATTGAACAGAAAACACAGGTTTATTTTTTAATCGAATTCCCTCTATTCCTCCATCAAACAAAGATTCATGAGTAATTTCTAGATTTCTTGGCAAACCTTCTTTAACAATTTCAAAACCGTGGTTTTGACTGGTAATTTCAACACTATCATTAATAAAGTTTTTTACTGGATGATTGGCTCCACGATGTCCAAGCTTCATTTTTTTAGTTTTCGCTCCTAGGGCTAAGCCAAGTAATTGGTGACCAAGACAAATTCCAAATATTGGAAAATGATTTTTAATAAGATTTCTTATTATTCCAATAGCATATTTTCCAGTTGCAGCAGGATCTCCAGGACCATTTGATAGAAATATTCCATCAGGTTTTAGAGATGAAATTTTTTCATAACTAGCATTACACGGAACAACTGTAACTTTACATTTAAAGTCAGAAAAATATCTTAAAATATTCTTTTTAATTCCATAGTCTATAGCAACAACATGAAAAGATTTTTGTCTATTTTTTTGAAATCCAATTTGCTTTTTCCAAGTTTTGAAACCTTTCCAAAGATAATTTTTCTTTGTTGTAACTTCTTTTGCAAGATCTAAATTTTTTAATCCACTCCATTTTGTAGTTACATTGATGATTTTATTTATATTAAATTTTCCTGTTTTTGAGACTGATATTGTGCCTTTTGGTGCTCCTTTATCTCTAATAAAATTGGTCAAATTTCTTGTATCTAATCCAGTGATACCGACGATTTTATTTTTTTTTTAACCAAGCATCGAGGTGTAAAAATGATCTATAATTTGAAGGTGAAGTTATTTCTGAATTAAATATAACTCCTTTTGTCCAAATTTTATCAGACTCATGATCTTCACTATTGGTACCCACATTACCAATGTGAGGAAAAGTAAAATTGATTATTTGCCCAGCATAAGATGGGTCAGAGATTATTTCCTGATACCCTGTAAGAGACGTGTTGAAGCAAACTTCTCCAGTTGCTGTTCCTTGGTAGCCAATACCAATGCCTTTAAAAACTTTTCTATTTTCAAGAACTAAAATACCTGTTTGTTTATCTGAGATTTTTTTTGAGTTAGTTTTTTTTGCTTTTTTGATCAATTACAACTCATAAGTTAAAGGTTAATACAATAATTGAATTATTATCGCAACAGAGATGTATTATAAAATTGAAAAAAAACAATTTTTCTTTTGAGAATTTTTTGCTTTAAAGTAGATTAAAAAATTATGTCTTTAAAAGAAACAATCGAAACTGAATACAAAAATGCACTAAAATCTAAAGATAAAACAAAAATATCAACTTATAGGTTAATTTTATCATCCATCAAAGATTTAGATATTCAAAATAGATCGGGCCCCAACAAGAAAGAGACAGACGATGAAGATATTAAAAAGCTATTTAAAAAAATGGTTAAGCAAAGAGCCGAATCAATTGAAATCTATAAAAAAAATAATCGAACTGATTTATTGGAAGTTGAGCAAAATGAATATGAAATAATATCAAGTTTTTTACCAAAGGTTTTAGGAGACGAAGAAACAAAAAAAATATGTGAGGATATTATAACAAAACTAGGCGCATCTTCATTAAAGGATATGGGTAAAGTTATGGGTGAATTAAAAAAAGAATACTCCGATAAAATTGATTTTGCTAAAGCTGGATCTCTTATCAAAGAACTATTGAATAAATAATAATGAAATATCCAAAAGAATATCTTGATGAAATAAAAACTAGATTAAAGGTTTCAACAGTCATATCAAAATTTGTAAGTTTAAAAAAAAGAGGAAAAGAATTTGTAGGTCTTTCACCTTTTAAAAATGAAAAAACACCCTCATTTACAGTCAACGACGAAAAAGAATTTTATCATTGTTTTGCTACATCAGAACATGGAAATATTTTTGATTTTGTAATGAAAACACAAAATCTTAGATTTGGTGAAGCCGTAAAGTATCTTGCAAATATGGCTGGTATGCAGCCTTACATTTTTACAAAACAAGATGAAGAAAGAGAAAAAAGGTGGAGAGAATATTGTTTGATTTTCAATCAATATGTTGAATTTTATCATGATGAATTATTAA
>CACGAB010000001.1 GCA_902570915.1 uncultured Pelagibacteraceae bacterium | reverse complement strand
AATTTGAAAAGACCAATCATTGCTATCCAATGGAAAGGAAATGAAAAATTTCTAGATGATCAACAAAGATCTATTCCTTTTAAATTTTTTAGTAATTTAATTAAAGATAAAAATTACTCTTTTTTAAGTTTACAGAAAGATAAATTTTCAAAAGATATTAAATCCAATAACTTACAAGAATTTATTACAGATTTCTCAGAGCAAATCGATTTAGGAGATAAAAGTTTTGTTGATACTATCTCTATTTTAAATAATATTGACCTATTGATTTCAGTCGACACCTCAATGACTCATCTTGCATCTACAATAGGTGTTAAAACTTTGCTATTGCTTAATTCTAATCCTGACTGGCGATGGCATATAGAATTAAAGGAAAAATGTTTTTATGAAAATTTAGAAATAATTAAAGCTGACAAAATAAATGATTGGGAATCAGTCTCTTTGAAAATTAACAATAGATTGAAAGAATTATTTAATAGGTAGATTTTTTCTTATTAATGGCGGAAAGGGAGGGATTCGAACCCTCGGTACAAGTTTCCTCGCACGGTCATTTAGCAAACGACTGGTTTAAGCCTCTCACCCACCTTTCCATTAATGAGTGTGTAACTTGAAATCATTGAATATTCAATATTAATCAAGTATTTATTGCAAAATGAAAAATAAATATTCAATAATATCACTAATTAAAAATTCTTTTTCTTATCACGAAAACTGGCAAAAAGCTTGGGGTGATCCTGATCCAAAAAAAGAATATGACGTTGTAATTGTTGGCGGTGGAGGTCATGGATTAGCTACAGCTTATTATCTTGCAAAAAAACATGATATGAAAAATATAGCTGTAGTGGAAAAAGGTTGGATCGGTGGAGGCAACACTGGAAGAAATACTACTATAATAAGATCAAATTATTTATGGGATGCAAGTGCAGGTTTATATGATCATGCTTTAAAAATTTGGGAAAATCTTTCACAAGAATTAAATTACAATGTTATGTTCAGTCAACGAGGTGTAATGAATCTCGCTCATAATTTGCAAGATGTTAGAGATCTCAAAAGAAGAACTCATGCTAACAGATTGAATGGTATTGATGCAGTTTATCTTAATACAGAACAAGTAAAAAACTTTTGTCCAATAATAAACACCTCTCCGAATATTAGATACCCTGTTTTAGGAGGAACACTTCAACGTAGGGCTGGTACTGCACGTCACGATGCAGTTGCTTGGGGTTATGCAAGAGGTGCTGATGAAATGGGTGTTGATATAATTCAAAATTGCGAAGTCAAAGGAATTAAAAGAAGTGGTGATGGTGTTGAGGGTATTGAAACAACTAAAGGTTTTATCAAAACAAAAAAAATTGGTGTCGTTGCTGCTGGTCATTCAAGTGTAATAGCAAATATGGCAGGCTTAAAGTTACCTTTGGAAAGTAAACCTCTTCAAGCATTAGTGTCCGAGCCAGTAAAACCTATTATTGATACAGTAGTTATGTCTAATGCTGTACATGCTTATGTTAGTCAATCTGATAAAGGTGAGCTAGTAATTGGAGCTGGTACAGATGACTACGTTTCTTATTCTCAAAAAGGAAGTCATGAAATTGTAGAGGGAACTTTAAATGCTATTTTAGAATTATATCCAATATTTAGCCGAATGAGAATGTTGAGACAATGGGGTGGTATTGTAGATATTTGTCCTGACGCGAGTCCTATTATTAGTAAGACACCAATTAAAGGTTTATATTTTAATTGTGGTTGGGGCACAGGAGGATTTAAAGCAACACCAGGTTCAGGAGATCTATTCGCCCATACAATAGCAAATGATGAACCTCATAAATTAAATGCTGCATTTAATCTTAATAGATTTGTAAGTGGAGATCTTGTTGATGAACATGGTGCAGCTGCTGTAGCACACTGATGTTTTTGATTCATTGTCCTTATTGTGGTGAAAGAGAACAAAGTGAGTTTAAAGCTGGAGGAGAAGCTCATATAGTTAGACCAAAACAGCCAACTGAATTAAGTGATGATCAGTGGGCCGAATATCTTTTCATGAGAAAAAATATCAAAGGTGTCCAGTTCGAAAGATGGGTTCATACTCATGGATGTAGAAAATGGTTTAATATGGTTAGAGATACATCGAATGATGAAATTAAAGCAATTTATAAAATGGGTGAAAAACCTCCGACAAAATATAAATGACAAACAATTTAAGAGTTAAATCAAGTAAGTTTATAGATGAGACATATAAAATTTCATTTAAGTTTAATAATAAAACTTATTATGGTTATAAGGGAGATACATTAGCATCTGCTCTTTTAGCTAATAATATCCATTTAGTAGGAAGAAGTTTTAAATACCATAGGCCAAGAGGAATAATGACTGCTGGCTCAGAAGAGCCTAATGCTATCGTTCAACTTCATAAAAACACATCTAGGACAGAGCCAAATGTTAGAGCAACAGAAGTAGAAATTTATGAAGGACTTGAAGCTTCAAGTCAAAATTGTTGGCCTAGTGTTAACTTCGATTTAGGAGGTATAAATAATTTTTTAAGTCCGGTTCTTCCAGCAGGTTTTTATTATAAAACTTTCATGTGGCCAGCAAGTTTTTGGGGGAAATATGAGTATTTTATCAGAAAATCTGCCGGTTTAGGTAAATCACCTACGGAGCCTGATCCTGATATATATGAGCATAAATATATACACTGTGATGTATTAGTCATTGGTGCTGGTATTTCGGGCATAATCGCAGCAAAAACTTCTGCAAAAAATGGTTTTAAAACATTATTAATAGATGAAAAACCTCATCTTGGTGGTTCTACAATTTATCAAAATTCAGATCACTTCAAGATTAACAATCAAATTTCGAGCTCATGGTTAGAGAAAGAAATAAATGAAATAAAAAAAATTGATAATTTAAAAATAAAGACAAGAACAAGTGTTGCTGCTTTTCATGGCTACAATTTTTTATTAGCACGAGAAAATTTAACGGATCATTTACCTTTGCATCAAAGAGATGAAAAAGTTCGACATAGACTACTTAAAATTAGAACAAAAAAGGTTATATGTGCAACGGGATCTTTAGAAAGACCTTTGGTATTTAACAACAATGACCGACCAGGAATTTTGCTATCATCTGCAATAGAAAAATATTCAAATTTATTTGGAGTAGCGTGCGGTCAAAAAAATGTTCTTTTTACTAATAACGATAGTGCATATGAGACAGCAATAAGTTTATTTCAAAAAGGAATTAATATTGAAGCTATTATCGATAATAGAGAAAATGTTGATTCAAAATTAGTCAAAGAAATAGAAAAAAATAATATAAAAATATATAAAGGCTATACAGTTGTTAATACTTTTGGGTACAAAAGGATTAATAAAATCTCAATAATGCAACTTTCTAAAGATGGTCAAAAAGTTGTGGGCTCTAAAATTTCTATTGATTGTGATTGCCTTGGTATGTCTGGAGGATGGACACCAGCAGTACATCTTTTCACACAATCTGGTGGAAAATTGAAATTCAGAGATGAAGATCAAGTATTTATTCCAGATACATATCCTTCAGATCAAATAAGTATAGGTTCTTGTAATGGAGAATTTACATTAGATGAAATATTATCAAGCATTTCAAAAAAACTTAAAGATTTCTTAAATATTAAGAAAACTGAATATGAAAATCTTGAGATCCAATCTCATTTCAATAAAACTAAAAGAAATATATGGTTACTTCCATCTGATAAGATAATCGGTAAGACAAAACCATTTGTTGATTATCAAAATGATGCAACAGCAAAAGATATAAAATTAGCTTTAAGAGAAGGTTTCAGATCAATTGAACATGTAAAAAGATATACAACAACTGGCATGGGAACTGATCAAGGTAAACTTGGCAATATGCATGCGTTAGGAATTATATCTGAAACTGCCGGCTCTAGAATGGGTGAGCTTGGTACAACAACATTTAGACCACCCTACACACCTCTTACTTTTGGTACAATTGTTGGAAGAAATGTGGGAGAGTATTTTGATGTTTCTAGAAAAACTCCAATTCATGATTGGCACGTTGAAAATAAAGCGAAATTTGAAAATGTTGGACAATGGAAAAGAGCTTGGTTTTATCCAAAAGAAAATGAGGGTATGCATGAAGCTGTACAAAGAGAAAGTAAGGCTGCAAGAGACAGTGCCGGTATATTAGATGCTTCAACATTAGGTAAGATTGATATTCAAGGTACAGATGCCTCAGAGTTTTTAAATAGAGTTTATACCAATGCATGGTCAAAGCTTGCTATTGGAAAATGTCGATATGGACTAATGCTTAATGAAGATGGCATGGTTTATGACGATGGTGTAACCACACGCTTAGATGAAAATCACTATATTATGACTACAACAACAGGTGGAGCCGCAACCGTTTTAAGTAAACTAGAAGATTACCTTCAAACAGAGTGGCCAGAGTTAGACGTATACCTTACTTCAGTGACAGACCATTATGCAACAATTAGTGTTTGTGGTCCGAACAGTAAAAAAATCATTTCAAAAGTAATTCCTAATCTAGATTTGTCCGATGAGAAATTTCCACATATGTCTTTTAAAAATACCAAAATTGACAAAGTCACATGTAGAGTAATGAGAATAAGTTTTACTGGTGAACAAAGTTATGAAATTAACATTCAGGCTAACTATGGAAAATCTGTATGGGACAAGTGTATGCAGGCAGGAAAAGAATTTAATATCACACCTTATGGGACTGAAACAATGCATTTACTCAGAGCTGAAAAAGGATTTATAATAGTAGGACAAGACACAGATGCAACTATGACACCAATTGATTTACAAATGGATTGGATAGTTAGTAAAAAGAAATATGACTTTATTGGTAAAAGATCTTTATATAGATCAGATACAATCAGAGATGATAGAAAACAATTAATTGGTTTGGTTACTGAAAACCCAAAAGAAGTTTTAGAAGAAGGTGCTCAAATAGTTCTGGACGCAAACAAATCTCCAGTTGAGATGTTGGGTCACGTAACTTCGAGTTACTATAGTCCAAATTTAAAAAAATCTATTGCTTTAGGGGTTGTTAAAGGTGGAAAAAATATGATGGGTCAAAAACTAATTATCCCAATGGAAAATAAACAAATCAACGTGACGGTTACGGATCCAGTGTTCTTAGACAAGGAGAATAAAAGATTGAATGCTTAATTATTCAAACCCAATTACAGAGGAAAAATCTTATTCAGGATTACAAATGAGAGAAGTTAAACCTATAATGAAACTAATACTAAGGGGAAAAAAAAGAGAATTTTTATCTGCAGTTGGTAAATCATTAAATTTGATATTACCAGCCGAGGCAAATACTTTTACTAAAAGCGATAAATTAACTGCACTTTGGCTAAGTCCTGATGAATGGATGATTTTTTCAAATGAGGCTTCCCACATTGGTAGCAACGATTATCAAATAGAAAATTTACTCAATAAAAGTATTTGTAAAACAAATTTAGGAGCTGTCACAGATGTTACTGACCAATTTGTTTTAATTAATCTTAAAGGTGACAAAATTTATGATTTATTTGAGACTGGATCACCATTTAATTTCAATGATTTTAGAAAAAAAAAGGCTTCTGTCACACAAACAATATTAGCAAAAATTGATGTAATTATACAAAATGAGACTCAAAATGACGTGAATCTTTTTGTAAAACGCTCTTTTTCACAACATTTGTTTTCATGGATGAA
Source organism: uncultured Pelagibacteraceae bacterium (assembly GCA_902570915.1). Lineage (GTDB taxonomy): Bacteria > Pseudomonadota > Alphaproteobacteria > Pelagibacterales > Pelagibacteraceae > Pelagibacter. The sequence continues at coordinate 164,322 of CACGAB010000001.1, read as the reverse complement.
TGATACTGCGTCAAGATTATAGTCTCATTTTTTTTTAAATTTGTTAAAAATTAGTATGAAAAAATTAATCTATTTAGCAATCTTTGCTCTTTTACCCTTTAATTTAAATGCAGAATCAAACTTAGACAAGATTTTATCATCCGGTGTCTTAAAAGTTGGAACAACTGGAGATTGGGATCCTATGACTATTAAAGATCCAGCGACTAATAAATATAAAGGATTTGATATTGATGTAATGAATGAACTAGCTAAGGACATGGGTGTTAAAATCGAATTTGTACCAGCTGAGTGGAAAACTATCGTTTCTGGAATAACTTCTGAAAGGTATGATATATCAACAAGTGTCACGAAAACTCCTAAAAGAGCTGAAGTAGCTGGATTTACAGAAACCTACTATAAATATGGAACTGTACCACTTGTTCTTAAAAAAAATTTAAGTAAATTTTCGACCTGGGACTCTCTTAATAATTCAAGTGTAACTATTGCAACTACTCTTGGTACATCGCAGGAAGAAAAAGCAAAAGAATTTTTTCCTAAATCAAAATTAAATTCTGTAGAAGCTCCTGCTAGAGATTTTCAAGAAGTATTAGCTGGAAGAGCAGATGGAAATATAACAAGTTCAACAGAGGCAAATAAGTTAGTTATTAAATATCCACAATTAGCTATCGTTCCTGATGGTGAAAAAAATCCTGCTTTTTTAGCTATGATGGTTCCTAAAGGTGATAATAAATGGAACAACTATGTTAATGACTGGATTAAAAAGAAGAAATCATCAGGCTTCTTTAATAAGTTGTTAGCTAAATATAATTTAAAAAGTTTATAATAAATTAGTATTTACTGATCAATACTTTATAAATTGAGGGGTGAGAAATTTATTTTTTTTACTTCTAATTATCCCTTTAACTTCATGTAATAAAGGTGAACTTAATTGGCTAATCTTATCACCAAACAATATTGAAGGTTTAACAAATTTAAAGTTTCTATTAAGTGGTTTAACCACCACGATTTTTATTTCTTTGGTTTCAATTATTATCTCAATCTTCGTTGGATTAATTGTAGCCATACCATCATTAGCTAAAAATAAATTTTTAACTTATATCAATATTGGCTATGTTGAGATTGTCAGGGCGATACCATTATTAGTTTTAATATTATGGATCTATTATGGACTACCAATAATGACGGGTATTAGCTTTAGTCCATTTGTATCTGGCATAATTGCACTATCTATAAGTGAAAGTGCGTTTCAAGCAGAAATTTTTAGAGCGGGCATAAACTCTATCAAGAAGTCCCAGTGGGAGGCTGGAAGTTCGTTGGGATTAAATTTTGTCAAAAAATTAAAGCTTGTTATTCTTCCTCAAGCTATCAAAAATATTTTACCTGCAATAGGAAATCAATTTGTCTATGTCTTAAAAATGTCTTCTTTAGTTTCAATTATAGGCATTGGTGATTTGACAAGAAAAGCTAACGAACTTGTTGTTACAACCTATCGCCCTCTTGAAATATATACATTTTTGATTCTTGAGTATTTAATTTTAATATTAATTGTTTCCTATCTAGTGAGAAAATTTGAAAAAAAATTACAAAAGGATTAATTCTTTTTTCTATAATCCCAAGGCATTTCAAAAGTGCCAGACCATAAACCTAATTTGTCTTTTTTTGCTATATCTTCATGTACAACATATTTTTTTGAATATTTTCTATATGCAACAGCATAACCATATCGAACCATCCAAGCATTGATGTTAGTCTTGCCCTTAAAACATTCTGCAATAAATCTTTTATATCTATCTTTATTTTTCCATTTGCAGCTCATAAATTGATTATTAATTTTTTTTTTGAGCCTATTAGTAGAAATCTCACCGCAAAAATAATCTTTGTTAAATGAAAAGAAAGAAATTGTTAGCCAAATTTTTTGACATTTTTGATCCCGTTCTGGGGCATCAATTCCGAAAAGACGAATTTTTTTTTTATTTACTAAAATTGTGTCACCATCAATAACTTTTGCAATACCTGCAATAATTTTTAACTCTTTTGCTTTCAGATTTTCTGGGGTAATAAAAAAAATAACTATATGTATACTAATTAGTAAAAAGACTCTTATTTTGTTTAAAAACATTATTTAAGAAATATCCAATAAACATCAAAACTGCAATTCCCATTAACCAATTTGTTACAAATATAGTATAAAAAATGTCCTCATAATCACCTCCTCTAATATTAATTACATACCATAAACTAAAAAAAGGAAGAGCTGTTAATCTTAAAACACTCATATAAAGACTATAAAGAGGTTTTTTGACTGCTTGAAATACTGCAGTAGTAATAAAGAACACTGGATAAATAGGACCAATCAATGCTGCAACTTTTAGGTAAATTGCACCATGTTTTACTGCCTCTAAATTGTCTGTAAATAATGAAACTAAAAATTCTGCTCCAATAAAAATTATTATTCCTGCGCAAATCATGAAAGATGAGCCAAATAGTAAAGCTTTTTTATATAATTCTCTAAGACGATCATAATTTTTTGCCCCAAAGTTTTGACCACCAATAGATAAAACAGCTGTATTCAAACCTATAACAGGTAGTAAAAAAACTTGTTCAATTCTTAGGGCAGCGCCATAACCTGCGGTTGCGAGATCTCCAAACTGTCCAATGAAATAAAGAATATTAAATAAACCCACCCCAATTAATAACATACTAAACATAACAGGTATGGTTTGGTAAACTAGCTCACCCAAAAGATTGAATTTAGGAATAAAACATTCTAGTTTTAGATATTGTTTTAACTCACAACAATATACCTTATGGGCTAGATAAAGCAGACCAGTAAATTGAGCAACAACTGTTGCTATTGCTAAACCTGCTATGCCAAAAGCAGGAACAAATCCATATCCAAAAATAAATAAAGGATTTAAAAAAATATTTAAAAAGAAAGTAAATATCAATACATTTCTATAACTTTTAGTATCTCCTTGAGCATTTAAAGTCCCATTTAAGGAAATTTGTATTAAAACAATAATTGTTCCATAAAAGATTATATCTAAATATTCTCTTGATAAAATAATTCCATCAAGGTCAGACCCCATTAATGATAATAAGAAATCTGAAACGTTTAAACCAAAGAAGGTAACAAGAACAGATAAAAAAATTGCAAAAATTATCGATTGAGCAATAAATAATGAAGCTTTTTTTTTGTTATTAGCTCCTAAATTATTACCTATTAATGTATTTGTTCCAGCTGTTAAACCAACACCTATGGCAATTATAGTAAAATAAACTGGAAAAGATTTTGCAATTGCTGCTATTGCTTCAGCTGATATTCTTCCTGCGAACCATGTGTCAACTAAATTATAAAAAGTTTGAAATAACGAACCCACACTTGCTGGGATTGTGACTTTCCTTAATAAAAACCATATTGGGTCTTTGGTAAGTTTAAGAGATTGTGGCAAATTAATTCCTACTAATATTCTTTTTGAAAATTATATTTTTTTCCTGATAACTTCGCTTTATATATCTGACTTTGCCTCATTCTAAAACGAGATTTTTGTTTTTTAGTGAGTTTACCAAAACAACTTGGACAAGATACACCCTCCTCGTACATTTTAGATTTTTTATCTTTTAATGAAATTGGTTTTCTACACCCACTGCAAACCGAATAAGAGCCTTGTAATAAGCCATGTTTTAAACTTACTCGGTTATCAAAAACAAAGCACTCACCTTTCCATAAACTATCCTTTTTTTTGATTTTTTTTAAGTAATTTAGTATGCCTCCTTTTAATTGATAAACATTTTCAAAACCTTTTTTTTTTAAAAATACAGAAGCTTTTTCACACCTAATACCACCAGTGCAAAACATAGCGATAGGCTGTTGCCTTTTTAATCGTTTTAAATATTTTGGAAAATCCCTAAAATTATCTACATTAGGATTAAAAGCATTTTTAAAAGATCCTACTTTGTTTTCAAAAGGTTTTCTCGCATCTAGTAAAAATGTTTCTTTACTTTTAATTAGTTCATTCCATTTGTTTGGTTCTATATGATTATTAATTTTTTGAATTTCATTTTTTATATTTAAACTCATTGGTACTAACTCTTTTTTGATTTTTATTTTTGGTTTATGATAAGGTTGAAATTTGCTGTTTGACTTGTTAAAACTATTAAACTCTTTTAATTTAAGGATAGTCTTAATTTTTCTAATTGTTTTTTTTAATTCTTTATTTTTTCCAGATAAAGATCCGTTGATTCCCTCTCTAGAAATTATAATTGTCCCTCTAATATTTTTTTTAAGAAGAAGATTATTTAATAATTTTTTATTTTTATTTAAATTATTAATTTGTTTAAATTTATAAAAACCAAATACTGTAAACATTAAACTTTCCTACAAACACTCATTCCATCACCAAAAGGCACAATTACTTTCTCTATTCGTTTATCTTTTGATATAAAATTATTCAGTTCCCTTATATTTTTAGTAAATTTATCATTTATTTTTTTATCAACTACTTCTCCATGCCATAATACATTATCAATTATTACTAAACCTCCTTTATTTAATAAGTCTAGAGAAATTTCATAATACTTTTTATAATTCATTTTATCTGCATCTATAAAAACTAAATCAAATTTTTTATTTCTAATCTTAATTAGAGATTCTAAGGCTGGTTTTATAATTGTCTTTATCTTGTGATTTTGCTCAGCTTTTTTAAAAAAATTAACAGCAATTTTATTAGTCTCTTTATTTTTATCTAAAGCAATAATTTCTCCGTTATCAGGTAAAGCTAATGCCATGGATAATGTACTTAGACCAGTGAAGGTTCCGATTTCTAATACTTTCTTAATTTTAGAAACTTTAATCATTAAATGAAGAAATTGACATTGTGATATTGATATTTGCATTCTTTTAATATCACCTAATTTAAGATTATAATTAATTATTTCCTTTTGTACTGGATGAAGTTTTAAACCATGTTTTAATATATAATCTTGTAAATGCTTTGTAATATTAAGGTCAGAACCCATAACCCTTATAATTTTTTTTTTAAGATCTCATTAATTAATTGAGGATTAGCTTTTCCACCAGAGGCTTTCATAGCTTGACCTACAAAAAAACCAAAAAGTTTTTCTTTGCCTTGCTTATATTCAATAGCTTTTTCTCTATTATTGTTAATTATCTTATCTATCAATTCCTCTAATGCTTTTGGATCGCTTTGTTGTTTTAAGCCTTTTTCTTCAACAATTTTTTGAGGATCTTCGTCATTCTTTAACATTAGTTCAAAAACTGTTTTAGCAATTTTTCCTGAAATTGTTCCATTCTTAATTAAATTTACCAGAATTGCTAAATTTTTTGCACTTACGGGGCTTTGTGTAATTTCCAAATTTTTACTATTTAAAACAGCAAAAAGCTCTCCTGTAATCCAATTGACTGCAAGTTTCATATCTTTATTCTTGCCCATTTTTGCTACAACTTCTTCAAAATATTTTGCTATTTCTATATCAGAAACTAAAATTGTTGCCTCATAAGCTGATAACTTAAATTCATTAATAAATCTTTTCTTCTTATCATCAGGTAACTCTGGAATTTCACTTTTAAGTTTGTTTACAAATTCGTCTGAGACTTCTAATGGTAATAAATCTGGATCAGGGAAATATCTATAGTCATGAGCATCTTCTTTGGATCTCATTGATCTTGTCTCATTTTTCTTAGTGTCAAATAATCTAGTCTCCTGATCAATTGTTTTACCTTCTTCAATTAGATCAACTTGTCTATTAGCCTCATATTCTATAGCCATTTGCATAAATTTAATCGAGTTTACATTTTTAATTTCACATCTTGTTCCAAACTCTTTTGACCCTTTTTCCCTTACGGATACATTAACATCTGCTCTTAATGATCCCTCTTGCATATTTCCATCACAAGTTCCTAAATATTGCATGATTGATCTCAATTTTTTTATATATATACTTACTTCATCCGGGGATCTAAGGTCTGGTTTACTTACGATTTCCATTAAAGCTACTCCTGATCTGTTTAAATCAACAAAAGTATTTTGAGGATCTAAATCATGTATACTCTTTCCTGCATCTTGTTCTAAATGTAATCTTTCTATACCTACTTCTTTATGACCGTCAGGCAAATCTATAATAACTTTACCCTCACCCACTATTGGATCTTTAAATTGTGAAATTTGATATCCTTGTGGTAAATCTGCATAAAAATAATTTTTTCTATCAAAAACTGAGCGTTTATTTATTCTTGCATTAAGACCTATACCGGTTTTTATTGCTTGTTTAACACAAAATTCATTTATTACTGGTAGCATACCTGGAAAAGCTGCATCAACTAAACTTACTTGAGTATTAGGTTCTGCACCAAATTTTGTAGCAGAAGTAGAAAATAATTTTGACTTGGATAATACTTGAGCATGAACTTCTAAACCTATTACAACTTCATATTGATTATCTTTACGATTAATCAAATATTCTCGACTCTTCTTACTCATTTAATCCACCAATCAGTAATTTTATTTTTAAAATTTATTTTTTCCTCCATTGCAAATGCAATATTCAATATATTTTGTTCATCAAAGGCTTTGCCAATTATTTGTAAACCAAGGGGATAACCTTTTGTGTCATGTCCTGCAGGAATTGAAATACCTGGTAAACCAGCTAAATTAACAGGCACTGTAAATATATCGTTGAGATACATAGAAACAGGATCATTTGTTTTTTCACCAATTTTGAAAGCTGAGCTAGGTGTAGATGGTGTTAAAATTGCGTCTACTTTTTTATATGCTTCATCAAAATCATTTTTAATTAATCTTCTAACCTTCTGAGCTTTTAAATAATATGCATCATAATACCCTGAAGATAGAACATAAGTTCCAATCATAATCCTTCTTTGAACTTCCGCACCAAAACCTTCCGACCTAGTTTTTTCATACATATCAATTAAATTTTCACCATTTGCTCTATATCCATACTTAACACCGTCGTATCTTGCTAAATTTGAAGATGCTTCGGCTGGAGCAACTATATAATAAGTTGGCAGAGCATAACTAGTATGCGGAAGTGAAATGTTTATAATTTCTGCACCACAATCTCTTACATATTCAATACCTTTTTGCCAGAGGTCCTCAATTTCTTTAGGCATACCATCCACTCTGTATTCTTTTGGTATTCCAATTTTTTTTCCTTTAATATTATTGGTAAGATCTTTACTATAATGATTTCTTTTAAAATCTATTGATGTTGAATCTTTCGCATCAAAACTACTGATTACTTCCTGAAGTAAAGCGCAATCTCTAACATTTTGTGCCATTGGTCCTGCTTGATCTAAGGAAGAAGCAAAAGCAACAATTCCATATCTTGAACAACTACCATAGGTTGGTTTTAAACCAACTGTTCCAGTGAAAGAAGCTGGCTGTCTTATTGATCCACCGGTATCTGTTCCAATTGTAATCGGTGTTAATTGTCCAGCAACAGCTGATGCAGATCCTCCAGAGGAACCACCTGGTACTAAATTTTTATCAATAGGATTTTGGACATTGCCGAAAAAACTAGTCTCATTCGAGGAGCCCATTGCAAACTCATCACAATTTAATTTACCCAAAAGAATTGCACCTTCATTCCAAATATTTTCTGTTACAGTTGACTCGTATGTTGGCACAAAATTATTTAAAATCTTGCTACCAGCAGTTGTTTTAATATTCTTTGTGCAAAATAAATCTTTAACTGCCATTGGAATACCAGGTAATTTTAAATCTAAATCAGGTTTTTGATCAAATTTTTTTGCTTTATCTAAAGCGGATGTGAAGTCTTCAGTTATAAAAGCATTAAGTACTTTTGATTTTTCAGATCTTTCAATAAAGGCTTTCGTAACTTCTGATGAAGAAAGTTTTTTATTTTTAATACTTTCAACTAATTCTGTTAGAGATTGTTTAGTTATATCTGACATCACTCAATAACCTTAGGTACAACAAAATAATCTTCATTATCTTGAGGAGAATTCTTAATTATTTGTTCTCTGATATTTTTACTTTGAACCTCATCAGACCTTAATTTTAATGTTGTTTCCGCTATAGAAGTTAACGGTTTAACATTTTCTGTTTTTAATTCATTAAGCTTTTCAATAAAATCAAAAATTGAATTTAAATCACCAACTAATTTTTTAGCTCTTTGGTCATCAACTGAAATTCTTGATAATTTAGAAATATGTTTTATTGTTTTAAGATCTATGCTCATATGCTATTTAAATATGACGAAAACTATCACTTAAGTTTAAATTATACAATATGGTGACATTAGACGAATTCAAAAAAAAACACTCAGATAAGTGTAGATTAATAGGATTAGACCTTGGTTCTAAAAGAATCGGCGTTTCAATATGTGATGAGAAGCAATTAATTGCAACACCATTTAGAACTATTGTCAAAACTTCATCTGAAAAACTAATAATAGTATTAAAGGAAATTATTAAGGAAAATAACATAGGAGGTATCATAATTGGAAATCCTCTTAATATGGATGGTTCATCGGGCAGATCAACTCAGTCAATTAAAGACGTGTCTAAAAACATAGAGAAGAATATTAATATACCTGTTTGTTTATGGGATGAAAGGTTATCAACAGTTGGGGCTTTTAATTTATCAAGCCAATTAGACGTAAATGTTACTAAAAGGGAAAAAAAAATTGATGAGAATGCAGCTGCATTTATATTACAGGGTGCAATTGATTTTTTAAATAATTAATACTTGCTATTGTAAAGAATTATAGTTATAGAGTTGGTTTTAATGGCAATACCAACTAATAAAGCTATTAAAATTTCCCAAAAAAATTTGTTAGGAATCCAAGATTTATCAATAAATGATGTAAATTTAATACTTGATGAAGCTAAAGACTTTATAAAGGTTAATCAAAGTAAAAACAAAAAAATAGATGTGCTAAAAGGTAAAACTCAAATAAATCTATTTTTTGAGCCATCCACAAGAACACAAAGTTCTTTTGAACTTGCAGGAAAAAGACTTGGAGCTGATGTAATGTCTATGAACATTAGCAATTCAGCCATAAAAAAAGGTGAAACGTTAATTGATACTGCAATGACATTAAACGCAATGCATCCAGATATTATTGTCATTAGACATCAAGATTCTGGTGCATGTAATTTACTTTCACAAAAAGTTAATTGTGCAGTTTTAAATGCAGGTGATGGTAGACGTGAGCATCCAACACAAGCTTTACTTGATGCTTTAACAATCATTAACCGTAAAAAAAAAATAGAGGGTTTAAAAATAGCAATTTGCGGAGATATATTACATTCTAGAGTAGCTAGATCAAATATCTATTTACTAAATATGCTTGGAGCCGAGGTAAATATTATTGCACCAACTAATTTAATGCCCAAAGAAATAGATAGATTTGGCGTGAACTCTTTTACAGATATGAAAAAAGGATTAAAAGATTGTGATATCGTTATGATGTTAAGATTACAAAATGAAAGAATGAGTAGCTCATATCTTTCCTCAAATAGAGAATATTATGAATACTTTGGATTAACACCTGATAAATTAGAATATGCAAAATCAGATGCTTTAATAATGCATCCAGGTCCAATGAATAGAGGTATCGAAATAGATACAATTCTTGCAGATGATATTAATAAAAGTGTAATTAAGGAACAAGTTGAACTCGGTGTTGCAGTAAGAATGGCTTGCTTAAAAATATTTTGTACATAAATGAAAAAGCAATATTTTATAAATGCAAATATAATTGATCCTCATAATTCTATTAATGAAATTGGCGGTTTAATTATTGGAGAAGATGGTAAAATTGAAGCTGTAGGAAAAAAAGTAAATACAAATAATCTTCCAACTCGCGAAAAACCAATGGATTTAAAAGGAAAGCATCTTTTTCCAGGATTAGTTGATATGAGGGTTTTTGTTGGTGAACCTGGTTTTGAGTATAAAGAAAACTTTAGAACACTTAGTGATGCAGCCCTTTCAGGTGGAGTAACCTCAGTAGTCACCATGCCTAATACTAATCCAATTATTGATAACGTATCGATAGTTGATTTTTTAAAAAGGAGAGGAAGAGATAAATCTAAAATTAATATTTTTCCATGTGCATCACTAACTAAAAATATTGAGGGTTCTAACATGACTGAATTCGGCCTCTTACAAAAAAAAGGGATTATTGCATTTACAGATGGAATTAGGACAATCCAAAATCCAAGATTAATGTCAAGAATTATGAATTCTGCAAAAGACCTTGGCTGTTTAATTATGCAACATGCTGAGGATTATGAACTTGCTAAGAATGGAATGATAAATTCGGGTATAATTGCAACAAAATTAGGTTTGTCAGGTATACCAGAAATAGCTGAGAGAGTTTTAATAGAAAGAGATTTAACTTTGTTGGAAAAAGTTAAATGTAGATATCATATTTCACAACTATCATCACAAAAATCAGTTGAAGTGCTTAAGTATAGAAAAGAAATTGTTAAATTTTCTTCAGGTGTATCAATCAATAATCTTTCATTGAATGAGAATGATATTGGTGACTTTAGAACTTTTTTAAAACTCTCCCCACCTTTAAGAAGAGAGGAAGACAGATTAGCTCTAATTCAAGGATTAAAAAGCGAATTGATAGATGTAATCGTATCTGATCACAAACCTGAGGATGAAGAGTCAAAAAGACTAACTTTTGCACAAGCAGCAACTGGTGCGTCAGGAATTGAGACTCTATTATCGTTAAGTTTAGAACTATATCATAATGGGTCACTTAAATTAGAAACTATAATCAAAGCTATGACCTCAAATCCCGCAAAAATTCTCAAAATTGATAAAGGCAATCTGTCAATTGGTAATGATGCCGACTTTTGTATTGTCGACTTAGATAAACCCTGGATTGTAAAAAAAGAAAAACTAATATCAAAATCAAAAAATACATCAATAGAAGATAAAAAACTTCAAGGTAAAGTTACAAATACGTTTGTAAAAGGAAAAGAATTATTTAAGTTATAATATGGAAATTTTAATTGTTGGTATTATTTCGTACCTAATGGGATCAATTCCATTCGGTTTAATATTAACAAAAATTTTTTTAAAAAAAGATATTAGAGAAATAGGTTCCGGAAATATAGGTGCCACAAATGCTCTAAGAACAGGAAATAAGATTATTGGTTATACAACTTTAATTTTCGATATTCTTAAGGCCATTCTTCCAGTTATTTATGTTAAAATTTACCTTCCAGAATTAGTTTATGTATCTTCACTTTGTGCTTTCTTGGGTCACGTTTTTCCTATCTGGTTAAAATTTAAGGGTGGTAAAGGTGTTGCAACTTATTTAGGAATTTTATTTGCATTGAACATTTATTTCAGTTTAATCTTTATAATTTCTTGGTTTGTTACATTTGGTCTTTCTAAATATTCATCTTTAGCTTCATTAGTTGCATCAATTTCTATTCCGATATATTTGTTATTTTCATCACAATTTAATCAAGTAATTTTTTTTACTATTATGTTTATTTTGATATTTTTTACTCACAGAGAAAACATTAAAAGATTGAAAAATAAAGAAGAAACAAAGACAAAAATTTATTAATTTGACTATCTAACTCATTTGAGTAGTTTGTAGTTAATGAACTTGGTGATTGTAGAAAGTCCTGCTAAAGCAAAAACCATAAATAAATATTTAGGTGATGATTATAAAGTTTTAGCAAGTTATGGACACATAAGAGATTTACCCTCAAAAAATGGTTCTGTTGATCCTGATCATGACTTTAAAATGGAGTGGGAAGTAGACAGTTTTTCAAAGAAATATCTTAAAGAAATTACTGATGCAGCAAAAGACTCCTCTAAAATTATCCTTGCTACTGACCCTGATCGTGAAGGTGAAGCAATAGCATGGCATGTAAAAGAATATTTAAATGAAAAAAAACTTTTAAAAGATAAGGAAATTGAAAGAGTTGTCTTTAACGAAATTACAAAAAAAGCTGTGTTACATGGTATTGATAATCCAAGACAAATTGAACCTTTGTTAGTAGATGCTTATATGGCTAGACGAGCTTTGGACTACTTAGTTGGTTTTAACATCTCACCTATTCTTTGGACTAAATTACCAGGCTCAAAGTCTGCTGGGAGAGTACAGTCTGTAGCATTAAAGTTAATAACTGAGAGAGAGCATGAAATTGAGTCATTCAATCCAGAGGAATTCTGGACTTTAAGTGTTAAATTTAAAGATAAAAAAAATCAAATTATAACTGCTAGTATAAGTCAACTTGAAAACAACAAAATAGAAAAATTTTCTTTTAAAAATAAAGAGGAAATCAATAAGGCAATATCAATTATTAATAAAAAAAAATTTAGTATTACAGATATTTCAAGTAAAATTATAAATCGAAATCCATCAGGGCCTTTCACAACATCTACACTGCAACAAACAGCCTCAAGTAGACTAGGTTTTGGTGCATCAAGAACAATGCAAATTGCACAAAAACTTTACCAAGGGATAGAAATAGATGGAGAAACTATAGGTTTAATTACTTACATGAGAACTGATGGAACAAATTTGTCAAAAGATGCAGTCTCAACTTTTAGAGACTATATTAAAAAAGAAATTGGTAATGAATATTTACCTGAGAGTTCTCTAAACTATTCAGGAAAAAAAGCTAAAAATGCACAAGAGGCTCACGAAGCAATTAGGCCCACAGATATAATTAGAACTCCACAAAGTGTTAAAAAATATTTAAGCACCGATCAAAATAAATTATATGACTTAATTTGGAGTCGAGCTTTATCCTCTCAAATGTCATCTGCAAAATTTGACAGAAATACAATTACTGTAACTTCTGATAATAATGACACAGTTTGTAAAACTAGTGGCTCTGTTCTCAAATTTGATGGTTTTTTAAAGATCTATAACAACCAAAATAAAGATGATGACGAAAGTATATTACCAGCTATGAAAAAGGGTTTAGTAAATATTGAGTCTTTAATAGATGAACAGCATTTTACACAACCCCCACCAAGATACTCTGAAGCAAGTTTAGTTAAAAAACTCGAAGAGCTTGGAATTGGTAGACCATCAACGTATGCAAGCATTATCTCTACCATAGCTAACAGAGGATACGCAGAAATACTAAATAAAAGATTTTTTCCAACCGATAGAGGAAAATTAATTTCTGCTTTCTTGGAAAAATTGTTCTCAAGATATGTAGATTATAATTTTACTGCAGGATTAGAAGATCAATTAGATGAGATTACCTCTGGTAAAGAAAGTTGGATTAAAGTTTTAGAATTATTTTGGAAAGACTTTAATAACAATGTTTCTGAGGTAAAGGAAAAAAGAACTAGAGAGGTTTTAGATTTACTAAATGATAGTTTGGGTGAACTTATTTTTGATAAGGATAATGAGGGAAATATAGTCAGAAAATGCCAATTATGTAGCAATGGTACACTCAGTTTGAAAAATAGTTTTAGAGGGGGAGCTTTTATAGGATGCTCAAATTATCCTGATTGTAAATATACACGGCCATTATCTAAAGCAAAAGCTGCAGCCCAAGCTCAACTAGCTGAACCAAAATTTATCGGAAAGCATGAGAATGGTAATGATATATATTTGAAAAATGGAAGATTTGGACCCTATCTTCAATATGAAAAAATTTTAAGTGAACAAGAAATAGAAGAAAGTGCAAAAAAAAAGAAAAAGAAAAAGAAATCTAAAACTGAAGTTAACGAACTATTAAAAAATGTATCAATTCCCAAAGGTTTAGATTTAAAAGATATTGATTTAGAAAAAGCTCAATTTTTATGTTCACTACCAAAATCTTTAGGTCTCAATCCAGAGAATCAAAAAGAAATAACATTGAACACTGGAAGATTTGGTCCCTATCTAAAATGTGAAAATAAGTCAGCAAGAATTGAAAATATAGAAGAAATTTTTTCTATTGGTTTAAACAGAGCAATAACTTTAATTGCTGAGGCTAAACCAGGCCGAATGTCTTCATCTATTATAAAAGACTTAGGCACACATCCTGAAGATGGTAAGCCTGTTAGAATTATGAAAGGACAATATGGTCCATACATTAAATACAAATCTCTTAATGCCACAATACCAGAGGAAAAAGATCCGAATGAGTTAACTATGGAAGAAGCATTAATTTTAATTGATAAAAGAAAAGAATACGATAAAGATAAAAAAAAGAAAAAAAAATAGGAAAAAATATGAAAAAAAAATTATTATTTAAATCTCTTTTTATTTTATTAGTCTCGACTTCTTTATTTGCCAATGAGACTGATTGTAATCAATTTGATAAACTAAGTGCAAAATATATTGAGTGTACCGCAAAAAAACTTAAAACAAGTACAGGTGAAAAATTAAGTGCAGGTAAAAAAAAGCTTGATAAATCTTCATTAAAAGATACTTGGACGAAATTTAAAAGCAGCAAAAACGGTAAAGAATTTATTGAAAAATTAAAAAAATGACAATTATTGATCGAATTAAAGAATTAAATATTATATTACCACAAGCTAAACCACCAGTTGGATCTTATGTTGCTACTAAAATTACAGGTAAATTGTTATTCATATCAGGTCAAATATCGATTGATGAAAATGGTAAATTAATCAAGGGTAAAGTAGGAAAAGATCTCTCAGTAGATGATGGTTATAACGCTGCAAAAAGATGTGGTTTAAGCATTGTTTCACAAGCAAAAGAGGCTTGTGATGGAGATTTATCTAAAATAAAATCGTGTGTTAAACTCACCGGATTTGTTAACTCAACAGATGATTTTATAGATCAACCTAAAGTAGTTAATGGAGCTTCAGATTTAATTGCATCAATATTTGATAAAGCTGGAATGCATACAAGAGCAGCTATTAGTTCAAATAGTTTGCCATTAGGTGTTTCAGTTGAGGTAGATGCAATATTTGAATTAAATTAAATTATCTTCCAATACTGGTGTAATCTATTTTTAAATCTCTCATTTTATCTTGAGAATAAATATTTCTCATATCAAAAACTTTGAAATTTCTTTTTTTTACAAGTCTTTTAAAGTCTAGTAGCTTAAAAGCATTCCACTCAGTGTGAATAATAACAAGATCACTTTTGATACAAGCTGAAGAAATATTACTGTAAAATTTAACATTCTTTAATTTATCAAATTCCCTTTTTGTTCCAGAGGGGTCATAATACCTAATTTTGCTACCTTTTTTATTTAAATAATTAATCATTGGAATACTTGATGCTTCCCTCATATCATCGGTATTAGGTTTAAAAGTTACACCTAAAAATGTAATAATTTTATTCTTTAGCTTATTGTTCAAAATTTTATCAATTCTTTTTGTGAGAGTTGTTTTTCTTTGATTGTTAGATCTAACAACACTTTTTATTATGGAAAGATCAGTTTTATATTTATTAGCAACATCAATTAAAGCTCTTGTATCTTTTGGAAAACATGAGCCACCATAAGCAGGTCCTGCCCTTAAAAATCTATCACCAATTCTTTGATCCAAACCCATACCAATAGAAATATCTTGGATATTAACACCAATTTTTTCACATAAATTTGCCAATTCGTTTATGTAGGAAATTTTTGTAGCTAAAAAAGCATTGGAAGCATATTTTACCATCTCAGCACCTCTTCTTGAAGTTTTAAAATATCTACTAGATTTTTTTATTATAGGTAAGTATAAAGATCTTAAAATTCTATTAGCTTTATTGCTGTCAGTACCAATGACAACTCTATCAGGATAAATAAAATCTCTTATAGCTTCTCCCTCTCTTAAAAATTCAGGATTTGAAACTACATCTATCAGTTTTTTTTTCTTGAGTTTACTTAAAATTTTTTCAATCTTATCTCCAGTTGTAACAGGAACTGTAGATTTTGTTATGATGATTTTATATTTATAAATGCTTTTTTTTAATTGTTTTGCTACAGAAAATACTTGTTTTAAATCAGCTGAATTACTTTTTTTTTTGGTAGGAGTTCCTACACAGATAAATATAATATCAGATTTTTTTACAGCTTCATTTAAATCTGAAGTAAAAAGTAACCTTTTAGCTTTATGATTTCTTTTCAGTATTTCTTCTAATCCTGGCTCATAAATAGGTACTTTTCCTTTATTAAGTGAATCAATTTTATTTTTATCCTTATCAACACAATAAACAACATTTCCTAAATCAGAAAAACAAACGCCACTAACAAGTCCAACATAACCTGTTCCTATCATGCATAATTTCATATTTTTGAAATCTCTATACCAGATTTAATGTATCCATTCATACTTCCACAATCCAAGTATTTACCAGAAAAGTTATGTGCTATAAATTTTTGATTTTCTTTAATTAAAGTTTGGATAGAATCTGTAATATGTATTTCACCACCTTTACCTGGTTTTTGTGATAATAATTTTGCAAATATTTTCCTTGGTAAAATATATCTTCCGATTACAGCTTTATTGGACGGCGCCTCTTTTATTGAAGGCTTTTCAATTACATCCTCGATTAAAAAATTATTTTTATCCATTTTTTTTTTTCAATTTATAGATACCCCACCTAGACACTGTTTTTTTATCAACATTCATACTTGCCATAACTGATGCTTTATATTTTTTGTGTATTTGGATCATAGATTTAGAACAGTTTTTTTTTATTATAAGATCATCTGGTAGTAACATTAAAAAGAATTTATCTTTAATAATATTTTTAGTTTTTAAAACTGCATCACCTGTGCCCAAAGGCTTGTTTTGATAAACAAATTTTATAATTTTTTTATATTTTAGAATTTTTTTATATTCTTTTAAAGTTCTCGAGTCTTTCTTTTTTTTTATTATTTTTTTATAAAAATTGTCGTTATAAAAATATTTCTTAATCATCATTTTTTTTTTTGAAATAATAAAAACAACTTCTTTTATTCCAGCCTCAATACACTCATCTAAAATATATTCAATCCCAGGTTTACCATTTATAGGTAAAAGCTCTTTAGCGAAAACACTGGTTAATGGTAGTAATCGAGTTCCTAAACCAGCTAAAGGAATAATTGCTTGTTTAATCATTTGAATGTTTTACTTATAAAAATTATTTTATACAAATGAAAATTTTATTAAAAAATAAAGATATAAATGAGGCGCTCAAAAAAGTTTCAAATTTGGGGTTTGTTCCAACGATGGGGTGTCTTCATAGGGGGCATGAATATTTAATAAAACAGTCAAAAAGAAAATGTAATCAAACACTTGTAAGTATTTTCATAAATCCAACTCAATTTAACAACAAAAAAGATTATTTATCATACCCAAAGAATTTAAATAAAGATCTTAATATCTTAAAAAAATTAAAAGTTAATTTTGTTTATATCCCAAATAAAAAAGAGATCTATTCACTTAAAAGAAAAAAGGCAATAATTCTAAAAAATGAAAACAAAGTGCTTTGTGCAAAATTTAGAAAAGGTCATTTTGAGGGTGTGATTGACGTAATGGATAGATTAACAAATATTATTAAACCAAACAAAATATTCATGGGTGAAAAAGACTATCAGCAGCTACTATTAGTTAAAAAGTTTATTGAAAAAAAATATGAAACTAAAATTATATCATGCAAAACGGTAAGAGATAAAAATAAACTTGCTTTATCTTCAAGAAATCAATTACTCAATAAAAAAGATCTAATTAAAGCAGGTAAAATAGCTAAAGATTTATTCCATTTTAAAATATTTCTTAAAAATAAGAAAAAAATAAAAAATCTTTTACAACAGAAAATGGAATTATTTAAAAAAAATTTTGATATTAAAATTGATTACTTGGAGATTAGAAAAAAAAATAATCTTAAATCTTCTTCAACTATAAAAAATTCAAAAATATTTATTGCGTATTTTATCAATAAAGTGAGATTGATAGATAATTTTTAAAAGTAATATGCACCAACACCTAAAAAAGATACAAATCCAATTACGTCAGTAATTGTTGTTACAAAAACGCTAGATGCTATGGCAGGATCAATATTCATTTTTTTTAAAGAGACAGGAACAAGTATTCCAAAAAGACCGGCTATTATCATTGTCAAAATCATTGAAATAGAAATTATTAAAGAAAGTTGACTATCTTGAAACCATAATTGAACTATTAATGAACTAATAACAGCAAAAATTATTCCATTCAAAACTCCAATATTAAATTCTTTTAATATATTTTGAGTAAAATTATTTTTAGTTAAATCATTTGTAGCTAAAGATCTTACTGTCACAGCTAATGTTTGCATTCCAGCATTGCCACCCATCGAAGCAACGATTGGCATTAGGAAAGCAAGTACTACCATTTGCTCAATAGTTGCTCCAAATAAACTTATGCACCAAGTTGCTAGAAAAGCAGTAAATAAATTTAATAACAACCAGTTAAATCTTCTTTTTGTTTTAGTAAATACACCATCTGTGATTTCTTCATCACCAACACCAGCAAGTCTTAACGTATCTTCTTCAGCTTCTTCTTTTAGAACTGTCAAAATATCATCTGAAGTTATCATTCCAACAAGTTTATTGTTCTTATCAACCACACAAGCTGAATTTAGTCCATAATTTTCAAATGAATTACCTACCTCTTCTTTATCCATATCCACAGGTACTAAAAAAATTGTCTCCTCCATAATATTTGACATTTTTGTTTCTCTCGGTGTTCTCAAAACTTTAGATGAAGGTACAGTGCCAATTGGTTTAAAATTTTCATCAACAATAAAGATTTCCAAAAATTCTTCTGGTAAATCTTTGTTTTCTCTCAAATAATCAATTGTCTGACCTACTGACCAATTGCTTGGTATTGCTGTAAACTCTCTTTGCATTATTCTAGCTGCGCTATCCTCTGGATAACTAAGTCCCTCTAGTAAAGCAAAACGATCCTTTGGGGGTAAAGCGCTTAAAATGGAATTTTTATTCTTTTCTTCGATATTTTCTAAAATCGATATTGCATCATCAGATTCAAGGTTTTTCAATATTCTAACAATTGACTCTGAAGATAAAAATTTAATTATCTCTGTTTGGACAGACTCATTTAGCTCCACAAATACTTCTGGGTCAATTCTAAAACTGTTTAATTTAATTAAACTTTCTCTATCGTTTTCACTTAAATGTTCAATAATATCAGCTGCATCTGCAGGATGCATTTCTTTGAATGAATTGATAATAAATAATGCATCATTATTAGCTATTTTATCTGTGACAACTTTTATAAATTCTTTATTAAATTCAAAATTTACTTTTTTATCTTTAATTTTTTTAACTAAAGTCATAAATTAACCTATTATTATGTCGGCTCTTTTAATACAAAATCAAAAGATTACAATTTTTAAATGAATATTGAGGTTAAAAAATCAAAAAAACCTATAAAATACCAAGAAGCTATCAATTTTATGGAGTCAAAGATTGATAAGATAAATGAGAATACTGCTAATGAGCTAATTTGGACTTTAGAACATAACGAAATTTTTACAGCCGGTACAAGTTCTAAAGAAAATGAAATTTTAGATAAATCAATAAAAATTATTAGAACGAATAGAGGTGGTAAAATTACCTATCATGGGCCAGGGCAACTAATTTGTTATTTTATTATTGATCTAAAAAAAAGGGGCAAAGATATAAGAAAGTTTATATCAATAATTGAAAAAACAATCATTGATACAATAAAATTTTTTAAAATTGAGACTTTTGCAGACAAAAAAAATATTGGAATTTGGTATGATGATAATAATGAAATTAAAAAGGTTGCAGCTATCGGAGTAAGAGTCAGCAAATGGATTGCTTACCATGGTTTTTCAATAAATATTAATAATAAACTTGATAAATACGACTCTATAATACCTTGTGGTATAAGTAATAGAGGAGTTACTAACTTAAAGACGATCGTTGATCAAAATTATGATGAACTAGAAAATAAACTAATAGAAAATTTTTTAATTAATTTAAAAAGTTAAGTCTTTTCGATTTAAGCAAATTTTTAAAGTAATTTGGTAATAAAGCTTTATAGGTATGTTTTTGATCATTGATTAAAAATTTAATTTGATAAGAATGAAGCATTAACTTTTTGTTTATACCTTTAAGTGTGATGTGTTTATATTTTTCATCACCATAAATCGAATGACCAATATTATACAATTGTTTTCTTAATTGATGTTTTCTACCAGTGATTGGTTTAAGTTCAAGAAAGCTAGCTTCTGAGTTTTTATCTATTACCTTAAAAATTGTTTTAGCTTTTTCAACTATCTTTTTTCCATTATCATATCTAATTAAATCATCATTTAATTCGCCAGAATTTTTTTCTAATTCACCGTGACAAATTGCTAAATACGTTTTATGTATTTTTCTTAACCTAAATAACGAAGTTAAAAGTTGGGCCATTTCTCTTTTTTTGGCAATTATAAAAACACCTGATGTATCTTTGTCCAGTCTGTGCACAGAGTAAGGTTTTGTGTTTTCAAATATCTTACTTTTTTTAAAAATATCTATTAAATTTTTTTTTGACTTAGTTCCACCCTGTACTGAAATTCCAGAATCCTTGTTAATTACTATGAAATCCTCATTATTTTCAATTATTGACTTTTCATTAGCCTTGATAATTATTTTAGAAGGTTTGAAATTTATTTTTTTATCATTAGATTTTTCTTTAAAATCTAAATTAAATAATTCTATTTTGTCATTTAAAGCAACTTTTGTAGAACTTTTTACTTTTTTTTTATTAAGTTTAATTTTTCCAGTTCGTAATTTTTTTTCAATTAAACCTTGAGGTATTTTTCCTAATTTGTTTCTTAAAAATCTATCCAGACGCATATTATTAAATGTTGCGTCTACAACAAAACTTTTTATCATTCTTAAAATTTACTTACTTACAGCTTCTTTTTTACTGTCTTTATTCTCTGTATTTTCAGATCGATCTTTTTTTTTATCAACTCTTTTAGCTTCAACATTTCTATCCACGAACTCAATTATAGCCATTGGAGCATTATCACCATATCTAAACCCGGCTTTAATTATTCTTGTGTAGCCTCCACTTCTTTTTTCATATCTTTTAGATAACGTTTTTGTAACTTTGTTAGCTGATTTTTTGTCTTGAAGCTGTGAAATTAAGTTTTTAGTAGATGTTAAGTTATTTTTTTTTCCTAAAGTTATAATTTTGTCTGCTTGAGGTTTTAAAAATTTAGCTTTAGGTAAAGTAGTTTTGATTTGCTCATATTTAATTAAAGAATTCAGCATATTCTTAAGTAATGCTTTTCTATGCTCTGAAGTTCTATTTAATTTCTTATTAGCAAAGCTGTGTCTCATTAAATAGCTTCCTCCAATTTTTTAGACATTTCTGCTATATTATCTGGAGGCCAATTTGGAATTTCCATACCTAAATATAAAGACATTCCAGTTAAAACCTCTTTAATTTCATTTAAAGATTTTCTTCCAAAATTAGGTGTTCTTAGCATTTCTCCTTCTGATTTTTGGACAAGATCACCTATATAAATGATATTATCATTTTTTAAGCAGTTCATTGATCTAACTGATAATTCAAGTTCATCTACCTTTCTTAACAAGTTTTTATTAAATTCTGGTTCTGAAGATACCTCTTTAACAGGTGCTTCAACAGGTTCATCAAAATTGACAAACATCTTTAGTTGGTCTTGAAATATTCTAGCAGAATAAGCAACAGCATCTTCTGCAGAAATAGATCCATTAGTCTCAACTTCCATAGTCAGTTTGTCATAATCAAGTGCCTTACCTTCTCTTGCGGTACTTACTGAATAAGAAACTTTTTTAACTGGACTATAAAGAGAGTCGATTGCAATTAATCCCAATGGTGGCTCCTCTGGTTTGTTAAGTTCAGCAGGCACATAACCTTTACCAGTATTAACATTCATTTCCATATGAAAGTTTGTATTTTCATCTAAATTACATATAACTAAGTCAGGATTTAAAATTTCAACATCTGTGACTGGTGTTATATCAGAAGCTTTTATTTCTCCAGGACCTTTAGCATCAAGAATCAATTTTTTTGTACCTTCAGAATTACATTTTAAAGCAAGAGATTTAATATTTAAAACTATATCTGTCACATCTTCTCTAACACCTTTAATTGATGTAAATTCATGTAAAACACCATCTATTTGTAAAGAGGTAACCGCTGCACCTCTTATAGATGATAGCAGAATTCTTCTTAAAGAATTTCCTAGTGTTAACCCGTAACCTTTCTCTAAAGGTTCAGCAACAATTTTTGCATGAGTAAGATCTTCGCTTAACTTTACGTCTAACTTTGAGGGTTTTATTAATGATTTCCAATTTTTTATATTTACATTTTCTGTCTCCATTAAACTCTCCTTTTTTTTGGTGGCCTTGTTCCATTATGAGGCATTGGCGTCGTATCTTTAATTGATAATATTTTGAAACCTCTAGCCTGTAATGCTCTTAACGCAGTTTCTCTCCCTGAACCCGGTCCTTTAATTTCTACATTTAATGTTTTCATTCCATACTCTAAAGCTTTAGAAGCTGCAGCATCAGCAGCTACTTGTGCAGCATAAGGTGTAGATTTTCTCGAACCTTTAAAACCTTTTTGACCAGCTGAAGCCCAAGACACAACATTGCCATTAGTGTCTGCGATAGAGATTATTGTATTATTAAATGTAGATTGAACATAAGCAATTCCATTTAAAATGTTTTTCTTAGTTTTTTTCTTTTTTGAATAAGAACTTTTTAAAACTTTTTTTATGGGTTTATCGTTTTCTTTTTTTTTATTTTCAACTTTATCTAATTTAACCATATTATTTTTTTAGTGGTGTTAATTTTTTTCCAGCAATCGCGATTGCTTTACCTTTTCTTGTTCTCGAATTACATCTAGTTCTTTGACCTCTGACTGGTAATTTTTTCCTATGTCTTGAACCTCTATAACAAGCTAAATCAATCAATCTTTTAATGCTTAAAGAATAATCTCTTCTTAGATCTCCTTCTACTTTAAAATTTTGATCTATATATTCTCTAATTTTTAAAATCTCATCATCAGTGAGTTGATTGACTCTTTTTTCTTTAGGTAATTTAAGAGCGTCACAAATTTGTTTTGAATGTTTGTCACCAATTCCATAAATGTAGGTTAGTCCAATATGAACTAGTTTATTTTGCGGAATATTAATACCTGCTATACGAGCCATAATTTTGAGATAAATTGTAGCCTTTATATAAGAAGATCTTTTAAAGTCAACGACTTAAACATTAATAAAATTGTTGATTTTATTGGTTATTTGATCAATTTTTAGTGCACCATCGATTTCATGAAAATTTGAATTTTTTGAATAAAAATCTAAAACAGGTTTTGTTGTTTTCATGTATGTATCATATCTTTTAATTATGGTTTCCAAATCGTCATCAGATCTCTCTTCTTCAATTTTTCTTTTTTTAATTCTTCTTATAATAATCTCTTTATTCACATTAAGGAAAAAAATTAAACCAATTTCTTGATTAGAGTTTTTCAATAGGGAGTTAAGATTTTTTGCCTGACTTAACGAACGAGGATATCCATCAAAAATAAGTCGATTTTTTTTTTTAGGATCATAAACAATATCTTTTATAAGATTATTAACAATTTCATCACTCACAAATTTTCCATCATTCATAATATCAATTATTTTTTTTCCAATCTCGGTGTCTTTTTTAATTTCATCCCTCAAAATATCACCGGTTGATATCTGAAAACCATTTAATTTTTTTACTAAATATTTAGCTTGTGTTCCTTTTCCAGCACCAGGTGGGCCAAACAAAATGATATTCACTTACTTACCAAGTTTAGTTTTTTTAATAAGTTGCTCGTACTGAGAGCTCATCAATCTAGTTTGAATTTGCGTTACAGTATCTATGGCAACAACCACAACAATCAAAATTGAAGTACCACCTAGATAAAATGGTATTGGATATTTTGCTATTAAGAATTCTGGCATTAAGCAAACTAATGTTAAATATAAAGCACCAATAGTAGTTAATTTTGTGAGTATATTTTCTATATAGATAGCAGTGCTCTCACCAGGTCTAATTCCTGGAATAAACCCTCCATATTTTCTCAAGTTGTCTGCAGTCTCGGTTGGATTGAATGTAATTGATGTATAAAAAAAAGTAAAAAATATTATTCCTGAAGCATATAATAACATATAAAGGGGCTGACCTTGTGTAAAATAAGAACTTAAATTTAAAAACATTTCACTCTCTGAAAAATTAAAATTTGAAAATGTTACAGGTAGCAACAATAAAGCTGAGGCAAAAATTGCAGGAATAACACCCGCTTGGTTAATCTTTAAAGGCAAATGTGATGACTCACCACCATACATTTTATTACCCATTTGGCGTTTGGGATAATTTATGAGTATTTTCCTTAAGGCTCTTTCCATAAAAACTATAAAAAGAATTGTTATTATAAGCAGTATGAATATTGCTAAAATCATAACTGTTGAAATAGCTCCTGTTCTTCCAAGTTCAATAGTTGTTACTAATGCCCTTGGTATCTCTGCAACGATGCCAGCAAAAATTATTAAAGAAATTCCGTTTCCTATACCTCTTTGAGTAATCTGTTCACCTAACCACATTAAGAAGATTGTACCTGCAACAATAGTTGTAACAGTTGAAATCTTAAAAAAAGCCCCTGGATTAATGACTAAATTCGCTGAAGACTCTAAACCAACTGCAAGTCCATAACCTTGTAATGTTGCCAATAACACTGTGCCATAACGAGTAATTTGAGTAATTTTAGATCTTCCAGTTTCTCCTTGAGATTTTAAATTTTTAAAATAATCAGACACACCGGTTAGTAATTGAACTATAATAGACGAGGAAATATAAGGCATAATACCTAAAGCAAAAATTGCCATTCTACTTACAGCTCCACCTGCAAACACATTAAACATACCTAATAAACCTTTTTGATTACCCTCCATCAGTATTTTTAATTGTTCGGGATCTATACCGGGTAATGGAACAAAAGTTCCAAACCTATACACAGAAAGTAGGGCTAAAGTAAAAAATATTCTATTTCTTAAGTCGTTACTAGAAGATGAGACACTCATGGATTTTACTATTTTTTAATTTGAATAGATCCACCTATTTTTTCAAGCTTATCAATTGCTGATTTAGAGGCTAAATCTGCTTCAATATTTATTTTGTCTTTTATCTGGCCTGACCCCAAAATCTTTAATTTAACTGATTTTTTATTAATCAAACTTAATTTCTTTAATAAATTTGAATTTAAAACTTCCGAGGTCTTGATACTCTTCTTGTCAATAAAGGATTGGATTTTTTCTAAATTTAATATCGCAATATTTTTTTTTACAATTGGATTGAATCCTCTCTTCGGCAATCTTCTATATAAAGGCATCTGACCACCTTCAAAACTTTTTATAGATACGCCAGATCTTGATTTTTGACCTTTAACACCTCGTCCTGCTGTTTTACCTTTGCCAGATCCTATTCCTCTGCCAACTCTAATTTTCTTCTTATTAATTTTGGATCTATTATTTAAAGTTATCATTATCCTCTTTTCTCAATAATTTCAGAAATTTTTTTATTTCTTATGTTGGAAATTTGTTTCGGAGAATTTTGTTTCAATAAAGCTTTCATTGTAGCCCTTATCACATTATGTGCGTTAGAAGTTCCCATAGATTTTGCAACTATATCTTTAACACCCAAAACTTCACAAACAGCTCTTACAGGTCCTCCAGCTATTATACCTGTGCCTTTTGATGCTGCTCTTAAAACTATTCTTCCTGATCCATCTTTAGCTTTAACATCATGATGAATAGTTCTTCCCTCTCTTAAAGGAACATGTACTAGCTTTCTTCTTGCAATCTCATTAGCTTTTTTAATTGCATCAGGAACTTGTTTAGCTTTAGCATGTGCAATGCCAATTTTACCCGATTGATTGCCCACAACAACTAATGCTGAGAAACCAAATCTTCTTCCACCTTTAACAACTTTTGTAATTCTGTTTATATGAACTAATTTTTCTAAAATATCGTCTGTTTTTTTATTTTTTAAATGTTCCATTATTAAAACTCCATTCCATTTTTTCTAAGTGTTTCTGCAAAAACTTTAACTCTCCCGTGATATTTATACAAACCCCTATCAAAATAAATTTTTGAAATTTTCTTTTCCATTGCTTTTTTAGCTAATTTTTCCGCAACAATCTTAGATAATTCGGTTTTGGAAATTTTTTTTTCTGATCTAAGATCTTTTTCTACAGATGATGCAGATAGCAGGGTTATATTTTTATCAACATCAATTATCTGAGCAGATATATTTTTTGAAGATCTAGATATACTTAATCTGTATCTATCTTTTTTAGCAACCTGCTTTAATTTATTTCCTACTCTAAATTTTCTTCTAATATCTTTTGTAAGTTTCATTATTTCTTTTTACCCTCTTTCTTAAGAACATATTGACCTTTCTCCCTAACTCCTTTTCCTTTATATGGTTCAATTTTGCGTAATGTTTTAAGTTTTGAGGCTACAGATCCAACTTGTTGTTTGTCAGCTCCTAATATTTTTAAAGTCGTTTGCTTCTCAACAGAAATTTTAATTCCTTCAGGTATATCAAAATTTATATCATGACTGTAACCAAGTTGTAAATTTAACTGATTACCTTTTAGCGACGCCCTATAACCAACACCCACTAATTCTAGAACTTTTTCATATCCTTTACTTGATCCAATGACAGCATTATTTATCAAACTTCTATTCATTCCCCACAACCTTTTAATATTTTGATCTATTTTTTTTGGTTTAATAGAAATTTCTTTACCCTCTTTAATATCTAAAGAGAAAATATCTAAATCAATATTAAGAGAAGATTTTCCTAATGGACCCTCAATGTTTAAAATACTACCTGCTAAAGCAACTTTAACTTTTTCTGGAATTGAAATATTTATTTTACCTATCTTAGACATTAAAATACCTTACAAATTATTTCTCCACCAACTCGTTGTTTTCGTGCATCGATGTCTGTCATCACACCTTTTGGTGTTGACACAATTGCTATTCCTAAACCATTATTAATTTTCGGCAAACTATCAGCACTTGAAAAAATTCTTCTTCCTGGCTTAGATACTCTTTCAAATGCGCTTATCACAGGACTTCCTGAGTGATATTTTAATTCTAGTGTTAAAATTGATTTATTATTCTGAGAGTCCACTTTGAAATCTTTGATAAATCCCTCATTTTTTAAAATTCCAGCAATCTTAGTTTTAAAATTTGATGATGGTAAATTAACTTTTTTATGATTTCTTGATTGAGCATTTTTTATTCTAGCTATCATATCTCCGATTGGGTCACTTAAACTCATATATTCCTTTCTACCAGCTTGATTTTACTAATCCAGGTATCTTTCCTTGTAAACCTAATTGTCTTAATGCAATTCTAGATATCTTTAATTTTCGATAAACACCATGTGGTCTTCCAGTTATTTGACACCTGTTCATTACTCTTATTTTTGCAGAATTTCTTGGTAATTTTGATAATTTTTGCTGAGCCTTAAATCTCTCTTCTAGTGAAAGTTTTTTATTCATTATAATTTTTTTTAATTTTTCTCTTTTTTTAAAAAATTTATTTGAAAGTTTTATTCTTTTATTATTTTTATTTACTGAACTTAGTTTCGCCATTTTAATTATCTCCTTTTTTTATGAATGGAAAATTTAATTTTTCTAATAAAGCATAACTGTGTTCCTTACTCTTAGATGATATAACAATTACAATATCTAGCCCCCTCACCTTATCAGCTCTATCGAAACTAACTTCTGGAAAGATAATATGTTCTTTAACACCAAATGTGTAATTCCCAAACTTGTCAAAACCATTTGCTGATAGCCCTCTAAAATCTTTTATCCTAGGCAAAGCAATATTCACTAGTCTATCTAAAAATTCATACATTTTATTTTTTCTAAGTGTTACCTTGAGACCAGCATTTGAACCTTTTCGAGTTTTAAAATTTGCCACAGATTTTTTAAACTTTGTAACTACTGGCTTTTGGCCTGTAATTTTTGCTAAGTCTTCTTCACATGATTTAAGGATTTTGTTATCATTGCCATCTAATCCTAACCCCATATTTAGAATTATTTTCTCTATTTTTGGCCCCATATAAATGTTTTTAAAACCAAATTGTGTTTTTAAAGAAGGTTGAATTTCTTTAAAAAATAAATCTTTTAATCTTGGTACCATTATTTTTTAGCCTCTTTCTTTTTAGTTTTTAAATTATCATCAATCAATTTTAGATTTGAAATATGAATAAAACTCTCTTTAGAAAAAATTCCACCTTTTTTCTCTTTTGTTGTTTTAACATGTTTCTTAACAATATTTATGTCTTTAACCTTGGCTCTATTTTTAGATCTATTAATTTCAATCACTTCACCTTCCTTATTTTTATCTTTGCCAGATAGTACTTTTACTTTTAAACCTTTTTTTATCATTAAAGTACCTCTGGGGCTAATGAGATTATCTTCATTTGACCTCTGTTTCTCAATTCTCTTGTCACTGGACCAAATATTCTTGTTCCTACTGGTTCACCTTTATCATCAACTAATACTGCAGCATTATTATCAAATTTTACTTTAGAGCCATCATCTCTATGAATTCCTTTTTTTACTCTGACAACTACAGCTTTGTGGACTGATCCTTTTTTAACTTTTCCTTTTGGTATAGCTTCTTTGACTGCAATCACAATAGTATCACCGATGCTTGCATACCTTCTCTTCGAGCCACCTAAAACTTTAATACATTCAATTTTTTTTGCCCCTGTGTTATCAGCGACTTGTAGCTCTGTTTGAACCTGTATCATTATTTTAAATTCTCCACTACTTGAAATTTCTTATTTTTGGAAAAAGGTTTACTTTCAATTATTGAAACTTTATCACCATTTTTATATTTGTTGTTTTCATCATGCGCATTATATTTTTTTTGCACTTTAATTACTTTTTTAAGAATAGGATGAGAATATTTTCTTTCAACTAAAACAGTTATAGTTTTATTTGGCTTGTCACTTACAACGACACCTTTTAAAATTTTTTTAGGCATTATGTTTTCCTTTTAAAACTGTTTTTAATCTTGCAATAGTTTTTTTTGTTTCAGCTATTTTGGCAGGATTAGTAATCTGAGAATTAACTTTTTGAAATCTTAAATTAAATAAATCTTTCTTTAGTTTATCAATATTTTTAAAAATTTGATCTTTTGTTAATTTTTTAATTTCTTGCTTTTTCATAATCTAAATAAATCTTTTTATTGTTTTTGTTTTTATAGGCAGCTTTGCGGAAGCTTTATACAGGGCTTCTTTGGCTATTTGTTCCGAAACACCATCTACTTCAAATAATATTCTCCCAGGTTTAACTCTACAAGCATAGAATTCAGGAGATCCTTTTCCTTTACCCATTCTCACCTCAATCGGTTTTTTTGAAACCGGTATATTAGGAAAAATTCTTGTCCACACTCTACCTTGCCTTTTCATGTGTCTTGTTAAAGCAACTCTAGCTGCCTCTATTTGTTTTCCAGTTACTCTATCAGGTGATAAAGCTTTTAGTGCGTACGCACCATAATTTATAAAATTAGCTCTAGATGCGGTTCCATGAATTCTACCTTTATGGGCTTTTCTCCATTTTGTTCTGACTGGCTGTAGCATCGTTATTTATTATCTTTCTCTTTTACTTTGTTTGTTTCCTGACTAAATTCTTTTGCGAATACTTCACCTTTATATATCCACACCTTAATTCCAATAATTCCATAAGTAGTTAATGCCTCTGCTTCAGAGTAATCAATATCAGCTCTTAAAGTATGCGATGGTATACTTCCGTCCCTTAACCACTCAGTTCTTGCGATCTCATTTCCACCTAATCTACCGCTCACTGATACCTTGATCCCTTTCGCACCCAGTCTTAAACATGACTGCATAGCTCTTTTCATTGCTCTTCTGTAAGATATTCTTTTTACTAACTGTTGAGCAATATTTTCAGCGACTAGATAAGCATTTGTCTCTGGTTTTTTTACTTCTTTAATATTTAGAGTTACATCATTTGTTGTAAGTTTGGATAAATTATTCTTAATTTTATCAATATCACTTCCTTTCTTACCTATTACAAATCCTGGTCTAGATGTATAAATAGTTACATAACATTTATTTGCAGTTCTCTCTATCATTACTTTAGAGACACCAGAATTAATAACATTTTTTTTTATATAATCTCTTATTTTAAAATCCTCGATTAAATAATTTCCAAAATCTTTCTTTTTAGCGTACCAAACTGAGTCCCAACCTCTATTGACACCTAATCTAAAACCAACTGGATTAACTTTTTGACCCATGACTTTCCACTTTCTTTGTTTCTGTTAAAATAATGGTTACGCTTGAATAAGGCTTAAGAATTGGTGCAGCTCTTCCTTTTGCTCTAGGTCTAAATCTCTTCATTGTAATTTTTTTTCCACAATAGGCTTCTTTTACGATTAGTTTATCAATATCATATTGAAAATTGTTCTCGGCGTTTGCAACTGCTGAACTAATTGTTTTTCTAATATCTTTTGTGACTCTTTTTTCTGAAAACTGTAAATCTCTAATTGCTATATCAACTTTTTTTCCAACTATACTTCTTAAAATAGGATTAAGTTTTCTAACGCTAGACCTAATATTATTGTTAACTGATCTCACATTTTTGTCGTTTTTTTTTATATTATTCTTAATCTTACTCATAATTTTTATTTTTTTGCCTCCGCTTCAGCTGGTTTTGCTTTTTTATCAGCTGGTGTATGACCAAAAAAAGTTCTTGTTGGGGCAAATTCACCTAATTTGTGTCCCACCATATCTTCAGATACTGTAATTGGTATAAACTTTTTACCATTATAAATTAAAAAACTTACACCCACAAAGTCAGGTATAATTGTTGATTTTCTTGACCAAGTTTTAATGGGTATTTTTTTTGGATCTGACTTATACTTATCTACCTTTTTCATTAAACTTTCCTCAACAAAAGGTCCTTTCCATACAGCTCTAGCCATTACTTAGTATCCCTTCTTCTATTTCTTCTTTTAACAATAAATTTATCAGTTCTTTTATTGTCTCTAGTTTTTAAACCCTTAGCAGATTGACCAGTCGGTGAAACAGGGTGTCTTCCCCCAGCCGATTTACCCTCACCACCACCATGAGGATGATCTACTGGATTTTTCACAACTCCTCTAGTATGAGGTCTTCTACCTAGCCATCTTGATCTTCCTGCTTTTCCAATCTTAATGTTTTTTTGATCAGGATTACTTAAGACCCCTATGGTTGCTAAAGATCTTGAATCTATCTTTCTCACCTCTCCTGAAGACAACTTGATTAAGCTGTAGTTTCCATCAATACCACTTATTATTACTGATGTGCCGGCTGACCTTGCTAACTTGCCACCTGCACCAGGTTGAATTTCTACATTGTGAATATTAATACCTACAGGAATATCTTGCAAAGGCATGCAATTTCCAACTTTTATTTCTTTTTTTGAACCATTTTCAATTTTATCTCCAACTTTAATTTTCTGTGGCGCTAGATAGTATGCGTGAACACCATCTTCAAATTTTACCAACATTATATAACACGACCTATTAGGATCGTATTCTATTCTTTCAACTGTTGCTGGTACATCAAATTTCTTACGATAAAAATCTACATGTCTGTACATTTTTTTATGACCACCAGCTCTGTTGGAAGATGTTATATGTCCATTATTATTTCTACCCTTCATAGAATTTTTAGGTGAAACAAGAGATTTAAAAGGCTTACCCTTCCATAATCCAGATCTATCAACTAGAATTGTTCCTCTAGTAGATTTTGTATAAGGTTTAAACGTTTTTAATCCCATAACTAAATTCCTGCTGTAAGATCAATGCTTTGACCTTTTTTTAAAGTTATTATGGCTTTTTTTAATCCAGAGATTTTAACTTTTTTACCTCTTACCATTTTAGATCTATTTTGCTTATTTATAATATTTATTTTTACAACATTAACTTTAAAAATTTTCTCTATATTCTTTTTTAAATTTGACTTATTAGCACCCATGGGGACCTTAAAAACAATTTTATTTTGCTCAGAAAGATTTGTAGACTTTTCAGTAACCACAGGAGACAAAATTTTCTCATATAAATGAATTTTATTCATTATGTGTACCTTTTTTCGAGTTCTTTAACAGAACTTTCTGTAAAAACAGTTTTTTTAAATTTTACAATATCAAATGCACTAAAATGATTGATATCGGTTACTTTAATATTTGGAATATTTCTGATTGATTTTTCAACTTTATCTTTTGAAGATTTATCTAAAATTAGAAGCGAGTTTGAAATTTCAAGTTTTTGTAAAATGTTGAACATTTCTTTTGTTTTTTTTATCTCAGAATTAAAATCACTTAGCACGACTAAATTTTTATTTTTTGTCTTTTCACTAATCAAAGAAGCAATACTTAATTTTTTTTCACTTTTATTTAATTTTCGTTTTTTGTACGCCCGCTCTCCCTTTGGACCATGAGCAACACCTCCGCCAACAAATATAGGTGCTTTTCTACTCGCGTGTCTTGCATTTCCTGTTCCTTTTTGAGCATATATTTTTGAAGTTGGTCCAGAAACCTCATTTTGTTGCTTAGTTTTTGCATGACGACCTTTATAATTAGCATTAGTTTTATACAAAACACTACTGATAAGTCTCTTGTTAATTTTAGCTGAAAATATTTTGTCCAAAACTTCAATTGACTCTTTTTTTCCATTAATATTTAATTTTTCTATCTTCATTATTTTTTCTTCTTATCAGGAGTTTTCTTTGCCTGTTCAGCAGCTTTTATTTTTTCATCTATAGTTTTTTTAGTAATATTTTTAATTGATTTTTTTACTAAAACTTCTGAATTTTTAGAGCCTGGGATAGAACCTTTAAGATAAAGTAGCTCATTTTCCAGATCTGCTTTAACAATTTCAATATTTTGCATTGTTCTAAGTTTGTCACCCATATGGCCAGCCATTCTTTTTCCCTTAAAAACTTTACCTGGGTCCTGTCTTTGACCTGTTGAGCCATGTGACCTATGTGATATCGAAACACCATGAGTTGCTCGTAATCCACCAAAATTATGTCTTTTCATTGCACCCGCGAAACCTTTACCAATAGTTTTTGACTTTGTATCAACAAATTTAACATCATTAAAAATTTCTAAACCAAATTCATTTCCCTCTTTATATTTACTAATATCAAGCACTTTGAATTCCTTTAATTTTTTTTTAGCCTCAGTATTTTTTTTTGCATAATACCCTTTTAAAGATTTAGAAATCTTTGAGTTTTTAATTTTGCCGAAGCCAAGTTGGACAGCATTATACCCTCTTTTTTCTTTATCAATTACTTGAATCACCCGAGCTTTTTCCATCTTTAAAACCGTAACAGGAACTAACTGACCAGTTTTATAAAATTCTCTTGTCATTCCTATTTTTTTTCCAATTAAAGCAATTTCACTCATAACTAAATTTTTATCTCCACATCGACACCAGAGGCCAAATCAAGTTTCATTAACGCCTCAACAGTTTGTGGTGTCGGTTCAATTATATCAATTAATCTTTTATGTGTTCTCGACTCAAATTGTTCTCTGCTTTTTTTATCAATATGTGGTGATCTTAACACGGTATATCTTTCTATTCTTGTTGGCAAAGGTATTGGCCCTTTTATAGTAGCTCCAGTTCTTTTGACAGTATTAACTATTTCTTCAGTTGAGGCATCGAGAATCTTATTGTCGTAAGCTCTTAGTTTTATTCTTATATTTTGTTTTTCCATGTTAACCAGCTACTTTCTTTGTCACTTCATCTTGAACATTTTGAGGAACTTTTGAATAATGATCGAAAAACATTGAATATTGAGCTCTACCTTGAGACATAGATCTCAAACTATTTATATACCCAAACATGTTTGCAAGTGGTACCATTGCAGTAATAACAGTTGCATTTCCTCTTTGTTCTTGAGTACTAATTTGGCCCCTTCTACTATTTAAATCACCGATTACATCTCCCATGTAATCCTCAGGAGTTACAACTTCGACTCTCATAATCGGTTCTAAAAGTTTTAAACCACCTTGTGTACAAGCTTCTTTAAAACAGGCTCTACTTGCTAACTCAAATGCTAGGACACTTGAATCAACATCGTGATGTAAACCATCGACAATTGTGACTTTGTAATCAATCATTGGGAATCCAGCTAGAATTCCACTATCTGAGACTGTTTCAATTCCTTTTTCAACACCAGGTATAAACTCTTTCGGTATCGCACCACCCTTAATTGCACTTTCGACTAATCTACCTTTACCTGGTTCTTGTGGTTCAATTAAAAGTTTAACTTTTGCAAACTGTCCAGCTCCACCACTCTGTTTTTTGTGTATGTATTCAAACTCTGCAGACTTTTCTACTGTTTCCCTATATGCTACTTGTGGTGCACCAACATTTGCTTCAACCTTAAATTCTCTTTTCATTCTATCAACAATTATATCTAAATGAAGCTCACCCATTCCTTTGATGATAGTTTGACCAGACTCCTCATCTGATGAAACTCTAAATGATGGATCTTCTTTAGCTAAACGAGCTAAAGCTTCACCCATTTTTTCTTGGTCGCCTTTTGTTTTTGGCTCAACGGCTATTTCAATAACAGGGTCAGGAAATTCCATTGGTTCTAATAACACTGGTTTATCTTTATTACACAAAGTATGACCAGTCATTGTGTTCTTTAATCCAGCAAGAGATACAATATCACCTGCATTGGCTTCCTTGATATCCTCTCTAGAGTTTGCATGCATTAACAACATTCTTCCAACTCTCTCTTCTTTATCAGTAGAAGAATTGTAAATAGAAGTTCCAGATTTAATCGTACCTGAGTAAACTCTAATAAAAGTTAAAGACCCTACGAAAGGATCATTTGCTACTTTAAATGCTAAAGCAGAAAATGGTGAATTATCCTCGAATTTCATTTCAACTTCCTCATCGGATCCTACTTTTGTTCCTTTGATTGAGCTTATATCTTCAGGACTTGGTAAATAATTTACAACAGCATCTAGTAGTGGTTGAACACCTTTATTTTTGAAAGCCGACCCAGTCAAAACAGGTACAAAATCAAAACTTAATGTCCCTTTTCTTATACATCTTATTAAATCTTCCTCTTTTATTTCATCACCATTTAGATAACTCTCCATTAATTTTTCATCTTGCTCTACAGCCAACTCTACTAATTCAGTTCTATATTTGTTTGAAATTTCTTTTAAGTCATCAGGAATATCTTTATACTCCCATTCAGCTCCTAGTGCTTCATTTTTCCAAATTTGGGCTTTCATTTTAACTAGATCAATAACCCCAGTTAATGAGGACTCTATTCCAACAGGGACTTGAAGAACTAAAGGTTTGGCACCTAACCTATCTTTTATCATTTCAACACATCTAAAAAAATCTGCTCCTGTTCTATCCAACTTATTAACAAAACAAATTCTTGGAACTTTATATTTATCAGCTTGTCTCCATACTGTTTCAGATTGTGGTTCTACTCCAGCAACACCATCAAAAACAGCTACCGCACCATCTAGGACTTTTAATGACCTTTCAACTTCAATTGTAAAATCGACATGGCCAGGAGTATCAATTATATTTATTCTATGATCTTGCCAAAAACAGGTTGTGGCTGCTGATGTAATTGTAATGCCTCTTTCTTGCTCTTGCTCCATCCAATCCATTGTGGCAGCGCCATCATGTACTTCACCAATTTTATGACTTTTGCCTGTGTAATATAAAATTCTTTCAGTGGTAGTTGTTTTTCCAGCATCAATATGAGCCATGATACCAATATTTCTATATTTATTTAATTTATGAGATCTTGTCATATTTTTTACCACCTAAAATGTGCAAAAGCTTTGTTTGACTCAGCCATTTTATGAACATCCTCTCTTTTTTTAACTGCAGCACCTTTTTTTTCATAAGCATCATAAAGTTCATTAAATATTTTGTCAGACATATGTTTGTCTTTTCTTTTTCTCGCAGACTCTACTAGCCATCTTATAGCTAAAGCTTGTGCTCTCTTACTTTTTACTTCAACTGGAACTTGATAAGTTGCACCACCAACTCTTCTCGAGCGTACTTCAACAGTTGGTTTTATATTATTGATCGCTTCATTGAATATATTTATTGGTTCGTCTTTTGATTTAGTTTTAATTTTTTCTATTGCATCATAAACTATTTTTGCTGCCACACCTCTTTTTCCATCAAACATGATATTATTTATTAATTTTGG
Organism: uncultured Pelagibacteraceae bacterium; assembly: GCA_902570915.1. Lineage (GTDB taxonomy): Bacteria > Pseudomonadota > Alphaproteobacteria > Pelagibacterales > Pelagibacteraceae > Pelagibacter. Next base: position 128,042 of record CACGAB010000001.1, on the reverse strand, counting down.
AATTATTGTGGACTTAAATTTTGGATCTGGTGTAATGTTTTTTTTTGGCTGGGTTTTTTTTCTAGACATTTTTATTTACCTTTTTTCGTTCCATATAAGGATCGTCTCTGTTTTCTGTTAGCAACCCCTTGGGTATCTAAATTACCTCTTAAAATATGATACCTAACTCCTGGTAAATCTTTTACCCTACCACCTCTTATTAAAACTACTGAATGCTCTTGTAAATTATGACCTTCACCTGGAATGTACGCAGTTACTTCAAAACCATTAGACAATCTCACTCTTGCAACTTTTCTAAGAGCTGAGTTTGGTTTTTTTGGTGTAGTTGTGTATACTTTAACACATACACCTCTTTTAAGAGGTTGTTTTTGCAAAGCTGGAACTTTATTCCTAGCTATAGGTTTGACTCTTTTTTTTCTTAACAACTGGTTTATTGTCGGCATATAAAATTTTTACAATTAAATTTTTTGTTGAAATAACTGACAGGTCATTCATGGCAGCGTTTAGTGCAATATAAGCTCTACATTCCAACCAAAAATTTATGGCCAAAATACTTATTAAAAAGACTTTGTCAAACTAAAACTAATTATAAAGCACGATATTTTTATTGATTTGCTTGAGTTTCCGAGGCCTCAATTTTTTCCTGTTCAGATAAGAACTTATTATCATCTTCAAGAGCTTTTTTATTCCATTTATTCTTTATGTTACCAGTGCCAGCGGGAACTAATCTACCAACTATAACATTTTCCTTTAGTCCATTTAAAGGATCAATTTTTCCTTTTATTGCTGCATCAGTAAGAACTCTTGTTGTCTCTTGAAAAGAAGCAGCCGATATAAATGACTCAGTCTGCAAAGAAGCTTTAGTGATGCCCATCAAGACTCTCTCACCAGTCGCAGGTGTTTTACCATCAGTTTTTAATTTATCATTCATGTTTTCGAATTTTATTCTGTCAACAATTTCTCCTGGTAAATATGAAGAATCTCCAGAAGTTTTAACTTCTACTTTTTTTAACATCTGTCTTAAAATTGTCTCTATATGTTTATCGTTAATCACAACACCTTGTAATCTATAAACTTCTTGCACCTGATTTACAAAGTATTCCGTTAAATCTTTAATACCCAATATTCTTAATATATCGTGAGGTAAAGGCTGGCCATCTAATAAGTACTCACCTTTTTTAATTTTTTCACCTTGATTAAAATTAATATGCTTGCCTTTTGGTATTAAATAATTTGAAGGTTCAGAGCCATCTTCTGGAACAATTGAGATTCTTTGTTTGCCTCTTACTTCTTTGCCAAAGGTTACTTGACCATCATTTTCAGCTATGATTGCACTATCTTTTGCTTTTCTAGCCTCAAAAAGTTCTGCAACTCGAGGAAGTCCGCCGGTAATATCTTTAGTCTTAGTTGTTTCTTTTGGCAATCTAGCAATAACATCTCCTGCTGAAACTTTTTGCCCATCTTTAACAGATAAAATGGAGTCGGGAACAAGATAATATCTTGCTTCATTATCATCAGCTTTTTTAATAACATTTCCTTTTTCATCTCTTAGAGTAATTCTAGGCTTTAAGTCTGAACTTTTAGATTGAGATCTCCAATCCACAACTGATTTTGATGAAATACCAGTTGCATCGTCAGTTGTCTCTTGTATCGAAACACCATCAATTAAATCTACATAACTAGCTATACCCGATTTTTCAGCAATTACAGGAGTAGTGTATGGGTCCCATTCACAAATTTTTGTGTTTGCCTTAATTTTATCTCCATTCTTAAAAAATAATTTTGAGCCATATGCAACTTTATAAATTGCTGTTTGAACACCATTATCATCTTCAATGGATAATTGAGTATTTCTTCCCATAACAATTAAATTCTTTTTGGAGTCCTCTAAAATATTTGAGTTAATTATTTTCAAAATACCATCTTTTTTATTTATTATTTGAGAGTCTTGTTTTACAGAAGCAGTACCACCAACATGAAATGTTCTCATTGTCAACTGCGTACCTGGTTCTCCAATTGATTGGGCTGATATCATTCCAATTGCCTCTCCTACATGAACCATTTTTCCTCTAGACAAATCCCTACCATAACAAGTTGCACAAACACCCTCTTTTGAACTACATGTCATTACAGAAAAAACTTTTAATGACTTTATACCTGCTGAATCAATCTTATCACAACCTGACTCGTCAATCATATTTGATTTCTTTATTATAACTTCTCCTGTTAAAGGATGTTTAACATCAAAAGCTGCTACCCTACCTAAAGCTCTTTCAGATATGCTCACCACAACGTTTCCACCTTCTAATATTTCTGAAAGCTCTATAAATCCTGGTTTATCACAATTTTTCTTAGTAATTGTTAAATCTTGCGCAACATCACACAATCTTCTTGTTAAATAGCCAGAGCTTGCTGTTTTAAGCGCTGTATCTGCCAAACCTTTTCTAGCTCCATGAGTTGAATTAAAATATTCTAATGCTGTCAATCCTTCTTTAAAATTAGATGTAATAGGACTCTCGATAATTTCTCCTGAAGGTTTAGCGATAAGACCTCTCATTCCAGCTAATTGTTTCATTTGTGCTGCAGAGCCCCTTGCGCCACTATCTGCCATCATAAATACAGAGTTTATTTTTAATCCCTCTGAAGTTTTTTCCGTAGCAGAAATACCTTTCATCATTTCTCCAGCTACTTTATCAGTACATTTCGACCAGGCGTCTACAACTTTATTGTATTTCTCTCCTCTGGTTATTAGACCTTCGGCATATTGAGTCTCGTAATCTGATATAAGTTTCTTTGTATCTTCAATTAATTGAGTTTTGTTTGCAGGTATTACAAGATCATCTTTACCAAATGAAATTCCAGCTTTAAAAGCATGCTTGAATCCTAAATCTTTTAATTTATCACAAAATATAACAGTCGTTTTTTGACCACAAAATCTAAAAACGATATCAATAACTTCTGAAACAACTTTTTTAGGTAATAATCTGTCCACTAAAGAGAAATTAATATCTTTGTTTTTTGGTAACAAATTAGCTAATAAAAATCTTCCTGCTGTTGAAGTGTATTTTTCAAATTTTTTATTACCTTTTTCATCTAACGTTTCAAATCTTGAAATTATAGTACTATGAACTTTAATTTGACCGGATGACAAAGCGAACTCAATTTGATCTGCGTTTAAAAAATATCCTGCTGGTTCATCTGTTAATGGTTCTTGAGATAAGTAATAAATACCTAATATCATATCCTGGCTAGGTACAATTATTGGTTTACCATTCGATGGTGAAAGAATGTTGTTAGTTGATAACATTAAAATTCTTGCCTCTAGCTGAGATTCTAAACTTAGAGGAACATGTACTGCCATTTGGTCGCCATCAAAATCAGCATTAAAAGCTGCACAAGTCAGAGGGTGTAATTCTATAGCATCACCTTCAATTAGCTTTGGTTCAAAAGCTTGAACTCCTAGTCTATGAAGAGTGGGTGCTCTATTCAATAGCACAGGGTGTTCTCTAACTATAAGCTCTAAAGCATCCCAAACAGCATTAGTCTCTTTCTCAACTAATTTTTTAGCTTGTTTTATAGTTGATGCCAAACCTAGTTTATTTAATCTTGCGTATAAAAATGGTTTGAATAGTTCTAATGCCATTTTTTTTGGTAAACCACACTCATGAAGTTTTAAATCAGGACCAACTACAATCACAGACCTACCAGAATAATCGACTCTTTTACCTAATAAATTTTGTCTAAATCTACCTTGTTTACCTTTAAGCATCTCTGCTAGCGACTTTAAAGGTCTTTTACCTGTCCCTGTTATAACTCTTCCTCTTCTACCATTGTCAAATAATGCATCTACTGACTCTTGAAGCATTCTTTTTTCATTTCTTACAATAATATCTGGTGCTTTAAGATCCATTAATCTCTTTAAACGATTATTTCTATTAATTACTCTTCTATACAAATCATTCAAATCTGAAGTTGCAAATCTTCCACCGTCTAAAGGAACTAATGGTCTTAATTCTGGTGGTATTACAGGGACAACTGTCATGATCATCCATTCAGGCTTTTGACCTGTTTCGATAAAAGATTCTATTAATTTTAATCTTTTAATTGCTCTCTCTTCATTAACCTTTGATTTGGTCTCTTTTATATATGACGATAAACTTTTTCTCTCAGTTTCTAAATCTAAATTCTTTAGCATTTCAAGCACTGCTTCCGCTCCTATCCCTGCTGTAAATGCTTCTTCGCCATATTCATCTTGATATTTTGCTAGTTCTTCTTCATTAAGGAGTTGATTTTTTTGCAAACCAGTTAAACCTGGTTCTATGACAATAAAATTTTCGAAGTACAATACTCGCTCTATCTCTTTAAGCTTCATATCAACTGCTAAAGCAATTCTGCTGGGTAGAGATTTTAGGAACCAAATATGAGCCACTGGAGTAGCAAGATTGATATGACCCATTCTTTCTCTTCTAACGTTTGATTTTGTAACCTCAACTCCACACTTTTCACAAATAATCCCTCTGAATTTCATTCGTTTGTATTTTCCACATAAACATTCATAATCTTTAATTGGACCAAAAATTCTCGCACAAAAAAGACCGTCTTTCTCAGGTCGAAAGGTTCTATAATTTATTGTTTCAGGTTTTTTTATTTCTCCATATGTCCATGATTTAATCTTTTCTGGACTAGCTAATGAAATCTTAATACTATTAAAATTTTGTGATTCTGAAATCTCAGAGTTTTTAAATAAATCTGTAAGTTCTTTTTTCATAAGTTACTAATTTAATTCCACATTCAGTGCTAAAGATTTAATTTCTTTCACCAAAACATTAAATGACTCTGGTATTCCAGACTCAAAGTTTTCCTCTCCCTTAACTATTGTTTCATAAACTTTTACACGTCCAGCCACATCATCAGATTTTACTGTCAAAATCTCTTGAAGTGTATAGGATGCGCCATAAGCTTCTAAAGCCCACACCTCCATTTCACCAAATCTTTGTCCACCAAGTTGAGCTTTTCCACCTAGTGGCTGTTGAGTTACCAAACTATAAGGTCCTGTTGATCTTGCATGAATTTTATCTTCAACCAAATGATGAAGTTTTAACATATAAATGATTCCTACAGTTACTGGTCTATCAAACTTTTCTCCTGTTCTACCATCCCATAAATATGTTTGTCCTGAGCCGGGCAATTTTGCTAATTCAAGCATCTCAGTTACATTTTTTTCTTTGGCACCATCAAAAACTGGTGTTGATATAGCTACACCATTCTGTAAGTTTTCACACAAATCTCTAAATTCGGTTTTACTTAGCTTATCAACTTTATTCTGAAAAATTTCTTCACCATAAACCGTCTTTAAAAAATTTGAAATTTTATCTGTTTTCTCAATTCTCTTATTATTCTCGTTAACTAATCTTTTAACTTCTTCACCAAATTCCTTACAAGCCCAACCTAAATGAGTTTCTAAAATTTGACCAACATTCATTCTACTTGGAACACCAAGAGGGTTCAGAACAATGTCAACTGGTCTGCCGTCTTCTCTGTAAGGCATGTCCTCTACGGGCACAATCTTACTAACAACCCCTTTGTTTCCGTGCCTACCTGACATCTTATCACCTGGTCTTAATCTTCTTTTAATAGCAACAAAAACTTTTACCATTTTCATTACACTTGGTAGTAAGTCATCACCGCTTCTAATTTTTAAAACTTTATCCTCAAATCTATCGATTATATCCTGTTTGGCCTTGGTATACTGATCTTTTAATTGAACAAGTGCTTCCTCACCTTTTGTGTCACTTGAAGAAATTTTAAAAACATCATTAATTGAAAATTTATTAATAGTTTCAAAGTTTAATTTAGTCCCAGCTTCAACATCTTTAATTTTTTTGGCCAAAGTTGAGTCAGATAAAATTTGTGAGGCTCTTTGTTTAATGCTTCTTTCTAAAATTTCTTCCTCAACAATTTTATCTTGTTGGACTTGGTCTATTTCTGCACGTTCAATAGTTATCGACCTTTCATCTTTTTCAATTCCATGTCTATTAAACACTCTTACATCTACGACTGTTCCACTACTTCCCCTCGACATTCTTAATGACGTATCTGTCACATCAATCGCTTTTTCGCCAAAAATAGATCTTAATAATTTCTCTTCTGGTCCAGATGCAGAATCTCCTTTAGGAGTTACTTTGCCAACCAATATATCTCCTGCATTTACTTCTGCTCCAATATAAACTATTCCTGACTCATCCAAATTTTTTAAGGCTTCTTCATTAACATTCGGAATATCTCTGGTAATTTCTTCCTCACCAAGCTTTGTGTCTCTGGCCATAATTTCATATTCAACAATGTGAACAGATGTAAAAACATCATCAGTTACACATCTTTCGGAAATTAAAATTGAATCCTCAAAATTGTAGCCTTGCCATGGCATAAAAGCTACAGTAACATTTTTTCCTAAAGCTAATTCACCTAACTTTGTTGACGGTCCATCAGCAATAATATCACCTATCTTAACTCTATCACCCACTCTGACCAATGGTCTTTGGTTTATACAAGTATTTTGATTTGATCTCTTAAACTTTTGTAAATTATATATATCAACACCTGATTTTGAAAAATCTGTTTCCTCTGTAACTTTTATAACAATTCTTTTACCGTCTATTTTATCAACAATCCCATTTCTCTTGGCAACTATAGTTACACCAGAATCAAGTGCAACATCACTCTCAATTCCTGTGCCTACTAAAGGTGCCTCGGGTTTCAATAGGGGAACTGCTTGTCTCATCATATTAGAACCCATTAGAGCTCTATTAGCATCATCATTTTCTAAAAAAGGTATTAAAGATGCGGCTACAGAGACTAGTTGTTTGGGAGAGACATCAATGTAATCTATTGTGTCTGGCTTCGCTAACAAAAAATTCAAATTTTGCCTACAAGAAACTAATTCCTCAATAATTTTACCGTTTTTGTCAATTTTCGTATTAGCTTGTGCAATTGTAAATTTTGTTTCCTCCATAGCAGATAGATACTCTACGTTATCCTGCACAACTCCACTTTTAACTCTTTTGTATGGACTCTCAATAAAACCATATTTGTTTATTTTTGCATAAGTTGATAAACTATTAATTAAACCAATGTTCGGCCCCTCAGGTGTCTCTATTGGGCATATTCTTCCATAATGAGTTGGATGAACATCTCTTACCTCAAAACCTGCACGCTCTCTAGTCAAGCCACCCGGACCTAAAGCTGAAACTCTTCTTTTATGTGTTATTTCTGAAAGAGGATTTGTTTGATCCATAAATTGAGAAAGTTGAGAACTTGCAAAAAAATCTTTTAGAGACACTGTTAGAGGTTTTGCATTAATTAAGTCCTGAGGCATTGCTGACTCAACATCTAATGTTGTCATTTTTTCTTTTATTGCTCTTTCCATTCTATAAACACCAATTCTAGCTTGGTTTTCAACTAATTCACCAACAGATCTAACTCTTCTATTTCCCAAATGATCAATATCATCAACTTCATCTTTACCATCTCTTAAATCTAACATTTTATGAATTATTGCAACTATGTCATCATTTCTTAAAATTGTTATTTTATCTGAACATTCCAAATCTAATCTTGAATTCATTTTTACCCTTCCAACATCAGAAAGGTCATATCTGTCTGAACTAAAAAAAAGGTTATTAAAAATCTGAGTAGCTATTTCAATTGTCGGAGGCTCACCAGGTCTTAACATTTTATAAATTTCGGTTATGGCATCATCTTTAGTATTATTTTTATCGTTAAGTATCGTGTTAAGTAAATATGGGCCTTTATTTATTGAATTAGTTTTTGATATGTCTATTGAATAGATTTTTGCTTCTAAAATTTTCTCTAAAATAGTTTCATTTATTTCAGTTCCGATTTTAAAAATATCATTTTCTTCTGTGCCAAATTTTATATCATTATGTAAGAACTTTCCGTATAGTGAATCTTTTGATACAAAAATATCTTTCAGACCTTCATCAAATAGTTTTTTTGCATTAAGAAAATTAATTTTATCTCCAAGTTTAATTACTACCTTACCAGATTTTGCATCAATAACTTCCTCTGAGAAATTTTTGGATTTATAATTTTCTGGATCAAATCTTGTTTTCCATTTTTCTGATTTTGTATCATAAGAAAATTTTTCTTTTTGATAAAACTCATTTGCAATTTCTGATTTTGTAAATCCAAGTGCTAGTAATAAAGTAGAGGCTAGAATTTTCTTTTTTCTATCTATTTTAAAATATAAAAAATCTTTAACATCATATTCAAAATCCAGCCATGAACCTCTATTTGGTATAACTCTACAATTAAATAAAAGTTTTCCACTTGCATGAGTTTTTCCCTTATCGTGATCGAAAAATACACCTGGACTTCTATGCATTTGGTTAACAACAACTCTTTGAACTCCATTAGTTATGAATGTTCCACTGTTAGTCATCATTGGAACTTCACCCATATATACTTCTTGCTCTTTGGCAGATAAAATATCTTTTGTATTATTTTCTTGATCTATGTCGTAAACAACCAATCTTAAAGTACATTTTAATGCAGATGAATATGTTAAGCCTCTAGTTATACATTCTTCAACATCAAATTTGGGTTTCTCTAATCTGTAAGAAACATATTCTAAAGTCGCTTTATCATTTAAATCTTCAATCGGAAAAATGCTTTTAAAAACTCTATCAAATCCTTTGGTCAAATCTCCGGCTTCTGAATTAAAATGTGTTAGTTCATTATAAGAATTTTTTTGAACTTCTATTAAGTTTGGTATTGATAAACTTTCCTTTAATTTACCAAAACTTTTTCTAATATTCTTTTTTTCTGTAAAAGATATTTGCATCTATACTTCAATACTGACTAAAAAAATTAATCAGTATATAAAAAAATCCTTTTAAATTACTTAAGTTCTACTTTTGCGCCTGCAGCTTCTAACTTCGCTTTAATTTCTTCAGCTTCTTTTTTTGGAACACCGGCTTTAACTTCTTTTGGTGCACCTTCAACTAAATCTTTAGCTTCTTTTAATCCAAGTGATGTTGCTGCTCTTACTTCTTTAATGACATTTATTTTCTTGTCACCTGCAGAGACAAGCATGATTGAAAAATCATCTTTATCTTCTGCTGGCGCTGCACTTCCAGCTGCTGCTGGTGCTGCTGCGGCCATTGGGGTTACACCCCATTTTTCCTCAAGTTGTTTTGAAAGCTCAGCTGCTTCTGCAACCGTCAAGCTTGATAAATCTTCTATAATTTTATTTAGGTCAGACATATGTATTACTCTTTGGGTTTTGTTTCAGAAATTTCTGGTGGTAAATTACTCATTTTTTCCGATCGTGCAAGTAAAATACTAACCAATTTTGAAGCAGAAGCACTCAAAATACCCACAATATTCGCTCTTGCCTCATTAAGTGTAGGTAGATTTGCTACATTCAATACTCCAGCTTGATCTAGAACCTCATTATCCATCATTCCACCAATTAATTTGAGATTCTCGTTATCTTTTGCAAATTTTGATAAAATTCTTGCTGACATAATAGCATCATCACCAAAAGCTACTGCGGTTGGACCAGTAAATAAATTTGATAAATCTTTACACTTAGTTTTTTCCAAAGCTAATTTTGTGATTCTATTTTTTGTAATTTTGAAAATAATACCGTGTTCCCTCATTTTTGATCTTAATTCATCTAATTGTATCATTGTTAACCCTTGATAATGAGTAACCACAATTGCTTTACTACTTTCAAACTGAGTAGTCATTTCAGATATATAATTTTTTTTTTGCTCTTTATTCATCATAATAATTAAATACTCTTACCTAATTTTAGTCTGTATGAAACACCCATTGTAGATGTAATAAAAGCAGAACGAATTAAATCACCTTTAATGGTATTGTTTGATTTTTCTTTTTCAAGTGTTTCTAATATTGCATTAAAGTTTTTAATCAATTTATCATCAGGAAACGATTTTTTACCTATACTAACGCCTATATTCCCATCTTTATCATTTCTAATTTCTGCCTGTCCTGATTTTGCATCAGTAATAGCTTTTTTAATGTCATCAGTAACTGTTCCAAGTTTTGGATTGGGCATTAAACCTTTTGGGCCTAAAACTTTACCAAGTTTTGAAAGTTTAACCATCATTGCGGGTGTACAAATTAATTTATCAAAATTCATTTCTCCCTCTTTGATTTTTTCAATAAAATCATCACTTCCTACAATATCTGCACCTGCTGTTTTTGCGTCTGAAGATTTTGAATCTTCACAGACAACAGCAACTTTTACTTTTTTGCCAGTGCCTCCTGGTAAATTTACAACAGTCCTAATATTAATTTCACTTTTCTTTTGCTTATTATTTATTTGAAAACTTAAATCAACAGACTCGTCAAATTTTGTCGTACAATTTTTTTTTACAACTGATAACAGCTTATCAAAAGTTTCTGCTGGAATTTCGCTAGTTTTTTTTGGTAATTTTTTAAATCTTTTTGAAGACATTTTAATCCTTAACCTCTATTCCCATTGACCTAGCAGACCCAGCAATAATTTTTACTGCTTGATCTAAATCCAGTGCATTCAAGTCATTCATTTTTTGTTTTGCTATTTCTTCTGCTTGTTTTTTTGTTATTGATGCCACAATATTTCTTCCGGGTTCCTGTGATCCACTTTTTAATTTAGCTGCTTCTCTTATAAAAAAGGATGCTGGTGGAGATTTGATCTTAAAATCAAATTTTTTATCTTTGTAAACAGTGATTTCAACAGGAACTGGTTTGCCTGCCATTGATTTAGTTTTATCATTAAATGCTTTACAAAATTCCATTATATTCACTCCACGTTGACCTAAAGCAGGTCCAACAGGTGGTGCTGGGTTGGCTTGGCCACCTTTAATTTGTAATTTTATAAATCCACTTATTTCTTTTTTTGCCATTAACTAACTTTCTCTACCTGGTTATATTCCAATTCTACAGGCGTTGGTCTTCCAAAAATTGAGACTGAGACTTTTAGCCTTGATTTCTCTTCATCAATTTCCTCAACCATGCCATTAAAAGATGCAAAAGGTCCGTCGACAACTTGAACTTTTTCACCAACGCTGTACTCTATACCAGATTTTGGTTGAGCTACACCATCTTTTATTTGTCCCAATATCTTTTCTATTTCTTTATCTGAAACTGGGACTGGCATACCTTTGGTTCCTAAAAAACCACTTACTCTCTTAATGTTTTTTATCATATGATAAATATTATTATCCATCTCACTTTTTATCAAAACATATCCTGGAAAATATTTTTTCTTTCTTTGGACTCTTTTGCCTCTTTTAACCTCAGTAACGTCATGTGTTGGAACAATTATTTCCTCAAATTTTTCAGAAATTTTCGCTTTATCAGCTTCCTCTTTTATTAAACCGGCCACTTTATTTTCGAAACTTGAGTGAGACTGAACTATATACCAGTTTTTCATTAAATACTTACCTTTAACAATAAATCTAAGAAAAATTTTAAAGCTTGATCTAATAAAAGAAAAAATAAAGACATAACTATTGCCATTAAAGAAACCATTAATGCACCTTGTAAAGTTTCTTTTCCAGTTGGCCAGGTAACTTTAAAAGCCTCCTGTTTAACTTCCTGAATAAATTTAATTGGGTTTCTCATCTTATAATTTAATTTATTTTGGCAGGAGCGGAGGGACTCGAACCCTCAGCCTCCGGTTTTGGAGACCGGCGCTCTACCAATTGAGCTACACTCCTATATAGAGCTTACTCTATAATCTTTGTTACTACTCCAGCTCCTACAGTTCTTCCTCCTTCTCGAATGGCAAAGTTAAGTTTCTCTGACATTGCGATTGGAGTTATTAATTTCACTGTAAACTTAGCATCATCACCTGGCATAACCATTTCAGTTCCTGCTGGTAACTCAACTTCTCCAGTTACATCGGTTGTTCTAAAATAAAACTGTGGTCTATACTTAGTGAAGAAAGGAGTGTGTCTGCCCCCCTCTTCCTTTTTAAGAACATAAGCCTGAGCTTCAAATTTAGTGTGCGGTGTAACAGATCCTGGTTTACAAAGAACTTGACCTCTTTCAATATCAGTTCTTTCAACACCTCTTAAAAGAACACCAACATTATCACCTGCCTCACCAGAATCTAAAAGTTTTCTAAACATTTCAACACCAGTACAAACTGATTTTTTTGTTTCTCTAATACCAACAATTTCAATCTCGTCACCAGTTTTAAGTACACCTGACTCTACTCTTCCGGTAGCAACAGTTCCTCTTCCTGAAATCGAAAAAACATCTTCAACAGGCATCAAAAAATCTTTATCTTTTGGTCTATCGGGTTGCGGAATGAACTCATCAACATTCTTCATTAATTCCATAATAGATTTTTTTCCTATTTCTTCGTCTCTTCCCTCAACAGCAGCAAGAGCAGAGCCTTTAGCAATAGGAGTTTTGTCTCCTGGAAATTTATATGAGGTTAATAATTCTCTTATTTCTTCTTCAACAAGATCAATCATTTCTTTATCATCCACTTGATCAACTTTATTCAAATAAACAACTATTGCTGGAACCCCAACTTGTCTTGCCAAAAGAATATGTTCTCTAGTTTGTGGCATAGGTCCATCTGCAGCATTTACTACTAGGATAGCACCATCCATTTGTGCTGCACCTGTAATCATATTTTTTACATAGTCAGCGTGACCTGGACAATCTACGTGAGCGTAATGTCTTTTTTCGGTTTCATATTCTACGTGAGCAGTAGATATAGTGATACCTCTCTCCTTTTCCTCTGGAGCTTTATCAATTTGATCATACGCAACTGCTTGAGCTCCGCCAGTTTCAGATAAAACTTTGGTAATAGCTGCAGTTAAAGTTGTTTTTCCATGATCGACATGACCAATTGTACCAATGTTACAATGTGGTTTATTTCTTACAAATTTTTCTTTCGACATTACTTTTTTTCCTCACTTTTCAAATTTAAATTTATTTTCTTGGAGCGGGTAAAGGGAATCGAACCCTTACATCCAGCTTGGAAGGCTAGCGTTCTACCATTGAACTACACCCGCACAACCCCAAGAGTAACACTCCAGTATTGTTTAAATATATTGAATGGTGGAGGGGGAAAGATTCGAACTTTCGAAGACCGAAGTCAACGGGTTTACAGCCCGCCCCATTTGACCGCTCTGGAACCCCTCCCTTAGGGGAAGTGTCCCCTTGTTCAATAAAGCTTCAAACAACATGCGTTTTATATATTTTATTTATCCAAATGCAACACGTGATTTAATAGGAAAATATTCAAAAAAACGTGTAAAATATAGGATTATTTATGAATAAATCATCATTTTTCATTGTTGGCCAACACGCTGTTATCGAGGCTCTCAAAAATCCAAAAAGAAAGGTGCTAAGAGTTTTTTTAACAGAGGAAAGTAAAAAAAATATACACAGAAAAAGCCCAAACAAAAACCTATTAAATGACGTAAAGGTTTATTTTAAAACCAAAAAAGAATTAGACAAATATAGCACCAAAGAGAACTTGTTACATCAAGGATATGTTGCTGAGATAGAACACTTAGAAAAACCAATCCTAAAAGAATTTATAAAAAAAAAAAATAATGTCACTTTAGTTTGTTTAGATGGGGTAACAGATCCAAGAAATATTGGTGCTTTAATAAGAAGTGCAGCATCCTTTAACATCGATGGAATTATTATTAAGGAGAGACACTATCCAAATGAAAGTAAACTTATGTATAAAGCTTCAAGTGGAGCAATTGAGTATGTAAATATTTTTGAGGTATCCAATATCAATTCTACTTTAAAAAATCTTAAAGATAAAAATTTTTGGGTTTATGGATTTGATGGTAATGGTGACAAAGATTTCACAAAAATAGAATGGAAAGGAAATAATATTCTTTTATTCGGCTCTGAGGGATTTGGTATGCACCAACACACATCAAAATATGCTGATTTTTTAGTAAAGATAGACATTGATAGTAAAGTTGAAAGCTTAAATATCTCAAATAGTGCTGCCATTGTATTTCATCATTTAAGTTATTTAAAAAAAAAGAGTTGATTAATTAAAGAATTCTTAATAATTATTGCGCATGCCCTTGTAGCTCAGCTGGTAGAGCAATTGATTTGTAATCAATAGGTCCGCGGTTCGAGTCCGTGCGGGGGCACCACAAACTAACTAGAAATATTATCAAGTACATACTAATTATTTGTAGTTTATTACTCTTTTGATCAATATAATAAAAAATTAAAATAATTATTTAATAAAAAAAACTGTATAGTTCTATGATATAAAATAATTTTTACGCAAAGTTCGATAGATATGGTAAAAAAAATTTCAGTTATTGTTCCCTGTTTTAATGAAGAAAATAATTTAGATGAATTCTTAAAGAGATTAAATAATAGTTTGAATGAGGTTAAACTTGATTATAATATAATATTTATTGATGATGGCTCCTCAGATAATACATGGAAGAAAATCAGTTCTTTTGCAAATGATAATAACAAAATAACCAGTATAAAATTAGCAAGAAATTTTGGACAAGAATATGCATTAAAAGTTGGAATAGATTACGCAAATGGAGATTACATTTTTTCTTTAGATGCCGATCTCCAAGATCCACCTGAATTACTTAAAGAAATGATATTTAAGATGAAAAATGAAAATCTAAATGTTGTTTATGCACAAAGAACAAAAAATAGAGAGAATTTTTTTAAAAAATATAGCTCTTATTTTTTTTATTTTATCTTCAATAAAGTTTGTAAGTTTAAAATTCCTCAACAAGTTTCAGACTTTAGATTAATAGATAAAAAAATTTTAAATGAATTAAAAAAAATTGAAGAAAACGACATATTTTTTAGAGGTTTAATTCCTTGGATAGGCTTTAAATCTGGTTTTGTAAAATTTGAAAGACAACAAAGATTGCACGGAACAACTGGAATGACATTATCAAGTATGATTGATCATGCATTGAGGGGAATATTTAATTTTTCAAATTTACCAATGAGAATTTCTTTTTTTATTACAACTTTAATGATTTTTATTTTTATTATAATATCTATTTACGCTTTAATTTCATATTTTTCAGGGGATGTCATTAGAGGCTGGACAAGTTTATTATTAGTAATTTCTTTTTTAAGTATAGCAATTTTTTTTATTCTAGGTCTAATAAGTGAATATGTTGGTCGAATTTATCAAGAGGTAAAAAAAAGGCCAAAATATATAATTGATGAAAAAATCAATTAATCAATAATTTTTAACTTGAAAAATTTAATCAATAAATAAATTTTTGATAATAAAAAAATAGCTACCAAATGTTTGCTAGTTGCCCAGGCAACAATATAAGGTGCAGTATATAAAAAAAACATCACTAAAAATATAAAATCAATCTCACTAAATTTATTTTTTTTTATATTTTTAATGAAACTCATTAGTGCAATAATTAATGCAAAATTCATTATTATTTTATTAGGAAAGTTTGAATAACGGACTTGAACAATGTTATGATCTAAATTTCCATCTTTGTTGATTCCAAAAAATATAAAATTAATTTTTTTCAAAACTCCAATTAAATATAGATCATAGTGTTGGTTTAAAAAATTAAAATTCTCTTTTGCGAAGTAAGTATAAAATTTTTTTTCACTCTTAAATTCTAAATCATTATATTTTTCATTAAGTAGTTGATCTACAGAAACTTGGGGGTAATTTTTATGAAACTTTTTATTAAACATTGATGTTGCATAATATGTATTAGTAGAACTAATTGTTGGTCCTATTGGGAAATAGCCTGATTTTTTTAAACCAAATGTACCCCAACTAATAATAGCTATTAATAATATGAATAAAGGAAAAAAAAAATATTTATTTCTGCTAAACTTATTTCTTAAAAGATTTAAAAAAAAATAGATAATTGTAAATGAGATACAAAAAATCCACAAAGAGGATTTAAGTAGATATAGTGAAAAAATAAGTATGGAAAAAATTATTATGGATTTAGATCTTTGATTCAAATAAAAAATCAATATCGGAAAGAAAACAGAGACAAAAGTGTCTTCAAAATTAATAGTTGCTAATACATGAAAATTATATGGAACATAAACAAAAGCAACTAAAAAAATAATTAAATGAAAAATTAATTTATCATTTATTTTTAAAAAATTTAATACAGAATAAAAAATTACAGAAAATAAAAAAATATTTTTAACAAAAAAGATAAAATAAAAGTTTAAACTAATTTTAGAAAGAAAAAGAAAAAAAAAGGGATAAAATGGCATTCTTGCTAAGTGAAAATTAATTTCAAAAGTACCTATTTTTTGAACATATTGGCCATTTTCATATAGATTATTCAATAGACTGCCATAATCAAAATGCAATGATTTTAAAATTAAGTGATTATCACTATTAATCATTTCTGGAAATTTTTCTAAATAAATACTCAAATATATAATTAGAGGTATTAAAGATATTATCAAAAAACAAATATACAATAACAATAAATGATAATTTGATAATTCATTAAGATTAAATCTAAAGTATTTAAAGTAATTCATCTTATTTTAATGCTTAATCTATTTTAATTAATAATTTTGATTATATATAACAATAATGACATTAATAAATAAAAAAAAAATTCTAGTTACAGGTGGCAGTGGGTATATTGCATCTTGTTTTTCAAAGATAGCTTGTAAAAATTTTATAATTTATACATTAGATAAAAAAATTAAAAATCAATTTTTAAATGAAAATAATGTTACACATATCAGATGTGACTTATCTAATTATAAAAAATTAAAAGAAAAAGTAACTGAGATAAATCCAGACATAATAGTTCACTTAGCTGCTCAATCTACAATAGATTTTATAGAAAAGAAGAAAAGTAATTATTTTAAAGACAATATTCTTGGTACAAAAAACATAGTTAAATTATCAAAGTTTTTAAATATCCAAAAATTTATTTTTTCTAGCACAGCGGCGGTTTACAAACAAAATAATAAAAGTTTAAATGAAAATGATGAATTATATCCTGATAATCTTTACGGCTGGACAAAGCTTCAAAATGAAAAATTTATAATTAAAGAATTCAAAAAGACAAAAATAAATTACTGTATATTAAGATTTTTTAACGTTTGTTCTGCTTTGAAAAATGATATTGGCGAATTTCATAATCCTGAGACTCATTTAATTCCAAAAATAGTTAATTCACTTTTGAAGAATAAGCCAATCAATATCTACGGAAATAAATTTAATACATTTGACGGCACATGTTTAAGAGATTATATCCATATTAGAGATATTGTTAGTGGTATTATGCTTTCTATAAAATATTTAGATAAAAATAAAAACGTAATATTTAATTTGGGAGCGGGAAAAACTTTATCAGTTAATGAAATAGTAAATCAATGCTGTAAAGTTTTTAAAAAAATTCCTGTAATTAAAATAAAAAAAAATAGAAAAGGTGATATTGACAAATTGATTTGTGATATTACAAAAGCTAAATCTAAGCTTAAATGGTCACCAAAAAACTCTAATATCCGTCAGATAATTTTGGAGGAAAAAAGATGGCAAGTTTTTCTAAATAAAAAAAAATTAAAAAGGTCTTTTCATAATTAGTTATTTTTAAAAAACGAATAATTTCACTTTTTATAACTAATATTGAATAAATCTTTAAAAAATTACAAATAACTATGCTAATCCGTGAAACCAATGTTTTATTTCCATTTTTGATGATCCTATAGATCTATATCTTTGTATCATTTTGATTTCTTTATTCATAAATAAAATAACTCATGCAAATATAAAATAAATAAAATAAAGTAAAATTTGATTATGTTAGAAAAAAAATTTTATTACGTAATATTTATCCTTCTAATATCACCAATGATTATTTTTTTTTTAAAAAATCCGCTAATAAATTGGCTTGAGGGAGATTTTGAAAATATTTATTTTATTTATAATACTTTATTAACTTCCAATTCAATTACACCAGATGTTACTGATTATCCAGGGAATTCTAGTTTTTCGATTAACTCGTTATATTTAAAGATTATCTCTATTTTTGATAGAACAATAATAATAAATTTTGATGAAATAATTTTAAGTTCTGATCCTGTTACAAATTTTAATATAATCTATAGATATCTAAAATTTCTTCAATTATTTTACTGTTTAATTTCATCGATATGTTTTTATAAAATACTCACCTACCTAAATTTAGAAAGTAAAATAGCTCTTTCTTTATCATTATTACTAATAATATCTAATCAATACTTAGATAATATACAAAGATATAGATTTGATTTTGAAAGTCTTACATTTTATTTCATTTCTACCTTTTTTTTACTCTATGCAAGTCATGCTAAAAAAAAGAACATTCCTATTTGTATTTCTGGTTTTTTTCTGTGTATGTCATTATTTTCAAAAATAATAACGATGCCTCTTTTCTTAATGATCCCAGCTCTTATCTATTTTAGAAAAAACAAGTCTTTAAATTTTTTGATAAAAGATATTTTCATAAATAAAGATTCAATTATTTTATTTTTTATAATCAATTTTTTAACAATTATTTTCTCGATTTTATACTCTTTTGACCTGATGTACTTCATCACTAATAACGTAATTTATATTTCATTCTATTTCTTTTACTCTGAATATTTTAGATCCTTAAAAAATGATGAAAAATATAAGTATTTATCATTTTTCATTGTCGGTATTTTGCTAGGTTTGATTTTTATGTTTAGTCAAGCATTAAATCATCAAAAAATTTTAGCTGTTATTAATCCATACTTTTTTTTTCAACATCACTCAGCTGAAACTAGTTTCTTATTTAAAAACATATTTGTGACTCTTAAAAGTATGAAATTTGATTTTTTACAAATAATATTATTGATATTCTCAGTTTTTTTAATTTACTTAAAGAGAGATAATAATCTTTATTTAAATCTACTTCTATTATCAATTTATTTTCTTTATAAGATTATTCTATCATCTAAAGGAGGGTTTTATCTTGATATCTTTTCCTTAATTGTTCTATTGTTTATTGTTTCGATAAACTCTCAGAAATTAAAATATAACATGTTTATATATAGCTTTGTTATTTTTTATTTTTTTGTCAATTCTAACAACATATTAGATAATAAGTTCAATTTGAACATTGATAATGAAGTTTGTGAATTAAAGAAACTTAACAAAAAGGACTATATTGAACTTAACAAGGACAATTACTTTTTACTATATTACGCTCCAAAATTTTCTGGATATAGTTTTATTCAAAAACTATGTTGAAAGTTAAATTCTAAGGTAATTCTCATTATTTATAACTAATATTAAGTAAATCTTTTAAATATACTTCAAATAAATAATATAATCCGTGAAACCAATGTTTAATCTCCATTTTAGATGTTCCAATAGATCTATATTTTTGTACCATTTTAATTTCTTTTATAGTGCTTCTTTCTTTAACAAGAATATAAATGCTTTCCCAAAAAAAAGAGTAACTGTCATTTTTTGCAAACAAAAGCAATCTGTAATCAAGCTTTTTAAAATTGTAGCATCTAAAAGCTCCTGAAGAGTCATAATTTATATTCAATAATAATTTAAGTAATAGAAAACGTGATCTAGTTAATAAACGTCTGTAAATGGGCCATGTATCTATAGATTTTTTGTCAAGAAATCTATTTGTCTGAACCAAATGGTATTTAGGTGAGAATCTAATCATTTTTGGAATATATTTAGGATCATGTGTTAAATCAGCATCCATTGTAATACACAAATTATAATTTCTTTTTACTGCCCAAGAGATTGCTGTTTTGTGAGCAGATCCAATTCCCGCTTTTTTTTGTCTTAATAAAACTTTTACTTTATTATCTTTTTTTTGGATAGTTCTTATAACATCGATCGTTCTATCTGGTGAACTATCCTCTACAAAAAGAATTTCTAAATTCTTATTATATTTTCGAATTTTTTTGTAAAGAATCGGTACATTATACCTTTCATTATATGTTGGAATTATAAGGATTTTTTTTGACATGAGCTGATATCTTACAATCATAATTTGTAAAATATATTAATAATATCTAAAAAAATTTAAAATTAATTACAATTATTTAGATTATTTCAATTTCTGGTAGCGGAAAAATTAATTTACCGCCTTTATCTAAAAAATTTTTTTCTTTTTTAATAATATGCTCTTTGAAATGCCAAGGTAATACCAAAAGGTAGTCTGGTCTTACTTTTTTTAGATATCTTTCAGATAATATTTTTATTTTTGAGCCTGGTGTAAATCTGTTAAATTTAAAAGGATTAACCTCAAAAATACAATCTAAATGTTTTTCAGTAAGTCCGCAATATTGTAAAATAACATTACCTTTAGTTGAAGCACCATAGCCACAAATTTTTTTTCCTTTGGATTTCAATGTTTTTATCAAATTAAAAAGTAACAGTTTTTGCTTTTTAATATCTTTAAAGAAAATTTTTTGAGTTTTAAGATCGTTAAATTCTAGAAATTTTTCTCTAAAAAGTAACCATTTTAACAATGTTTTATCCTCGTCATAATTTGAACTGTTTTTTGCTATATCCAAAGAAAAACTTCCTCCGTTTATTTGATTAAAAGAAATATTTACTATTTTTAGATTTGATAAATCTGTTAAAAATTTAATTGATCTTAACGAGTAATATTCAAGATGTTCATGACAAATTGTATCATATGATCTACTATTTAACATCGATGGCATGTAACTCATTTCTACGTGCCAGATTCCATTTCTTGTTAATAACCTTTCGATATCCTTTACGAATTTTAATGGATCAGGTAAATCATAAAACATAGCAATTGAAGTAATTAAATTAAATTTAAGTTTATCAAATTTATCCGCTGAGAAAAAATCAGCAGTGGTTTTGATATCTTTTCTATAAAACTTCTTAAATTTTTTGATTGTTGGGTCACATGCAAATAATTTAAAATCTTTATTAAAAAACTTTAAGAAAGTTCCATCATTACTTCCAATATCTAAAATAAAGTTACCTTTTTTTAAATCATATGTTTCTAATAAATATTTTTTTTTTAATTCAAGATGAAACTTCATTGCTTGATTTAAAGATGACATATAACCATAATTTGCACCATACATAAGATTAGAGTCAAAATTATTTTCTAATTGCAGTAGACTACACCTTTTGCATCTAACTAATTTAAGTATCCCTTTTGGTATTGACGTTTTTTTTGATTTAGGAAAAATTCCAGTAAAATACATGTTTCCTAAATTTGATACAGTCTCTAAATTTTTTGATTTACAGAGTCTACAAAATTTAATTTTCAATTGAAATAACCTTTTTTTTAAAAAGATGATGTAAATTATTCATATTTAATTATCCTAGTGATATACATTTTTCTAAAAGAAATATAGAAAAAATATGATATTCATTCATTTAGGTGCAGGCGCAGGAGACCTTGATGAAAGAACAAATTTTAAATGTGGATTTACAGAATTTATAAAAAGTAATAGTAAATCGCGCGATAAAATTTTTGTTTTAGAGGCTAATCCTAAAAATATTTCTCATCTCAAAGCATGTTATAAAGATTTTTCAAACGTAAAAATATACAATTTAGGAATCTCTTTTGATAACGAAAAAAATTTAACTTTTTATTACACTGAAGATGATGCTCCTCATTATCAAGTTTGTTCTTCAAAAATAGAACATCTAAAAAAACATTATCCTAAATCAAAAATTAAAAAATTTGAAATTCAATCACTTTCAATTAATGAATTTTTTGATAAAAAAGTTAAACATAATACAATTGATTATTTAAGTATAGATCTTGAAGGAATAGATTATAATGCTCTAATGTCAATTAATATGAATAAATTTCGTATAAAAAATATTTCAGTTGAATTTATTCATCTTACAAAATTAGAAAAAAAAACAATGATAAATCATCTTAATCAAAATGGTTATTCATATGTTGGTTTTGGATATGATCATAATAATTTTGATTTTTTGTTTACTAAAAAAAAAATATTATTAAACAGATTTCTATCTAAATTTCTTTGGATAATTGAAAAAAAATACGTCAAGTTTTTTAATTATTTTATCACTAGATAATATTCTAGCTGATATCAATAGATTAGATTAGGTGCCCCTAAACGTTTATGGTATGTAAATAAATAATGAAAATATTTGATTGTTTTACTTTCAATGACGAAAACTCAATTTTAGAAATAAGATTGAATGAAATGACTAAATGGGTTGATTTTTTTGTAATTGTAGAATTTGGAGAAAATCATCAGGGTAAAAAAAAAGGTAAAAAAATTGACCAAAATATTTTAAAAAAATTTGAGAACAAAATAAGATATTTCTATGTAGAAAAATTTAATGAAAATATGAATTCTTGGCAAAGAGAAAATTATCAAAGAAATTATATTCAAAAAGGCTTATTTGACGCAAATAAAAATGATATTATTATAGTTTCAGATTTAGATGAAATTCCAAATTTAAATAATATTAATTTAAAAAATTTAGATAATTTTGTTTATGTGTTTAGACAAATCAACATAATGTATAAATTCAACCTTGTTAGAGATTATAGTTGGTTTGGGACTAAACTGTGTAAACTTAAAAAACTAAAATCTCCACAATGGTTAAGATCTTTAAAAGTACATAAAAGATATAGTTATTTACGGATCGATAAATTTTTTTCAAAAAATTACATTCATAATTTTAAGATAATAGAAAATGGTGGTTGGCATTTTAGTTGGATCAGAAATATAAATGAAATAATTGAAAAACTAAATGCTTTTGCTCATTTAGAGTTTAATAATTATAAGTTTAAAAATAGTGAATATATTTCAAAATGTCTAAAAGAAGATGTTAATTTTATGGATACTAATGAAAAATTAACAAAAATTGATTTAAAATTACTTCCTGATTATTTAATCTCTAATAAAGAAAAATTTAAAATATATTTTAAATAATACAAAAACTTCTTCAACTCAATTTAACTATGTGTTACCGTATTAACTTAGTATTTATGTTTCTCGTCTTAACTGTTCTATTTTAATCTTTTTATGAAGACTGTTATTTTGATCATATAAAAGGTTGAATTTAATTTTTTTGTTTGTTTTTATTGTGATATTTTTTGCATTCCTAACTTCTATATTATCAGCAACTGCGCTTATTGGTCTCTTTTTTGAATTCAAATTTTTAATAATTATTTTTGAATTATCCTTAATAATTTTCCCTTTCCATCTTCTTGGTCTAAAAGGACTTATGGGTGAAATAGATAATTTTTTAGAATTCAAACTAAGAATTGGTCCATGAACTGACAGATTATAAGCTGTGCTTCCAGCTGGAGTTGAGACTAAAACTCCATCTGAAACCAACTTTTTAATAATTAATCTAGAACCTTGACTTATCGATATAGTAGCTGCTTGTCTACTTTGTCTTAAAATTGAAACCTCATTTATTGCTAATGACTTTTTTATATAATTATTTTTATTTTTAACTTTCATTTCTAATGGAGAAATAGAAACTGTATTAGCTTTTGATAAGTTTCTTAAAAAATTTTTTGAAGAAAACTTATTCATTAAAAAACCATAATTTCCGGAGTTTATTCCATAAAAAAGGGTTTTGGAGTTTATGTTTTTTTTTAGTGTTTGAAGCATAAACCCATCACCACCTATGACAATAATAATATTCAATTTATTTGATAAAAAATATTTTAATTTTTTTAATAGGATTGATTTTATTCTTAATGATTTCTGGTTTTTATCACTTATTATTTGAATATTTTTTTTCATTTAGTTAATCTTTAATAATCACTCTACAAGACTTATCAACACCAATCATTAATACGTTTTTATCTAAAAAGTACTCATCCACAGCTTTTCTACAACCCGGAAAATCTCCATAATCATCAATTATTAAAACACCTTTTTCTGACAAAAGTGGGTAAAAAGTTTCAAGTTCAATTTTTGTACTCTCATAAAAATCAGTATCAAGTCTAAGTATTGATATTTTTTTAGGTAAATTATCTTTTTCCATCAAGGTGTTTTCAACTTTACCTTTTATAAAAATTAAATCGTCTGTATTTGAAAATAATTTTTTTGAGGAATTTAAGACATCATCTAATGATGCTTTTGTCCAAGGCTCGTTTTTATTCTTAAATTCATTATAAACTTCATTGGCTTTTAAACCATCATGTACCGAAGGTTGAGGCATTCCCTCAAAAGTATCATATCCGTAAAGTGATCTTTTTATATTGTTATAATATTTTTCTTGAATTTTTTTAACCAAAAATAAATTACCACCCCTCCATATTCCACATTCTACAATATCGCCCTCTATCTGATTTTTATTAATGTAATGAACAGACTTAATTAGAGTCCATCTTCTGACCAAAGGTGTTAATGAGTACTGATCGATAAAATTAATCAACTTTTTATTTTCGTCATCTATTTCAGGAATATTGTCTATCCAAAAGTCCTTTTTTTTTAAAAAAGGTTTTTTAATAACTCTAAAAAAATTTCTTATCTTTCTACTAAATTCATTCATTCATGGTGCCCTCGGCCAGACTCGAACTGGCACTCCGCAAGCGGCAAGGATTTTAAGTCCTTTGTGTCTACCAATTTCACCACGAGGGCATTAATGAATTTCATGAGTATTTATGCCAATATTTATAATTGAACAAGATGAATAAGTAAATTTTTTTTATTTTATCTCCCCAGGTTCTAGTCTAGTTCTAGTTATCTTATATTATTCTACAGAGTTTTGTTTAAATTTACTAAAATGTATTTACAATTTCTAGGGTTGCACCATAGACAGGTATTTGACTCATCAAGCTATAATTCGAACTCATTCTGATATCAAAACCATTCAAATCTCTCTTATAACTTAAAGATGCTTTGTCATTATCTAAAGTCATAGCATATTCAATATCGT
Source organism: uncultured Pelagibacteraceae bacterium (assembly GCA_902570915.1). Lineage (GTDB taxonomy): Bacteria > Pseudomonadota > Alphaproteobacteria > Pelagibacterales > Pelagibacteraceae > Pelagibacter. The sequence continues at coordinate 103,099 of CACGAB010000001.1, read as the reverse complement.
CTGTTGGTATAAAACTAAATCCTAAATATAAAGTATCGCTATGAGCATTGTCACTTTGATTTCTCTCATAAATAGTCATTATGGAAAAACCATTATCGGTTACTAAATCAAATCCAATATTTGCTCTTAAATTTTTTGAATCTTGATCAATTGATTTTGTATATTCTGTAGTTTCCGATAGATAACGATAAGTAGCATCTGAAGAAGGACTAAAATCTAATCCAAGCTCTAATCCACCATTTGGTTTAAAAGTGAAAGAATTATAATCTAAAATATCACTTATGGTAAAACCAGCTGATATCATTCCAGTTTCAATTGTTTGAGCTTTGTAAACTAAGGCTGCAGGACCTTTTTCTCTATATTTGGACAATTCTGTATAGCTTAAATCAATTCTTAAATTTGGAGTAATATTAAAATTCTCTTTTTTATATGTTGTTAAGTAATTAAGTGAACCAAATATTTGTGCACCATCTCTCTCTCCTGTTCTAGTACTACCTCCCCCTTTCCTAATATGATCAGTCTTTAATGTGCTCACTCCAAGAATACCTTCAGTAAATTTTTCATCATCATGGGGAAAAGTTCCATAAACAGACAAACTAAAAGACTCAGTATCTAAATTAGTCCCAGATGTGCCTACATCAACATCATCATTACCAAATCTAAGAGCATAACCATATAATCTATTTTTGCTTATCTTTTTATCCATGCCAAGTGTAATACCTTTGGTATTAATTTTTTTAGATGATGAAGTAGATGTATCTCCAGTTCTACCAATACTTACGCTACCCTCACTCCAAAATGACCAATCATCTGATAATCTATCTAGAACTTCATTTGTTTTATTTGATATGGGAATAATGTTAGAAAGCGATGCCACCATTGAATTAGAAAAGTTTAATCTAATATTTTGGTTACTTAATTGATCATTATTTCTATGTCTTCTTAACCAATACATACGGTTAAGAACTGGAGTACTTGCTTGAATAGCAATTTGTTTAGCAGTTGCAGTTTGAGACTCGATTGAGCTTAAAGTATCTTTGCCCTCATCAGAAGTAGTTATTGGATCATCACATGCACCATCGATTATGCTCCAATTACAACTTAGGTTGAATTCATGAATTTTATTATCGAGATCATCAAGGATAAACATTTTACTTCCATCATTACTAAACACAACTTCTCTTGAATTATTAGTAAGAGAACTTACATCATAGGTGCCTTCAAGAGATAAAGTAGAAACATCATAAGGTGTGGTTAATTTAAACTGAGACATCAAATCTTCTGTACCATTAATGGTATACATTTTAGTACCATCGTAATTAAAAGTAACTCCATCTATGTGATTGTGAAAAGAAATTAGGTCTTCAGTATTAAGTTGAGTAACTCCTGAGCTAAGATCAAATGCTGTATCTAGTGAAAATTCATGAATACGTACTTGTGAGTCATTTCCTACACCAGCAATAAACATTCTGGTACCATCATTATTAAATGCAATTGAATTAGCTCTTTGTTCTTTACCAACTAGACTATATGCGCCATCAAATGTAGCAGTTGAAACATCAAATGCAGTACTTAGTGACCAGTAATCTACTGTCTTTCTACCAGCATGGTTAACAATAAACATTTTTGTTCCATCGTTATTGAACACTACTTGTGTTGGTACATGAGAGTTATTACCTCCACTTACATGTACTACTTTAGTATTATTTACGGTTGCCGTTGAAATGTCATATGCGGTAGTTAATATATGTTCAATAACTGCATCCGTTGTTCCTCCACTTCTTAAAGTATACATTTTTGTTCCATTATTATTAAATGTAAGTCCATAATAAGTGGCTGTGTCGATTGATTTGCTTTGCACAAAGGTTGGCTCCGCTATAGCTTTAGAAAAAAATAAAGCTAAAAAAGATATGATGTAATGAATTTTATAAATATTTTTCACAACAATTAATCATCAATACCTTAATAAATTTAAAAAATGAGTGTTAAAAATGTTAAAACATTACAATTCAAATGTCTAGGTAGGACAAAATTCATGATGAATAAATATCTTTAATAGTTATTATTATTTAATGAAAAGCAATATTGTTAAATCTCACTTAAAAAAGAAATCACAGGCAAAGCTTGCTTTATCAATTAGCCTATTTTTCGTGCTTTTAACCGCAACTGGATACCTCTTTAATTCTAAAGAAGTAATTTTTCTATTTTATATTTTTTGTTTTGTATTTTTCTATAATTTAATAATCCAATTTTTATTAGAAAGGTTTGATATTAAATCATGATAAAAACACTTATTAAATTAAAGATATTAAAATTAATACTAATTGGTGGGGTATCAACGGCTTATGTTTTCAAAAAATACTGTGATCAAAAAAACGAAGTTAAAGGTAAAAAAGAAAAAAAACTTTTAAATTAAAAGAAATACCAAACAAATCATTTGAACAAAATTAATTACTACTGAGATAAAGTGTGAATATTTGAATTTTTTATCCTGTTTTTCATCTCTATATTTATTAATTAATGGCATTAATAAATAGTTTGATGTAGTGAATAAGATTGTGATCAATAAAATTAGATAAAAATCAACGCCTAATTTACCTAAAAATAAAAAGATTAGTAGGATAACGAAACTAATCGTTAAATTCACATTATAATAAAAAGGAAATATTCTTCTAATAAACTTTCGAGCATTATCTTCATCTAAAGTAGTAAATACTACTGGAGCAATCACAAACGAGAAAAACAACATTATCCCTAGTATCATCGCTATTAAATAAATACTAAATTGTTCAATCATAATTTAATTTTCAATTGAATTTTCTTCCTTCATAATATTGATCTTCCATCATGAGCAGTATTAAATTTTTTAATCTCTATCATAAACTTTTTCTCTCCAAATAGATCTTTTTTCCTCAAGGTGGATATTTTCATCTTTTTTCTTTGTGTGTCTAATATTCGTTTCAAATGATAAAGAGGAAGGAGGAAACTGATAATTTTTATCTATAAAATTTATTATAGACGAATAGGACGGATAAAAGTCTTTTTGTTCCCCAAAATTACTAAATTTCTTGTATTTTCTTGAAAATAAACCATTGCCATCATCATAAAATCTTTCTGTGGTTAAACCATATTTTTCATAAGGATGATAATTTAGATCATCTTTATTTATATGATTTACCCAACTGGCATAAGTCCAATATTCACCAAAAGAACCATATATATTTGCAGCTTTTATAATTAATTCAATCCAATTTTGATCAGATTTGAAATGATCTTTAAATTTTGATTTGAGACTTTTTAAATACTTTGTTTTAAAAATCATATGATGTGATGTAAATGTTCCTCTAATATCTTCGACAGGGTTGATCTCTAATACATTGATTATTAAATTTTTCCACGAATTTAAAACATCTTGGTTTCCATATGATTTATCTTGTAACAAAGCAAACTTTTCCTTTTTTTCATCAAGAATTGGCCAAGATCTAACTGGCAGTAAATCAGAGTCCCATACTAAAAAAACATCTTCTAATTCATCTATAACATCATTAGCTCCTAATTTAATAATCTGTTGGTACAACCATCCAGGGGAGTAATTGGGTTTATTTTGAGTAATTTGAGAAACGATATCAGTTTTTGTTAAACCATATTTATTTAAAAAAAAATTATCCTCATCCAGCAATGTTAAATTTTCAATATCCCAAGAATTAGATTTATCTTTAAAAATTTTTATCTCATGATCTGATGTTACGACATAAATTTGTTTGGGTTTATATTTTTGAGAAATTCCCTCTAGAACTGATCTTGTACTCCAATTCACATGGTGAATTGGAATTACAAATTGGTACATTTTATTAATTTAAATTAGCTTCTTTTGCAATATTTTCATCTGCTTTAAAAACAGTAACTGGATCTTCAAGCCCTGCATCTAAACAAAGAGGTTCAACACCCAATCCTTTTCTGGGGTATTTTGAAACTATTATTTTATATTCTCGTATAATTTCTTTTAATTCAGATTTTGTTAGATCATTAACATATTTACACCTACCGATAGCAATTGGAACCGGAATAGCCAAGTTGCCACCTCTTTTTTGAAGAATTTTATCAAAACCTTCATTCATACATTTCTCATCTAACAATATGTCATGCCATAAACTTAATTCGTATTCGCTAAATAACTTTAAAATTCTATGCAAATCTTTTTCACTTAACCAGCCTCTTTTGTAAGACATAAAAGAACTTAAGGTCATTTCAACACTTATAGCGTGACCATGTAATAATCCTGCTTTAAGTTCAAAGTTTGCGCTTAATCCGTGGCCAAATGCATGATCTCTAATACTGTGAACTTCGTGTAAATTATCATATTCACTCTCAACATAACTCTTTAAAGATAATCCGATAATTTTTTTTGATTTAGACACTATTTCATCTTGAGAATTACAATTAATTGTACCAAAATGTGTTTTCATTAAATCAAGTCCTGTATCTTCAAGTAAATAAAATAATTCTTTATCTCTAATTACAGCCATCTTATGAATTTCGGCAATCCCGTGTCTAACCCAAGAAGTTCTTAAACTTTTAAAGAATGACCTATCAGATATATTAAGAACTGGGGCGTGAAAAGAACCTAAGAGATTTTTAAATCCACCAGCATCACAACATGATCTTGGACTTGGTCCACTATCTATTGCACTTACAACTGATGTCGACAGCATTATATATGGAGTGCTTCGATGATAAATAGATGCAGCAAAAGCTCCAATATCCCCTATAACTCCTCCTCCAATTATTAGGATTGGTTCATTTCTGTTTACGCCAAGTTTTCTAAAATCCTCAACTATCTTTTCAACATTTTTTATATGCTTATCAACCTCCATAGCCCTATAAACCAGTTTTTCTAAGACAATTGAATGATGATTGAAATAATTTTCAATTTCTAGTCCATAATTATTTTCAATATTTTGATCCAATAAACAAACACATCTTCCAAACGATTTGTATTGATCTCTCAAGAGAGAATTATTTATATCTAATGTATTTTCCTCTACTTTAATTGACGTAAAAGTGTTTAGATTCATAGTTGCTTCTATCTGTTGATAGTCGTTTGAACTTACAACATGACCACATGAATTTCTGTAACTTGAGGTTGGATATAAAGCTAGAGGATTTTTTTTCTCGTAATCCAAAATTAGTTTCTTATAAAATAAACTTTTTGAGCTGTTTAGTAAATTTGAGATTAATTTAGCATTTCCAAACTCAGAATTGTTAATTTTTGAAGATAGAATTTTTAATTCACTTGATAAATGCTTATTAAAAGGTTGCACAAGATATGAAAGCTCTAACAGAAACCTTTCAGTCGTCAAATTTAAGGAAGTTTTTAGTATTCTTAAATGAGGTAATAAAGAAATGGCGTTTAATCTAAAAAATTCATCAGATATTTTAAAATCATAAGGATCTATTTCAGTTAAATTTATCAATAAGTTTTTAAAATAATCATTATTTACAAAATCTTCTATCAAATTTGGATCAAGTGGAGAGTTTTTATAACTTAAAACAAAATATTTAGAAAAATTAATAATTGATTTAGAAATCATAAGCCTAAATAAAAATATTTAACAAATTAGTCAAACCGCACTATGTCTCATTATATAATTTAAATGTAAAATTCATCCTCAAGTAGAAATTGTAATATGGTTAATAATATTATTTTTTCTGTCAAATTTCTAAAAGACATACTATTTTTTAATTTTTTAAAGTGTTTATAAAAATATTTATTGTAATTTGAGTAATGAAAAAAAAATTTACAATTTTGATTTTTACCGACTTAGATGGTTCACTTTTACATAGAGATACTTTTAAATTCGACACCATCAAACTTTACATAAGAAGCCTTGTAAATAGTGGGATTATCATTATTCCAAATTCTAGCAAAACTGAAAAAGAGATTGAAAAATTTAATGAGGAATTAGGTGTTGAGCTACCTTACATTTCAGAAAATGGTTCATCAATTCATGGTTTAAATTTAATAAATAAAAATTTTCCAAACAAAATAATTCTTAGTAGAGAAAAAGAGGAATTACTGAAAATCTTTAATTTAAAAGTTCCTGAAAAAATAAAAAATAAATGTCTTTTAATTTCCAAATTGAACAAAAAAAAACAGGAGGAAATATTTGGGCAAAAGGATGACAAGCTTAAAAATGTTTTAAGTAGAAATTATACTTTGCCACTTTTATTTATTGGAAAAAAAACAGAAAAAAATAAACTACTAAAAATTTTAAACGATAATTCTTTAACTTTACAAGATGGTGGACGTGTCTCAAACTTATGTGATAGGGTTAATAAAGTAAAATCCATGAATAAAGTCATAAAAATTTTAAAAAAAACCGAAGATAAGATAAAAACAATTGCAGTTGGCGATAACTATAATGATCTAGATATGCTAAAAAATAGCGATATTCCTTGCTTAGTTTTTAACGATCAGTTTAAACTTGATCAAATTAATATTAATAATCTTGAATTTTCAAATAAACCATCTCCGGAAGGTTGGGCTGATGTGATTAAAATGGCTCTAGCTAAATTAAATCATAATGTCTAAACTAAAATATGAGTGAATTTTCTCAAAATGGGGTAATCTCGACTTTGCATGATTTTGGGACGAGATCCACAACAGAAATTGAAAAAGATTTATTAAAATTTTCTAAAAAAAGAAAGATGGAATTAATTTTACCCTGTCTTTATTCAGAGCTAGAGGGTAATGCTTTACCAAATATTGTAGAGGAAATTAGTAAAACAAAATATTTAGATCATATTATAGTTGGTCTTGATAAAGCCAACGAAAATCAAGCAAAAAAAGCTTGGAAGTTTTTCAAAAAACTAAAAGCACCCTTTTCTCTTTTGTGGAACGATGGACCTGGACTAAAAAAACTTGATAAAGAATTAAAGAAAAAAGATCTTGCACCAAGTGAACTCGGTAAAGGAAGAAATGTTTGGTATTGCATTGGTATGTCTATTGCAAGAGATACTGCACGTTCTGTTGCCTTGCATGATTGTGATATAAAAACCTATGATAGAAGAATGTTAGCTAAACTTTTTTACCCAGTTGTAAACCCTCTTTTTAATTTTGAATTTTGTAAAGGATATTATCCAAGAGTTGCTAACGGAAAAATGAACGGCCGAGTTGCAAGATTACTTGTTTTTCCTTTGCTAACTGCTCTCGAGAAGACTATTGGTGCTAGTAGCTATTTAGAGTTTATGAAGTCTTTTAAGTATCCTTTGGCTGGTGAATTCTCTTTTAGACGGAATGTTTTACCAGAATTAAGGATATCTTCTGATTGGGGTATTGAAGTTGGTATTTTATCTGAAATGCAAAGAAGTTTTTCACCGCAAAATATTTGTCAGGTCGATTTAGCTGATACTTATGATCACAAACATCAAATTTTATCTAGCGACGATGAAACCAAAGGTTTATCTAGAATGTCCATTGATATAATAAAAACATTTATTAAAAAATTAGCTACTCAAGGTAATACATTTAGTAGAGAAAAATTTAGATCTCTAAAAGCAACTTATTATAGATCTGCTTTAGATTTAATTGATATTTATCGAAGTGATGCATACATGAACGGATTAAAATTTGACTCACATACAGAAGAAAAAGCTGTCGAATTATTTGCTGTAAATATAATGAAGGCTGGAGAAGCATTTATTCTTAATCCAATGGATACACCTTTTATACCTACATGGAGTAGAGTTAAAAGTGCAATACCTGATTTTTTAGGAAGATTAGAAAGAGTTGTTAATGAGGATAACAAAAAATACAGTTAATGTTATCCAAAACAAATCAAAAAAAGATCTACTCTAAGCTAAATAATATTTATCAATTACACTGCAACAAAGAAGATGTTAATTTTTATACTAGCAAAGTTGTACAACTTTTAAACCAATTCAACCAAAAAAATAAAAAAAAGATAAAGAATATAACCGAAAAAACCTCAATGCTTATATGCTATGGTGATAGCATTTTTGCCCAAAATCAAAAACATTCAATTAAGGTATTCAAAAACTTCTTTCAAAAAAGATTAAGTAAAAATTTTAACACTGTTCACTTTCTACCATTTTATCCATCAAGCAGTGATAGTGGCTTTGCAGTAAAAGATCATTATAAAATAGATGCTAAGCTTGGCAATTGGTCGGATATAAAAAATTTTTCAAAAAAAAGTGATATCATGGCAGATATTGTCATTAATCATTCATCTGCAAGAGGTTTGTGGTTTAAAAATTTTTTAAAAGCAAAAAGACCCGGTAAAGATTATTTTTTAACTGTAGACTCTAAATTTAATACCTCAAAAGTTGTAAGACCAAGAGATCATAAACTTTTAAAAAAAATAAATATTTTTAACAAAACTGATTATCTTTGGCGAACCTTCAGTCCTGACCAATTAGATTTAAATTTTAAAAACCCAGCAGTGTTATTACGCTTTATAAAGATCATGATTAATCTAATTAATCATGGAGTAACTATTTTTAGGTTAGATGCAATTGCTTATCTTTGGAAAGAAAGTGGAACAAAATGTATTAACTTAAGTAAAACACATGAAATCATAAAACTCCTAAGAATGATTTCTGGCTTACTTAATACCCAAACCTTAATAGTTACAGAAACAAACTTGCCTGAAAAAGAAAATTTAAGTTACTTTGGAAAAAATGATGAAGCTAACTGGATATATAATTTTTCCTTACCACCTTTATTAATCCATGCTTTTTTATTTGAAAACAATTCGTATCTTTATAGTTGGAGTAAAAAACTTCCAAAAAGTAAAAATGGAAACTGTTATTTAAATTTCATTGCATCTCATGATGGAATTGGAATGAGACCCACAGAAGGATTATTAAGTAACAAAGTTTTAAAAGATTTTCTTAACAGGTTAAAAAAAAATGGATCAAAGTTTTCTTATAGAAGAATTCAAAATAAATCAAAAAAGGTTTATGAGGCAAATATAACAGTATTTGATGCTCTAAAAAAAACAAATTATGATAATGGTAAGTTTGCATTTGAAAGATATATTTCTGCTCATTCAATTATGATTGCATTCGAAGGAGTGCCTGCGATTTATTTCAACTCCATGTTTGGTACGTCCAATGATGAAGCAAAATTTGTAATTACCGGTAATAATCGAGATGTTAATAGATATAAATGGAATTTAAAAAATATTTCAAACAAACTTAATAATAAAGATTCTAAAGAAAGTTATTTTTATAAAAAGATTTCCAATCTATTAAGTGTCAAAAAAAAGCAGAAAGCTTTTCATCCAAACGCAAATAGAGAAAATATTAATCTTGGACCAAAAATATTTTCTTTTAAAAGAGAAAGTATTGATAAAAAACAAACTATAATTTGCATAACAAATCTCTCTTCAGAATTGCAATATTTCAAATTAAATAAAAAGTTTTTAAAATATAAAGACTTATTAGGGAGTAAAATATTTTTTACACTTGATAAAAGAATTAAACTAGATCCTTGTCAAACAATCTGGTTATCTAATAGATAAATTATTTTTCCCAATCAAATCTTGGAAAAGAGTTGAAAATTTTAAATATACCATCCGACCATTGATTGCATACTTTAGAATATTCATCATCAGCAATATTCAAACATTTTTGTGAAAGAATTTTATATCCATTTTTTTTATAAACCACGAAATCAATTGGTGGCCCAACAGTTAAGTCACTTTTTAAAGTAGAGTCGATTGAAATCAAAGCACATCTAGAAGCATCTCCAATAGACACATCAGGTTTTATAACTCTATCTAAAATTGGTTTACCATATTTAACCTCACCAATTACTAAATAAGGTTTACTGTCTGCTGGTTTGATATAATTACCTTGCGGGTAAACTAGGTAAAGTTCCATCGGTTGATCTTTAATTTGTCCACCAACTATAAAAGTTGAACCAAGCAAAACTGTATCTGTATTTATGCCTTTTGGCATTGAATGTTTTACATTTAGTGATCCAACGTAAGAAGCTATTTGGTCAAAATCTTTACAAGTGTTTAAATTAAGTTTTCCAGATGTGTCCTCTAAATCTTTTTCAATAGATTTATATACTGCTTGTGAAGTGCCTAAATTCCCAGAGGTAACAATAATTATTGTTCTATCACCAACATCATAAGTAAACATCTTGGAGTAAATATTTACATTATCTAATCCTGCATTAGTTCTTGAGTCTGATGCAAAAACTAGACCATCATTTGCTTTTATACCAATACAATAAGTCATTATTTTTAAGCAATATTTTTAAATTTGCATTATGTATAATCTATTTCTTACATAACAGGTATAACAATTATACAATTGAATTAATTAATTTAAAATTTGAAGATATTTTATGGCCTCTAAATTATGGAAAGATTACAACGCCAAAAATGCATATGATGGTTATTTTACACCGGACAACAAATTAAGAAAACACGCAAAAATAATATCTGGTATTTTAGAAAAGTACGGCAAAAAGAAACTGCAAGAAATTGAAAAAAATTGTCAGAGTACAATAAGCGCCAGGGGAATAAATTTTAGAGTTTACGCTGCAAATAATAGAGCCGAAGAAAAAAAATGGCCTTTAGATATTATTCCAAGAATAATACCAAAACCTGTTTGGAATAAAATTTCAAAAGGTTTAAAACAAAGAGCCAAAGCTCTTAATCTTTTTATTGATGATATCTACAATCAAAAAAAAATTTTTAAAGACAAGATAGTACCCGCAGACTTAATTTTAAAATCTCCCTATTATATAAAACAGTGTGAAGGGTTTTCACCAAAGTTTAAAGCTTGGTCTAATATATCTGGGATCGATTTAATAAGAAATAAAAACGGAGAATATTTAGTTCTTGAGGATAATTTAAGAGTACCATCAGGTGTCTCTTATATGCTTGAGAATAGAATGGTTATGATGGATGTTTTTCCAGAACTATTTTCTAGATATAAAGTTTCATCAATTCACCAGTACACAAATAAATTATACAATTGTATGGTTGAGTGTATTCCAAAAAAAACAGCCAATCCTCACATGGTCGTTTTAACTCCGGGAATTTATAATTCGGCTTACTTTGAACATTCATTCTTAGCAGAGCAAATGGGAATTGCTTTAGTTGAAGGTAAAGACCTTTTTGTTGAAGATGATAATGTTTATATGAAAACTGTTAAGGGGCCTCTTAAAGTTGACTGTATATATAGAAGACTTGATGACAGCTTTCTAGATCCCAAGGTATTTAACAAAGATTCTTTGATTGGAGTTCCAGGTTTATTTAAATGCTGGTTAAAAAAAAATGTTGGTATCTTAAATGCAATAGGAACGGGTGTTGCAGATGACAAAGTTGTCTATTCGTATGTAAATAGAATGATTACTTATTATCTAGGTGAACAACCTTTATTAAATCAAGTTGAAACCTATTTATGTCATGAAGAAGATCAAAAAAAATATGTTTTAGAAAATCTATCTAAGTTAGTTGTAAAACCGGCAAATGCTTCAGGTGGCTATGGTTTAATGATAGGACCCAAAGCGCCAAAAAAAGAGATCGAAGAGGTAAGACAGAAAATTTTAAAAAATCCAAGAGAATTTATTGCTCAACCACTAGAAGTGTTATCAACTGGTCCAACTATAACTAATAATAATATCGAGCCAAGACATGTTGATTTAAGGCCGTTCGTTTTAACAGGAAAATCAAATTATGTAACTTCAGGCGGACTAACAAGAGTAGCTTTAAGAAAAGGTAGTACTATTGTAAATAGTTCACAAGGTGGTGGATCCAAAGATACTTTAATTGTTGGTTGAAAAATATTTATTTAATAAGAGCTTTTTCCAAAAATTTTAAATCAAGTTTACAATCTTTGTACCCACGCTTGACTACATTTAAATATCTTTCTGTTGGAAATCTAAAAGGTGTTTTTTTAGTCATGGTATAAGTCATTATTTTTTTTTCCTCATATAAAAAATAATATTTTTTATATAAAATTGGAAAGTCTTCATAAATATCTAGTTTTTTTTCATCACTCTTTGATATTTCAAATAAACCACCTGGAACCATTGAATTTTTTTTAGGTTCAATATCAGCTGCTCTATATTTACTTCGAAAAGTTAATCTGAAATCTTTTAAATCTATCTTTTTAAGAAAAATGCTATCCTTACATCTTCTTTTCATTTGAATATGATGAAGATTACTACCGTAAGCAAAGTAAAGCATTTATCTCTCTACAATTTCGATATCTTTTTCTTTTATAAATTTTAGGATTTGAGTGTTGCAGTAGTCAATTTTAGATTGATTTTCAGATCTCAAAACAATCGATACACCAAGCTTACCGGCATGAAAAAAGGGATAACTTCCAATTTCAACATCTTGATTTTGATCTTGAACTTTCATCAAAGAATTAGCAATTTCACTTTCAACTGTTCTTAAATTAATTGTATGACTCAAAATTGGTTCTCCGCCAGCTAATTTATTCTTCAATCCTCCTAACATGGACTTCATAATTGATGGCACACCTGGTAAACAAAATACATTTTCAACACTAAAACCTGGAGCACCACTTGTTGGATTTAAAATTAATTCTGCGTTTTCTGGCATCCATGCCATTCTTTGTCTGCCTTTATTGAATTCTCCTTTTTTATAATAAGTATCTAAAATATTAAAGGCCTCTTTATGTATCTCATATTTTCGATTGAAAGCTTTTGAAACGGATTGTGCAGTAATATCATCATGCGTAGGACCGATTCCCCCAGTTGTAAAAACATAATCATTGGATTTTCTCAAAACATTAAGAGTGTCAACAATTGTTGTTTCTACATCAGGAATAACTCTTACTTCATTTACTTTTATGCCGATTGAATTAAGCCAAAGAGCTAATGTGCTAGTATTTGTGTCTTGAGTTCTTCCTGATAAAATTTCATTACCAATTATCAAAATTGCAGCATTAACTTTTTTGTTTTTACTCATTATTATATGTATAATTTGAAAATGGAATTTACCAAGTCTTTAATAAAAGGCAAATTAATCAAAAGATATAAACGTTTTTTTGTTGATGTTAAATTAGATAATCAAGTAGTTACGGCACATTGTCCTAATACTGGATCTATGAAAGGTTTGTTAGATGAGGGAAATGAGGCTTATCTTTTAAAAAATGATGATCCAAAGAGGAAGTTAAAATACACGCTTCAAATTTTAAAAGCTAAGGGAAATCTTGTTGGGGTTAATACCCATTTAGCTAACAAAATTGTTCATAATGGTCTTAAAGAAAATCTTATAAGTGAGTTAAAAAATAATGAAATAATCAAACCAGAGGTTTTTTTCAATAAAGAGACAAGATTCGACTTTTTAACTGAAAAAAATAATAAAAAGATCTTTATAGAGGTAAAAAACGTAACACTTTTTCGTGATAAGAAAACTGCTGAATTTCCTGATGCAATTACCTCAAGAGGATCAAAACATTTACTCACCCTTATTGATGCCATAAAAAAAGGTTATAAAACATACTTAATTTTTCTAGTTCAAATACAAAATATGGAAAACTTTAAAATAGCAAAAGACATAGACCCAGAATATTATAATAATTATCAGTTAGCTAAAAAAGCAGGATTAAATTTTTTAGCATATAGATGTAAAATTAGTTCAAAAAAAATTTTGATCGAAAAAAAATTAAGAATTATTAATGAATAATTATTCTGAAAAGTTTGAAAAAATGAGAATTGCAGGAAACCTTGCTGCAAAAACTTTAGATATGCTCACTGAAAATATTAAAGAAGGTGTTACAACAAGCTTCATAGATAAGCTTGGCTATGAATTTATAAGAGATAACGGAGGTCACTCTGCTCCACTTTTTTATAGAGGGTTTGAAAAATCACTTTGTACGTCTTTAAATCATGTTGTCTGTCATGGTATACCTTCGGAAGATAGAATTTTACAAGATGGTGATGCTTTAAATGTAGATGTTACTGCAATCATTGATAATCATTATGGGGATACTAGTAGAATGTTTTGTGTTGGCAAAACATCAGTAAAATTAAATAATTTAATTGATGCTACTTATGAAGGAATGATGAAAGCAATTAAAATCCTTAAACCAGGTATTAAACTTGGTGACATTGGGTACGAAATTCAATCCTATGTCGAACAAAGAGGTTTTTCAGTCGTAAGAGATTTTTGCGGTCATGGAATTGGTACAGTGTTTCATGAAGCACCTAATATTTTACACTATGGTAATAAAAATACTGGCATGGAATTAAGACCAGGTATGACTTTTACAATAGAGCCAATGATAAATGCTGGGAAATTTGATACTAAAGTTTTAAACGACGGTTGGACTGCTGTTACAAAAGATAAATCTTTATCAGCACAATTCGAGCATACAATAGGAATAACTGAAAATGGTTATGAAATCTTTACAGAATCTGCTAAAGGATATTCTAAACCACCATACAATTAATGATAAAAAGATACTCTCGTAAAGAATTAACAGACATATGGTCTGAAGAAAATAAGTATAAGATTTGGCTTGATGTAGAAATTGCTGCAGCGCAAGCAATGGAGAAGTTAAACCAAATTCCAAAAGGAGTTTCCTCAACGGTTAGAAAAAAAGCAAGAATTAATGTCAAAAGAATTCATCAAATAGAAAGTCAGGTTAAACATGATGTGATTGCTTTTTTAACCTCTGTAACCGAAAAAGCTGGATTGAAAGCAAGGTATCTCCATCAAGGGATGACATCGTCTGATGTTTTAGATACAAGTTTTAATATTCAATTAGTTCAATCGGGAAAAATTCTTGTCAAAGATCTAGATCAAATTTTAAAAGTACTAAAAAAACAAGCACGTAAATATAAATTTACTCCTTGTATGGGAAGAAGTCACGGTATACATGCTGAACCAATTACATTTGGTCTTAAATTAGCATCTTTTTATGAGGAGTTTAAAAGAAATAAAAAAAGATTAATCGATGCAATTGATGAGATTTCTACATGTGCAATATCAGGAGCAGTGGGGACTTTTGCAAATATTTCTCCAAAGGTCGAACAACATGTTGCTAAAAGGCTTGGATTAAAAGTTGAACCAATATCAACTCAAGTAATTCCTCGTGATCGTCATGCTTTTTATTTTTCAGTCTTAGGAATTATTGCTGGATCCATTGAGAGAGTTGCTACAGAAATAAGGCATCTTCAACGAACAGAGGTGTACGAATTACAAGAATATTTTTCAAAAAATCAAAAAGGATCCTCAGCGATGCCACATAAAAAAAATCCTATCTTAAGTGAAAATCTTACAGGCTTATCAAGGATGGTAAGAAGTGCAGTTGTACCTGCCTTAGAAAATATTGCTTTATGGCATGAAAGAGATATTTCACATTCAAGTGTAGAGAGAAATATAGGGCCAGATGCAAACATTACGCTTGATTTCGCTTTAGTAAGGCTGGCTAATATATTGGATAATATGATTGTTTATCCAAAAAAAATGTTACAAAATTTAAATCTAACAAAAGGATTAATTTTTTCTCAAGAATTAATGTTAGAATTAACTAAAACTGGATTAAGTAGAGAAAAGTCTTATAGGATGATTCAAAATTATGCAAAAAAATGTTTTGCAGAAGATTTGGACTTATATAGCGTCATTCAGACCGACAGATATATAATGAGTAAGATTTCACCAAAAAAATTACAATCAGTTTTTAGTTACGCTAAACATTTTAAGAATGTGAACTTAATATTTAAAAGAGTATTCAGATAATGAAAAAAGGTAAAAAATTATACGAGGGTAAAGCAAAAATCATTTATGCTTCTTCTGATAAAAATTTAGTTATCCAATATTTTAAAGACGACGCTACTGCTTTTAATAATCAGAAAAAAAGCACCATAGAGGGAAAAGGTGTATTGAATAATCGTATTTCAGAACACATACTTTCTAATCTGTCTCAAATAGGAATTAAAAATCATTTAGTAAAAAGATTAAATATGAGAGAACAATTAATCAAATTGGTAGAAATTATTCCTATTGAGTTTGTTGTGAGAAATGTTGCTACCGGTTCTTTAACGAAAAGACTTGGAATTGAAGATGGAACAGTTCTTAAAGAACCCCTAATTGAATACTGTTTAAAGGATGACGAACTTGGAGACCCCTTAATAGCAGAAGATCATATCTATGCTTTTGAGTGGGCCTCAAAAAAAGAAATTGAAAAAGTAAAAAAAATGATCTTAAGAATTAACGATTTCATGATTGGTATGTTTAGAGGCGTTGGTATCAAGTTGATAGACTTCAAACTTGAGTTTGGAAGAATAAAAATAAACAGTAAAAATGAGGTTATTTTAGCTGATGAAATTAGTCCAGATACTTGCCGATTATGGGACTCTGTTACAGAAAAAAAATTAGATAAAGATAGATTCAGAAAAGATTTAGGAGATTTAATACCAGCATATACTGAAGTCGCAAAAAGATTGGGAATTTTACATGAACAATCCAATGTTACTGCAGTCAATGTTACAAAATTATCTTCAGTTAAAAAAAAGAGTAAATGAAGGTTTCTGCAATTATCACTTTAAAAAAAGATGTTCTGGATCCGCAAGGAAAAGTTATTCACCAGACCTTAGATGGAATGGGATTTAAGGATGTTAATGAAGTTAGACAAGGAAAATATTTTGAAATTGATGTAAAAGAAAATGATCCAAAGAAAGCTCAAAAAATTGTTGAAGATATGTGTAACAAGCTCTTAGCGAATCTTGTAATAGAGAATTATAAGATTATTGAGATACAATAATTAATGAAATCAGCAGTAATTACTTTTCCAGGTTCAAATTGTGACAGAGATATGCACGTCGCACTGAGTAAGTTTGGTTTTAAAAATAAAATGGTCTGGCATAACGATAATGAATTACCTAAATCTGATTTGGTAGTACTTCCAGGGGGATTTTCATATGGCGATTATTTGAGATGTGGAAGCATGGCTTCTAAATCTAAGATAATGCAATCAGTAATCAATTTTGCAAAATCAGGTGGTTTAGTTATGGGGATTTGTAATGGTTTTCAGATATTGGTTGAAACAGGTTTGGTCCCAGGAGTTTTATTGAGAAATAAATACTTAGAATTTATTTGTAAAAATGTTTTTGTAAAAATTGATAATAAAGACAATCAATATTTTAAAAATTTAGATAAAGATGTATTTGAGTTTCATATTGCTCACAATGAGGGAAATTATTTTTGTACCAATGATCAACTAAAGGAAATTGATGATAACAACCAGGTAGCTATTTATTATTGTAACAATGATGGAAATACTGATGAGAAATATAATCCAAATGGATCATTAAATAATATTGCTGGTATTTTTAATAAAGAGAAAAATGTTTTGGGAATGATGCCTCATCCTGAAAGGATGATAGATAAAAGTTTATCTGGGGAAGATGGATCCTTTTTTTTTAAAAATCTTTTAAATAATATTAAATAATGGAAGTTAACGAACAGATAGCTATAGATCATGGATTAAAAAAAGAGGAATATAAAAAAATTTGTGATCTACTAAAAAGAGTTCCTAATCTAACTGAACTTGGAATTTTCTCTGCAATGTGGAATGAACACTGTTCCTATAAATCATCAAGACTTCATTTAAAAAAATTGCCAACATCTGGAAAAAAAGTAATTCAAGGACCAGGAGAAAATGCAGGTGTGATTGATATTGAAGATGGAGATGCAATCGTTTTCAAAATTGAAAGTCATAATCATCCATCATTTATTGAACCCTATCAAGGAGCAGCCACTGGTGTGGGTGGTATAATGAGGGATGTATTTACAATGGGTGCAAGACCAATTGCAAATTTAAACTCGATTCATTTTGGATCTTCACAACACAAAAAAACAAAAAATCTTTTAAGAGGAGTTGTTCATGGAATCGGAGGTTATGGAAATTGCATGGGTGTTCCAACTATTGCAGGGCAAACTTCTTTTGATAGTTCTTACAATGGCAACATTTTAGTCAATGCAATGACTCTTGGATTAGTTAAGAAAAATAAAATTTTTTATTCAAAAGCTGCTGGTCTTAACAAACCTGTTATTTACGTTGGTTCAAAAACTGGACGAGATGGTATTCATGGAGCAAGTATGGCGTCTGCTAGTTTTGATGAAAAAATTGAAGAAAAAAAACCAACTGTTCAAGTTGGAGATCCTTTTACAGAAAAGCTTTTACTTGAGGCTTGTCTAGAATTGATGGCCGGAGACTCAATTATTGCAATACAAGACATGGGTGCAGCAGGTCTTACATCGTCAAGCATCGAAATGGCTTCAAAAGGTAATTTGGGAATTGAATTAAATCTAAATAAAGTTCCATGTAGAGAAAGCAAAATGACACCTTACGAAATTATGCTCTCTGAAAGCCAAGAAAGAATGTTGATTGTTTTAGAAAATGGAAAAGAAGATTTAGCAAAAAAAATATTTGATAAATGGGATTTAGATTTTGCTATCATTGGTAAAACAACCAACTCCAAAAATATTGATTTATTTTATGACGAAAAACAAGTAGCTAGCATTCCAATTAATACTTTAGTTGAAAATTCTCCAATGTATGATCGAAAATGGAAAAAAACTAAGCTACCTAAAAAAAATTTAGTCAAAAAAGAGGAATTTAAAAAATTTAAAATCAAAGAAGTTTTAAATAAAATTTTATCAAATCCTAATGTTTGTAGTAAAGAATGGATCTGGCAACAATATGATCACACCGTGATGGGTGATACAATACAAAAACCGGGTGGTGATTCTGGTGTGGTGAGAGTTCATGGAACCGATAAGGCAGTAGCTGCAACTGTCGACTCTTCAGCTATTTATTGTTGGGCGCATCCTCTTACAGGTGGAAAACAAGTTGTTTGTGAAAGTTGGAGAAATCTTATTTCTGTTGGAGCAACTCCGATCGCTATAACAAATTGTTTGAACTTTGGAAGTCCAGAGAAAGAAGAAAATATGGGGGAATTTGTTGAATGTGTTCAGGGAATAGGTGAAGCTTGTGAATATTTAAAATTTCCAGTCGTTTCTGGAAATGTATCATTTTACAACCAAACAAAAGAAATTGGGATTAAACCAACACCCTCAATTGGTGGTGTGGGTCTGATAAAAGATTACAAACAAATGATCACTATGGATTTTAAAGAAATTGATAATCTTGTCTTAATAATTGGTAAAACTGAAGGTCACATCGATCAAAGTCTTTTTGCAAGAAATATATTAAATGAAAAGAATGGACCACCACCTGAAATAAATCTCTTCAATGAAAAAAATAATGGTGAAACAATTCTTCAACTTATCAAAAATAATCTTATTAGGAGTGCCCATGATGTATCTGTCGGAGGAATAATTACAGCTGTAAGTAAAATGTGTATAAAGGGAAATATAGGTATTGAATTTGATAAACCTAAATATTTTATGAGCGAAATTGAGTATTTATTTTCTGAAGATCAAGGTAGATATGTTATAGAAATCGAGCCTAAAAATTTAAAAAAAGTTGAAAGTATTTTAAACAAAAATTCTGTTCACTTTGATAAATTTGGTAGAATTACTGATAAAAATATGATTATCAATGAGAAGACAAAAGTTACAATTGACGAATTAAAAGCTTATAATACTAATTGGTTATCTAACTACATGAATTAATTATGGCAATGGATTTAAAAGAGATTGAAAAGCATATAAAAGAAGCTTTACCGGACGCATTAGTTGAAATACAAGATTTAGCTGGTGACGGAAACCATTATTCTGCAACTATTACTTCCTCTAAATTTAGTGGTAAAAGTAAAATTGAGCAACATAAAATGGTATACAATTCCTTAAAAGGTAAAATGGGAAATGAACTTCACGCCCTAGCGATAAAAACAAAGGAGCAATAATGGACGATCAAATTAAAAATTTAATTCAAAATCACATCGATAATAATGATGTTTGTTTATTTATGAAGGGAACGCCTGATGCTCCACAATGTGGATTTTCAATGGCAGTAGCAAATTTACTTAAAATCTTAGAAGTAAATTATAAAGGAGTTAATGTTTTAGAAGATCAATCTTTAAGAGAGGGTATAAAGACTTTCAGTGATTGGCCAACAATACCGCAATTATATGTTAAAAAAGAATTCGTTGGTGGTTGTGATATTGTTAAAGAAATGTATGAAAATGGTGAATTAAAAAAAGTCTTTGATGATAAGGGCGTAAAATATAAAAAGTAAATCTATCTAGAATAATATTCGATTACTAAGTTTGGTTCCATAACGATTGGATAAGGAACTTCCTCAAACTTTGGTACTCTTATGAATTTAAATTTTTTATTCTTTTCATCCATTTGAATGTATTCTGGAGTTTCTCTCTCTTTATTTGCCAAAGCTATATCAACTATTGCTAATTGCTTAGACTTATCTCTAATCTCAATCGTATCCTCTTCCTTAACTGAATAACTCGAAATGTTGACTTTTTTTCCATTTACTCTTACATGACCATGATTAATAAGTTGACGTGCAGAAAAGATCGTTGTTGCAAATTTCGCTCTGTATATAACCGCATCTAATCTTCTTTCCAATAAACCAATTAGGTTTTCGCTTGTATCCCCTTTTAACATGCTAGCTTTTTTATAAATATTTCTGAATTGTCTCTCGTTGATATTACCATAATAAGCTTTTAACTTCTGCTTTGCCTGAAGCTGAATACCGTAGTCTGAGGGTTTAGATGTTTTGGTTTGACCGTGCTGTCCTGGTCCGTAAGCTCTGGTATTAAAAGGACTTTTTGGCCTTCCCCAAAGATTCACTTTTAATCTTCTATCAACTTTATGTTTAGAGTTTAATCTTTTTGTCATTTAATATTGGGTCTTATAAACTTACACATTATTTTGTCAATCAACGTTTTTTACCCAAACTTGCAAATACGCTTGATAAAATACGTGTTTCTTTATCGGATAATTCCATTTTATAAAAAATGTTTCTTAAATTCTGTAACATTACTGGTTTCTTTTCCTTTGGTTTAAAAAAATTAATGTCTTCTAAATTAGTTAAACACAAGTTTATCATTGATTGTATTTCTTTTTTTGATGCTGGTTTAACTTTTTTTGATTTTTGAAATGGTTTGGTTCTCATTTTAATCATACTAGAGACTACTTGAGCTATAATAATTAAACTATGAGAAAGATTTAATGACTTAAATTCTGGATTAGTTGGAATTTGTAAAGTGTAATTAGCATAACTAACCTCTTCATTTGAAAGACCTGAGGCTTCAGATCCAAATAAAAAACCAACTTTTTTTTTAAAATCTATTTTCTTCAAATCATCTAGATTTATATGTTTTATATTTTTATTTCTAAATCGCGCTGAGGTCGCAATTACAATATCAATATCTTTGAGTGCCTTTTCAATATTCTCATATACTTTACTTTGATTAATAATATTTTTTGCGCCTACTGATGTGGCAAAAATTTTATCATTTGGAAAAATAGGCTTAGGATTTATTAAAATTAACTTTTTAAAGCTAAAATTTTTTATTGCTCTTGCACATGCACCGATATTTTCTGACAACTGCGGCTTATGTAAAATAAATGAAATATTATTTTTTGACATGTTAATCAGTCAGACCATGGTTTCTATTATAAGATGATATCTTAGCAATTTTTATACCTTCCAAAAATTTTTTATCTACATCCCAAATAGAAACTTTTAGTGGATAACATTTTGCTACATCAGATGAATGTTCAGAACCGCAATCACCACCGGGACATGCAGATAAGGCTCCTAGCAGATCAGTCTCAGCAAAAAATTCTAAATAATCGCCAGGTCTAACCGGGCTTGATTTCATAAAATATTGCTTAGTATTATTGGTAAAACCAGTAAGCATAAATACATTTAATACATCGTGCACAATTTTTTCTGCCTCATCTACTTTGATATTCTTTTCCTTAACTAAAGCTCTCGTTAAATTTGAATGACAACAATAATGGTAATCGTTGTTTGAAGTTAGCTTGTAAGTATAAGGATCACATCTAGTGCCGATAACATCATGAACCGAGCCCCCATCTTTATCATAACCATACCAATCTAACGTATCCCACGTAATTGTTGCCAATGATCTTAAATATGGGAAACTGCTAAACATTTTGTCTCCAACTGAAATATGTGTTCCGTAGAGAGCTCTAGTTTTTCCAGAATAAAACTTTTCATTTAAATTATCAGCTTGAAATATATTTAAATCTCCTACTTGTGGACCTTCAATACTTTCAATTCTAAAAAAATTACCTGATTTAACATTGAAAGTTTTAGCATCTCTTGGAGGGACTATAACTTCATCAATTTGTTTAATATGTTTTCTCGCTTCATGTAATATTTCAAGATTATTATCTATACTATCATTTGGGTAACAAACGACAGGTTCTGCTCCTACCCTGCTTTCAATATCAACAGGTTTCAAAGAGAACTTTTTAATTTTCATTTATTTACTTGCGGGGGCTTTGTCTTTAAATAATTTGAAATCTAAACTATCAATAAGAGCTTTAAATGATGCATCAATTATGTTTGGTGATACGCCGATTGTAAACCAATTCTTTCCTTGGGAGTCTGTACTTTCAATAGATACTCTAGTGGTAGCTTCAGTTCCTGTATTTAAAATTCTTACTTTATAGTCAACTAGTTTTAAATCTTTTAAATATTCAGAATATTTTTCTAATTTTGTAACATTTTTTCTTATAGCGTTGTCTAAAGCATGAACAGGTCCATTACCCTCACCTTCGCAGACTATTTGTTCACCATCAACTTCCAATTTTGCTTTTGCTCTAGAAACTATCTTATCTTGATTGTTTTTTGAGACTGAAACGTCATATTCTTTAATTGAGATATATCTTGGAATTTCTCCCATTACTCTTCTGGCTAGTAATTCAAAAGATGCATCAGCTCCATCATAACTATAACCAATGAACTCTCTATCTTTAACTTCTTCTAATAGTTTTTTAACTTTTGGATCGTTTTCCTTAATATCAATTCCAATTGTTTTCAGTCTAGACAAAATATTTGATTTACCTGACTGATCAGAAACAACTATATTTCTATTATTACCAACATCTTCAGGATTTATATGCTCATAAGTTTTAGGATCTTTTTGAACAGCAGATACATGTAAACCGCCCTTGTGTGAAAACGCAGCAGCACCAACGTATGGTAAATGTTTATTTGGTTTTCTATTTAGTATCTCATCAAGCAACCTAGAACATTGTGTTATAAGTTTAATATTTTTTTCTTTTATACTAATTTCAAATTTATCTGATAACTCTTTCTTAAGATGAAAAGTTGGAATAATAGACATTAAATTAGCATTACCACATCTTTCACCTAAGCCATTTATAGTACCTTGAATTTGTCTCGCTCCTGATAAAACAGCTGCTATTGAATTTGCAACAGCATTACCAGTATCATTATGTGCATGAATACCTAAGTTTTCACCAGGTATGTGTTCTGAAATTTCTTTTACTATCTTTGTTACTTCATGTGGAAGTGTGCCGCCATTAGTATCACATAAAACTATCCATTTAGCTCCATTTTCATAAGCAGCTTTGATACAAGCTAAAGCATATAAAGGGTTTGCCTTATAGCCATCAAAGAAATGTTCTGCATCAAACATGAACTCTTTATTATTTTTTACAAAATGCTTTGTTGTTTCTTTAATGTTGTCTAAATTTTCTTCTTTAGATATTCCTAAAGCAACATCAACATGGAAATCCCAAGACTTTCCAACTAAACAAACAGATTTAGTATTAGAATTTAAAATTGCTGACAAACCCGGATCATTTTCAGCACTTCGTCCTACTTTTTTTGTCATTCCAAATGCAGTAAAGGTAGAGTTTTTTAGTTCTAAACCTTTCTGAAAAAATTCTGTATCAGACGGATTAGCACCTGGCCAACCTCCTTCAATATAATCTACACCAAGATCATCTAAAGCATGTGCAATCTTTGTTTTTTCATCAATTGAAAAATGCACACCTTGGGTTTGAGCTCCATCTCGAAGTGTTGTATCAAATATGTATAATCTTTCTTTGCTCATTTAAATTTCCACAGTGTTCTACCATTTTTGTCCTCTATTAAAACACCTTTGTCTGAAAGTTCATCTCTAATTCGATCAGCCTCTTTATAATCCTTATTTTCTCTAGCTTTATCTCTTAAGTTTAACATTTTTTCAATTTCAGGCTCACTTAATGAAACTCTATTTTTTTTATAGTTATGCCACTGCTCACTTGTTTCATTTAGTAAACCAATAAATCTGCATGCTGAAATAAATAAATCTTTGTTATCACCTTTAATTGCTTTTTCATACAAACCATGAAGATTAGCAATATAACCTGGAGTATTTAAATCTTCATATAAAGGTTTCAATATTTCATCAGGGATTTTTACAGTTTTGAAATTATCTAATTTTATTCGATACCACTTATCTAAAGTATTTTCACAATCAATTAATAATTTATCGTTCCAATCTAAGGGTTGTCTGTAATGTGCACTCATCAGTGCTAACCTGATTATTTGACCACTCATTTTTTTTCTAAAATCTTTTATTTTTAAAATATTACCTTGAGACTTAGCCATTTTTTCATTCGACATTGTTATAAAGGCATTGTGGATCCAAAAGTTAGCAAAAACATCTGTATCATTAGCACATCTAGATTGAGCAATTTCATTTTCGTGGTGAGGAAAAATTAAATCAATACCACCGCCATGTATATCAAATTTATCACCTAAAAGTTTTTTTGACATAGCAGAACATTCTAAATGCCAACCTGGTCTACCAGGTCCCCAAGGAGAGTCCCAAGAAGGTTCATCTTTAATTGATGGCTTCCATAACACAAAATCCTCAGAGTTTCTTTTATTGTCACTTATTTCAACTCTTGATCCTGCAATTAAATCCTCTAACTTTTTATTTGACAATTTTCCATACTCAGAAAATTTTTTTACTTCAAAATAGACATGTTTATTGTTCTCATAAGCATAACCTTTTTTAATCAAATGGTTAATCATTTGAATCATTAGATTTATATGCTCTGTCGCTTTTGGCTGATGAGTGGGATCTTCACAATTTAAAAATTTACAGTCTTCAAAAAAACTTTTAGTTATTTTTTCAGTTAACTCCTTTGTTGATATTTTGAGTTTTTGTGAAGATAAAATAATTTTATCATCAATATCTGTGATGTTTCTTACATATGTGACTTTTGAAAAACTATTTTTTAAAATCTTATAAAGAATATCAAAAATAACTAGTGGTCTTGCATTCCCAATATGTGGATCATCATAAACTGTCGGTCCACAAACATACATACCAATATTTTCTTTTTGTATCGGTATGAATTGCTCTTTTTTATTCGTTAAATTGTTTGTTAAAAAAATATCCATTTCACTTGATTAAGAAATATACCTTATTTGATGATTTGTTAATCTAATTGATTAACTAGGAATTTTGCATACTGGAATAGGCTCCATTTTATGCATATTTTGTTTTCGAATTTTTTCGTATTCTGCTTTATGTGGAGAATTAGGATTCTTCATTGCATCTTCTAAAGCTTGATAATCAAAACCCAACTGACCTTCATCAGTTCTTCCATCATCCCAAAGACCATCTGTTGGAGCAGCATCGATAATCTCTTGTAATATTCCAAGTTCTCTTCCAATTTCCCAAACTTCAGTTTTGTTACAATCTGCTATTGGTGAAATATCAACACCTCCATCTCCATATTTTGTATAAAATCCAACTCCAAAATCCTCTACTTTATTACCTGTTCCAACAACTATTCCTTTGTTGGCAGCTGCTACCTGATAAAGAGTTGTCATTCTCAGTCTTGCTCTTGAATTTGCAAATCCGTGTTCGTCATCAAATTTATTTAATGTCGATGAGAATGTCTCAAATAATTTATCTAAACTTATAGTATGTGCCTCTACATTTTTAAAATTTTTTACTAACCATTGTTGATGTTTTAAACTCAAATCATGTTGATTTTCTATTTGTTTTATAGGCATAGTCAAAACAATAGTCTTTAAGCCTGTCATTGCGCTTAATGTACTTGATACAGATGAATCAATTCCTCCTGATATACCAATAACCAAAGCTTGAGCTTTAGATGGCATTTGATCAACGTATGACTTGATCCAATTTGATATATATTTTACTTTTTCTTTAGGATTCATGAATTAATATTTAACAATCTTATAATTTAAAGCAATAGATCAAGATGCCACTTGAATGGAATTTTTCGAATAACTGCTATTCTTTTTAATCTCATCTGATATTAAAAACGCTAACTCTAAGGCTTGGTCTGCATTAAGCCTAGGGTCACAATGAGTATGGTATCTACTGGATAAATCGGCATCAGAAATTTTTCTAGCTCCACCAGTACATTCTGTCACATTTTGACCTGTCATTTCGATATGTAAGCCTCCTGCGTATGAACCCTCACTTTGGTGAACTGCAAATACATCTCTTACTTCTTTTAAAACTCTATTAAAAGGTCTAGTTTTAAAGCCTGATGTAGATTTAATTGTATTTCCATGCATTGGATCACAAGACCATATTACATTCAAACCTTCTTTCTTAATTGTTCTTACAAGTTTAGGTAAAAATTTTTCAACTGAATCATGTCCAAATCTAGATATTAAAGTAATTTTACCCTTTTCATTTTTCGGACTTATCAAATTGCAAATTCTTACTATTTCTTCTGGTTTACTTGTAGGACCACATTTAATTCCTATTGGATTTTCTATACCTCTACAAAATTCGACATGTCCTCCATCTAATTGTCTTGTTCTATCACCGATCCAAACAAAGTGAGCAGATGTATCGTGGTACTCTCCGGTTGTGGAGTCTATTCTAGTCATACTTTCCTCAAAAGGTAAATGTAAAGCCTCATGAGATGTCCAGAAGTTGACTGTATACAATCTATTATTAAAATCTGATGTAATTCCACAGGCTGACATAAATGCTAAAGCATCAGCAATCTTATCCTCTAAATCTTTAAATTTCTTAGCTTGTGGACTTTTTTTAATGTAGTCTAAATTCCACAAATGAACTTTATTTAAATCTGCAAAACCTCCTTTTGAAAAAGCTCTTAACAAATTTATAGTTGATGCAGATTGAGAGTAAGCTCTGAAAAGTCTTTTTGGATCATGTTGTCTTGCTTTTTCGGTAAACTCAATACCGTTAACATTATCACCTAAATAACTTGGAAGTTCTGTGTCCCCTTGTCTCTCTGTTGGTGCGCTCCTTGGTTTCGCAAATTGACCCGCTATTCTGCCCAACTTAATAACTGGTAATGAGGCAGAATAAGTTAGCACCAACGACATTTGCAAGATTAATTTAAAAGTATCTCTTATATTATCTGGATTAAATTCAGCAAAACTTTCGGCACAATCTCCACCTTGAAGTAAAAAAGCTTTGCCGTCTACCACTTCGGCAAGTTGTTGTTTTAAGTGTCTTGTTTCGCCAGCAAAGACAAGTGGTGGAAAGTTTTTTATCTTGCCCAAAACTTGCTCTAATTCTTTTTTATCCGAGTATTCCGGAATATGTTTTACGGGAAATTTTCTCCAACTGTTAATTTTCCAATTTTTCATATACAACCTTAAATTGTTATACAGATATTTTATTTATTATCAATACAGATACATAAATTGACATTACTATCTATAAACCTTTTGGTTAGTTTTATATAGCTTTTATATTGGTAGTTTTATTTTTGTCAAACTTAGACCCTCTTTTGAAAAATTAATTGCAGATTTAATTAATGATATGTCTAATTCTTTACTTCCAAAATTCATTCTGCCCTTTTTAAAAAAATCTGGATCTGAGCTAGTTTTTCTCATTTTTTCAATGGAGGATTCCTCTACAATTTTTGTAATAATTTTTTCTTCATAGCTACAACCAATGTGTTTAAATATCTTTTTTATGATTTCTTCTTTTTTAACGCATAAATCCTCATAATTAACTGCTAAAAACCTTTCAGGCATATTATCAATTTGTTGGAATAAATTTTTGACTTGGTTGTTCCATACTTTAGACCTATGTATAATATACTTATCTAAATTCAACTCTCCATTAACTTTCATGATATTTAAATGCTCATCAAACTTTTCTTTTTTAAATAAACGATGATTATGATCCCAAGCTGATAAAGCAATATCTATTGGATTTCTAAAAATTATAATTGTTTTACTGTTTAGAAAAATTTTTGATAAGTTTACTAAATTTTTTAATAGAAAATTATTATCACTTATGCCAATAAGTTTAACTTTATCATTTCTATTTATGGCAATATCTTTTATTAGATAATAAAGATTTTTTATGAAAACTTCCCTGTCTACCTCTTTGTATTTTTTAGTACCTGTTCTTGATGCGAATAATGAAAGCGAACGATTATATTTTTTATGAAGATCATGAAAATTTTGTGCTAATAATTCTAAATTGTCTTCAGAGTTACAGCTTACCTCAGGATGTAAATCTAAAATCCTTTGAAGAAGGGTAGTACCAGATTTTGGTAATCCACCACAAAAAAATAAATTCGACATTTTAATTAAAAATTAATCTACAGTTATTAATTTAGCAAGATATCCCAGCCTATCTATAAACTTTTTGAGCTGTTTTTGCTGATGATCTTAATTTTATCAATTTTAAAACTTTTTTATCCCTTTTTTGAGTCTCTAAAGGGCTAAACAAAGCTTTTCCTCTTTTTTGAGCATTCTTTTGTTTTTTACTTAAATAATAAATTGCTAAACTTTTCCTAAATTGGTTTTTGGGACATCTTACGGGTTCTGCAAGTCCATGCCAACTATTTTGAGTTGTATCAAAAATTACAGCCCTATTAAATTTCGGCACGATAGATTTAATAAGTTTACCAGGATTTTTTGAACTTTTATTTTCCCAAAAACCTAATGAGCCTCCCCATTTCTCTTTCCATTTTGAATTTAAGTATATTATCAAATTTAATTTTCTTTGGAGATTAAGTTTAGGATGAATTGAATAATCTAAATGCATATTTAGCTTTCCCCCTGTTTTATGAATGTGCCAACCACCACCGTTCAAACCAATATCCATAAAAATTTTTTTTTTTAAAATATATTTTTGAAGTATTGATACAAAACTTATCGAGTTAAGATAGTCGAAGGTTTTATAAGTATCTTTTGGAAAAACATTCCAATTATTACAAGTTTTTTTAACTTCTAAAGGATTTTTATATTCATGCCAAATTTTTGAATTATAGTTTGGAAAATCTTTCTCTAACCTTTTTGCAAGCTTAGCATCAAAAAAATTATCAATTACACAGTAATTAAATGGTTTATTTTTTGAAAATTTTTTTAGAGAATCTTTTAATTTTGT
Organism: uncultured Pelagibacteraceae bacterium; assembly: GCA_902570915.1. Taxonomy (GTDB): domain Bacteria; phylum Pseudomonadota; class Alphaproteobacteria; order Pelagibacterales; family Pelagibacteraceae; genus Pelagibacter. The sequence goes on along the minus strand of CACGAB010000001.1, from coordinate 73,725 downwards.
AAAATCAGCAATCATAATTTCTAAATTATTCTACAGTTACTGATTTAGCAAGGTTTCTAGGCTTATCTATATCGTAACCTTTTTTTAATGCTGAATAATAAGCAAGTTTTTGAAGTGGGATGGTTAAAAGAAAAGGTAATAAATCATCATTAGTCTTTTCAACCTCTATTGTTTCCCATATATTTTCAGAAATTATTTCATCAGAGCTTTTGTTGGTGATTAATAATACTTTTGCACCTCTTGCAATTACTTCCTGCATATTTGAAATTGTTTTTTTATAATAATTATCTCTAGGCGCCAATACTACAACCGGCATACCCTCTTCAATCAAAGCTAGAGGTCCATGTTTCATCTCTCCAGCTGGATAACCTTCAGCATGTATGTAGGATAATTCTTTTAATTTTAATGCACCTTCCAATGCTATAGGAAATGAAAAACCTCTTCCTAAAAACATAGAACCTTTAGCCTCATTAAAGGTATTAGAAACATTTTGTATTTTATTATCTAATAATAAAGTTTGTTCGACTAATTTTGGTAAATTTCTTAAATCTTTTAATTTATCTATAAATATTTTTTTCTCTAAATCAGATCTTTGTAAACCTAATTTTAATGCTAGAATATACAAAATGAGAATTTGGCCTAAAAATGCTTTCGTAGATGCTACCCCAATTTCAGCACCACAATGAATTGGTAAAACGAAATTAGAGTCTCTTGCTATTGAACTTTCAATAACATTGACAATTGCACATGTTTTCATCCCATTTTTGTTACACAAATCTAACGCCGCATAAGTATCAGCAGTCTCTCCTGATTGTGAAACAAAAACATATAAACAGTCTTTTTTGAATCTATTTTTTCTATATCTAAACTCCGATGCAATATCTATGTTTACATCTAATGAGGTTAATTCTTCAAACCAATACTTTGCCATCAAGCAGGAATGATAAGCAGTTCCACAACCAATTAAAGTAATGGAAGAAATTTCATTTTTTTTCCAAGGAATATTATAAATATTTATATCATTGTTTGCTGTGTCTATATATTCTTTAATGCCATTTTTTAACGTTGTTGGTTGTTCTTCAATTTCTTTAGCCATAAAGTGTTTGTAATCACCTTTATCATATTTTTCTTCTTCACTTGATAACTCTAAAACTTTTTTATTAATTTTAGTTCCATCTTCGCTAAAAAACTCTACATGATCTTTTTTAATAACACAAAATTCCCCGTCATTTAAATAAGTTATTTTGTTGGTCATTGATTTGAGTGCATACGAGTCAGAACCTAAATAATTTTCATTAGGCCCGTAACCAACAGCTAATGGAGAGCCTCTTCTTGCACCAACAATTAAATCTGGCTTGTCTTTAAATATTATTCCTAAAGCAAAACTTCCATGCAAAGCTTTTAAAGTTTTTTTAATTGAGTTAGTGATATTTTCTGTCTTTAAATTTTCAGTTATTAAATGAACAATTACCTCAGTATCTGTTTGAGATTTAAACTTATGGCCTTTGCCTAATAAAAATTTTTTCAATAATGTTGAGTTTTCAATTATACCGTTGTGGACGACTGATACGTTTTGAGAAGAATGAGGGTGTGCATTTGTACTATTTGGCGAACCGTGAGTAGCCCATCTCACATGACCAATACCAATTGTTCCCTCCATATTCTGTACCAAAGAATTTTTTTCTAAATTATCTACTCTACCTTTAGACTTAATTTCATTGATCAAGCCATTAGAAAGAGTCGCAATACCAGCCGAGTCATAACCTCTGTATTCTAATTTTTTTAAAGAATTTATAATTGTAGCTGAGACTGATTTATTACTATTGATACCTATTATTCCACACATAATTATTTCTTTTTATAATTTTTAATCTCAGTTTGCACACTTCTTGTCAAAGCTAAACTTTTTTTTCTAACATTTTTTGTAATTACAGATCCGGCACCAATCACACTATTCTCTTCTATAGTTAGTGGAGCTACGAGTGATGAATTTGACCCAACAAAAACTTTATCTTTTATTTTGGTTCTATGTTTTTTAATACCATCATAATTACAAGTGATCGTTCCTGCTCCAATGTTCACAAATTTACCTATTTCACTATCTCCAATATAAGTCAGATGATTTACCTTAGATTTTTTACCTATTGTGCTTTTTTTAACTTCAACAAAATTACCAATTTTTGAATTTTCTTTTAAAACTGAACCAGGTCTAATTCGAGCATATGGACCTACTTCAACTCTATTTTCTAATTTACAATCTTCTAAATGTGAAAAAGATTTTATAGTCACATTATTCCCTATTCTAACTTTTGCACCAAAAACAACATATGGTTCGATAGTAACATTTTTTCCAATCCTAGTGTCTTTTGAAAAGTAAATTGTTTCTGGGCCTACCATTTTTACACCAGATTTTAAAAATTTATTTCTTAAAATATTCTGTTGCTTTTGTAAATTTAACTGTTTCATCTATGAAAATCTTTATATTATGTATATATGTTTCTTAATTCACAAAATATTTCTTAAAAATACTTTTGATTATGAAAGAAAAATTTACAATTCTCTTCGACTTAGATGGAACATTGGTTGATACAGCACCAGATCTTATGCGTGCGCACAATCATGTCATGAGTAAATTTGGTTACCCAACAAAATCAACTGAGGAAATTAGAAATCTTGTTGGACAAGGTGCTGGTGCGATGCTTGGAAGATCAATTTGGGGCCAGGCAAAAAAAGAATTTGGAAAAGTTCAGGATGATAAAATAAAAAAAGAAATGGTTAAGGATTTCGTAGACTATTACGGAAAAAATATTGTCAATGAAAGTACTTTAATAAACGGTGTTAAAGACTTTTTAATTTGGTCAAAAAAAAATGGTATTTCAATGGCGGTTTGTACAAATAAACAAGAACATTTAGCCATCGATTTATTAAAAAAAATTGGAATTTATGATTTTTTTGAATATGTGGCGGGGCATAATACTTTTGATTATTGCAAACCTGACCCAAGACACTTAATATCTGTAATAGAAATTCTTAATGGAAATTTAAAAAAATCATTAATGATCGGAGATAGTGAGACAGATGCTAATGCAGCAAAAAGTGCAGGCATTCCAGTTATTTTAATGGAAGATGGTTATACTGAAAAAAATACAACTGAAATTTACCACAACCACTTAGTAAAAGACTTTGTGGGTATAGAAAAAATAGTATCTAAATATCTTTAATATTGATTATTTTTTTTTAACTATTACAAACAACACCGACTATAAGGAGTTATTTTGATATTACATAAAGTAAAAGTTTATCCATCCAAAATTCACTTACCTAAAAAAAAACAACTTGCTTGGAAAATTGCTGAAATAGCTAGTGACAACGCAAAATTAAATAAAGATGCCATAGAAATGGTTATCAATAGAATAATTGATAATGCGTCTGTTGCAATTGCATCTCTAAATAGAAAATCTGTGGTTTCATCTAGAGAAATGGCTTTAAAACATTCTAGAAAAAATGGCGCTACACTCTTTGGTGTTAATAAAAAATTAAAATTTGATTGTGAGTGGGCTGCATGGTCAAATGGAACAGCTGTAAGAGAGCTTGATTTCCACGATACTTTTTTAGCAGCAGATTACAGTCATCCTGGAGATAATATTCCTCCATTGATAAGTGTAGCTCAACAAAATAAAAAAAATGGATTAGATCTTCTAAAAGGGATTATTACAGCTTATGAGGTACAAGTTAATTTAGTTAAAGGAATATGTTTACATAAACACAAAGTTGATCACATTGCTCATTTAGGACCTAGTGTGGCTGCAGGAATAGGGTCGATGCTTAGGTTAAATACTGAAACAATTTATCAGGCTGTTCAACAAGCTTTACATACAACTATTTCTACTAGACAATCTAGAAAAGGAGAAATCTCAAGTTGGAAAGCATATGCACCAGCTCATGCTGGTAAACTAGCAATTGAAGCTGTTGATAGAGTTATGCGGGGAGAAGGTGCTCCAAGTCCAATCTACGAGGGAGAAGATAGTGTGATCGCCAGAATACTAGATGGAAAAAAAGCATTGTATAAAGTTCCACTTCCAAAAAAAGGTGAGACTAAAAAAGCAATACTTGAAACTTATACAAAAGAATATTCAGCTGAATATCAATCACAAGCATTAATTGATTTAGCAAAAAAGTTAAAAAAGAAAGTGCAAAATTTAAATCAAATAAGAAAAATTGATATTTATACAAGTCATCATACTCATCATGTAATTGGAACTGGTGCAAATGACCCACAAAAAATGGATCCCAATTCAAGTAGAGAAACTTTAGATCATTCAATAATGTATATTTTTGCTGTTGCTTTAGAGGATGGAAACTGGCACCATATAAAATCTTACACTAAATCCAGGGCTAAGAAAAAAAGCACAATAAAAATTTGGAGATCCATAAAGACTCATGAAGATAAAAAATGGACTAAAAAGTACCATAATCCAGATCCTAAAAAGAAAGCTTTTGGTGCAAAGGTAGTAATTACTCTGAAAAATGGTAAAAAAATTTCAGAACAACAAGATATAGCTGATGCCCATCCTTACGGATCACGACCCTTTAAAAGAAAAAATTATATAAATAAATTTTTAACTTTAACCGAAAATTTACTGACTAAAAAAGAGAGTGATAGATTTTTAAAAGTTGTCCAAAATTTGAAAAAATTAAAATCAGGTCAATTAGATAATTTAAATATAGAAGTGAAAAAAAATAAACTAAAAAGAAACTTAAAAAGAGGAATTTTTTAATGCATTTTGTTGAGAAAAAGCCAAATCAAAAAAGAGAAGATTTCGATAAGAAATTAAAATCAAATAAAATTTTAAGAGTTCCTGGTGCTTATAATCCTTTGACAGCAAAACTTATCGAGGAAATTGGCTATGATGCAGTTTATGTTTCAGGTGGTGTTATGGCTAATGATCTTGGTTTTCCTGATATTGGATTAACAACATTGCAAGATGTGAGTACAAGATCATATTTAATATCTAGAGTTACAAATCTTCCAACCATTGTTGATATTGATACAGGTTTTAAATCTTGTAAAGAAACAATTGAAACTTTTGAGGAATTTGGAATTACGGCTGTACATATTGAAGACCAAATTGAAAGGAAAAGATGCGGTCACTTAGATAATAAAGAGCTAATTTCTACTGACGCTATGGTTAAAAAAATTAAAGAATGTGTATCAGCTAGAAAAGATAAGAATTTTAAAATTATAGCTAGGTCAGATGCAAAAAGTGTAGAAGGTATAGATAAGATGATTGATAGATGTAAAGCTTATGTCGATTCTGGAGCTGAAATTGTTTTTCCAGAAGCTTTACATGATGAAAAAGATTTTGAAAAAGTAAGAAAAGAGCTCTCATGCTATTTATTAGCGAATATGACAGAATTCGGAAAAACCAAATTATTCAATTTTAAAGAATTGGAACAGTTTGGTTATAATATAGTTATTTATCCAGTCACCACTCAAAGATTAGCAATGAAAAACGTTGAAGATGGATTGAGAGACATTTATGCAAATGGACACCAAAACAATATTATAGATAAGATGCAAACAAGAAAAAGGTTATATGAGCTTGTAGATTATGAAAAATATAATAGTTTAGACGAAACTATTTATAATTTTAATACAGATGGACATGAATAATGAGTGATGACATAAAAAAAGGTTTACTTGGAATAGTTGTCGATGAAACAGAAGTTTCAAAAGTTATGCCTGAGATAAATTCTCTTACCTATAGAGGTTATGCAGCACAAGATCTTTGTGAATTTTGTAAATTTGAGGAAGTAGCATATTTAATTTTGAACAAAGATTTACCAAATTCAATAGAATTAAGAAAATTTGAAAAAGAAGAGAGAAATAATAGAGATCTCTCAAAAGATCTATACTCATTTATTAAAAAAATGCCTAAAAAATCCCATCCCATGGATGTGGCTAGAACTGCAGTCAGCATTATGGGTTTAGAAGATAAAGAAACAACAGACTCTTCACCTGAGGCAAACATGAGAAAAGCAGTTAGAATTTTAGCTAAAACACCAACTGCTTTAGCTGCATTTTATAGAATAAGAAAAGGTAAAAGTATAATTAAACCTAAAAAAAATTTGAATATGTCTGAGAATTTTTTTCATATGTGCTTTGGAAAGGTTCCTCAAAAAGAAATTGTAAAAGCTTTTGATGTATCTTTGATTTTATATGCTGAACACAGTTTTAATGTTTCAACATTTACCGCAAGAACTATAACAAGTAGTTTGTCTGATATTCACGGAGCTATAACTGGTGCCATAGCAAGCTTAAAGGGTCCACTACATGGCGGTGCTAACGAAGAGGTTATGCATATGATGAATAAAATAAAAGATCCCAAAAATGCTTTGAAATGGATCAATAACGCACTTGCTAAAAAACAGGTTGTGATGGGATTTGGTCATAGAGTTTATAAATCTGGTGACTCAAGGGTTCCTACGATGAGAAAATATTTTGCCAAAGTAGCAAAAATTAAAAAAGATAAAAAATTCGAAAAAATTTACGATATTGTTGAAAAAGTAATGATTGATAGAAAAAATATACATCCTAACGTAGACTATCCCACTGGACCAACATACCATTTGATGGGTTTCGATACAGATTTTTTTACGCCAATTTTTGTAATTTCGAGAATTACAGGATGGTCAGCTCATATAATGGAACAACATGCTGCAAATAAGCTGATTAGACCTTTGGCTAGTTATAAAGGTAATAAACATAGAAAAGTTTTACAATTAAATCAAAGATAATTTCTATTTTTGGATTTTAGCAAAACGGTTATCACATAAAATTTCGATATTATAACGGTATTTTTGTATAAATTCGCCAATAGCTTTTTTAACATCTGGTGTAGTTACTAAACTATAATCATCACACAAAACTGTTCCACCTTTGTCAATAACATCGACACAGTTTTCCAAATCATTTTTTACTGTATTATATTCGTGACCACCATCTAAGAACACATAATCTATTTTACTCATATCTATTTTCTTTAAAATTTTATTGGAATTACCTTTAATCAGATGGACATTTTTTTCAAATTTTTTAAGTAAATCTTTAACAGACTCTAAACTGTATGGATTCTGCTTTTTTACATATTTAAAGTAAATATTCTTAAAAGGATTAGTAAATGTATTATTTGGAATAACTTCATTTTTATTTTCATTATTTTCTTCAAATAAATCTAGGCCAATATATTTAAAATCATCTTTATTGATTTGATAAAGTAGTTCACATACATTCCTGGCAGTAACTCCATGAAAAACCCCTATCTCTAAAAAAATTTTAGGTTTTTCTTTTTTAACTTCGTCTAAAAGAAAATCTCCATGACCTTTTTGTTTGAGACTTGTTTTTCTAAAATATCTTTTATATTTTATCAATGATTATTCATTTGAGTATTTCCTTTTTAAAAAGAGAAATACCATTTTCAATTTTACTTTTATATGACTCCTCGAAGCCTTTTAATTGCCATCCTTTAAGTCTACTTTTTATTTCAAGAAGATTTTTCTTTTTCCACTCCTCACTGGTCTCGCTAAGTTTCCAGTTTTTTTTTTCCTCTTTAGTTCTTCCACATCCATAGCAATAGCCTGATACTGGGTCAGTCTTGCAAATACTGATACATGGAGAAACAATCATCCAACTATATTAGATAATTTATGGCCCTCTATCTAGCAATTTATTTAAAAATTAACTAAAAGCTTCAACCCAAGTCCCTTGTGTTGATGCTTTAGAGTACTCGGTGGCACGACCTTCAAAGAAGTTCATGTGCTCAACGGCATTAAGCATTGTGTCAAGCCATCCAAGTGGATTTTTTTCTACGTCATAAATTGGCTCCAATCCTAATTGGACCAATCTTCTATTTCCAATAAATCTGATGTAATCCTTAACCTCTTGCGCAGTTAAACCTTCCATTGGACCCATTTCAAAAGCTAAATCTATAAAAGCATCTTCATGCTCAACAATTGTTCTGCAAGCTTCGTAAAGTTCTTTTTTAAGTTTTGGTGTCCAAATTTCTGGATTCTCTTTTATAAATTCTTTAAAGATTCTAATCATTGAGTTGCAATGAAGAGTTTCATCTCTAACAGACCAAGTTACTATCTGTCCCATTCCTTTCAATTTGTTATGTCTTGGAAAATTTAAAAGAATTGCGAAACTAGCAAATAACTGCAAACCTTCTGTAAAAGCACTAAATACTGCAACTGTCTTTGCAATGTCTTCTTTTGAATTTACATTAAAACCTTGCATGTAATCATATTTATCTTTCATCTCCTTGTACTTCATAAAGGCTGAATATTCTGACTCAGGCATACCGATTGTATCTAATAAGTGTGAGTAGGCAGCTACATGAACTGTTTCCATTGCTGCAAAAGCAGTCATCATCATTAGTACTTCAGTTGGTTTAAATACTGTTGTGTAGTGTCTTAAATAACAGTTGTTAACCTCAACATCTGCTTGAGTGAAAAATCTAAATATTTGAGTGACCAAATTTTTTTCAGGTTGTGACAAATTTTTTTGCCAGTCTCTTACATCGTCACCAAGTGGCACCTCTTCCGGTAACCAGTGAATTCTTTGTTGTGTTAACCATGCATCATAACACCATGGATATCTAAATGGTTTGTATACTGGGTTTTCTACTAATAAACCCATCTTTTTTGGTTGAATAATTTCTTTTTTTTCCGTCTTAGTTTTTTCTGCTACTGACATGATAAACACTCCTCGTATTCTGGTTGTTCGTTAGATTGTTGTTTTTTTGATTTATATACATTGGCTGTAATATCAGTAGAGTTAGCATTATTGATATTTTCAGCTCTTTGAATTGATTTTGATCTACAATAATAGAGGCTTTTAAGACCCTTTTTCCATGCATCAAAATGAATTCTATGTAATTCTTTTTTATGAACATCTGCTGGCAAAAATAAATTAACTGACTGTGCTTGGGAAATAAATGGTGTTCGATCTCCACTTAATTCAATAATCCATTTTTGATTTAACTCAAATGCAGTTTTGAAAACGTCTTTTTCAAGATCAGTTAAAAAGTCTAAATGAGAAACTGAACCTTGATTCGTGGTAATTGTAGACCAAGTTTCATCATCATTTTTACCATGACTTTCAAGTATTTCTTCAAGATATCTATTTCTAACATTAAAAGAACCCGACAAAGTTTTGTGCGTATAACTATTAGCTGCAATTGGTTCAACCCCTGGTGAAGCACCTCCACAAATAATTGAGATTGATGCAGTTGGAGCTATTGCAGTTTTATTTGAAAATCTTTCTTTATATCCGTATTCAGCTGCATCTGGACAAGCACCTCTTTCTTCAGCTAAATCTTTTGAAGCTTGATTAACTTGTTCATCGATTTGTTTAAATATTTTTTTATTCCAAGATTTTGCCATCACCGACTCAAGTGGAATTCTTTTTTTTTGTAAGAAAGAATGAAAACCCATTACACCAAGGCCGACACTTCTTTCTCTTTCTGCAGAATACTTAGCATCTTTAAATTGATCTGGAGCTTTATTAATAAAATCAGATAAAACATTATCTAAAAATCTCATTACATCTGCAATCATATTTGGATCATCTTTCCATTCATCATATTTTTCTAAATTTAATGATGATAAACAACAAACAGCTGTTCTGTCTCTTCCATCTTTATCTATACCTGTTGGTAAAGTTATTTCGCTGCAGAGGTTGGATGTTTTAACTGTTAAGTTTGCAAGTTTATGATGTTGTGGAATTTGTCTATTAACAGTATCAATGTAGATAATATAAGGTTCTCCAGTTTCAATTCGAGCTGTTAATAATCTTATCCATAAATTTCTTGCAGAAATTGTTTGTTGAATAGATCCATCAGCTGGACTTTTCAATGCCCATTCTTCATCGTTTTCAACTGCTCTCATAAATGCATCTGTAACCAAAACACCATGATGTAAATTAAGAGCTTTTCTATTTGGATCACCACCAGTTGGTCTTCTCATTTCCATAAATTCTTCAATCTCAGGATGATCAATTGGAAGATAACAAGCTGCTGATCCTCTTCTTAATGAACCTTGACTTATTGCCATAGTTAAAGAGTCCATAACTTTTATGAAAGGAATAATTCCGGAAGTTTTTCCTACTTTACCAATTTTTTCTCCGATAGATCTTAAATTTCCCCAATAACTACCGATTCCACCACCTTTTGCAGCTAACCAAACATTTTCGCTCCAAAGGTCAAGTATACCTCCTAAACTATCAGAAGCCTCATTAAGAAAACATGAAATAGGTAAACCTCTTTTTGTTCCACCATTTGATAAAACAGGTGTTGCTGGCATAAACCATAATTTACTTATGTAGTTATAAATTCTTTGAGCATGCAAATTGTCATCTGCATAAGTACTAGCAACTCTTGCAAATAAATCTTGGAAAGACTCGTTGTGACCAAGATATCTATCTTTTAAAGTTGCTTTTCCAAAATCAGTTAGATTTGCATCTCTTGATCGGTCGATTTTAATTATGATACCTCTATCATTTTGAAAAAGTTCAGTTTCGTTATTAAGTGAAAATAGATCAGGCCTACTGTCACTTTCGACTTTTTCAACCTTAGGGTTATATTCAGAGACAGCTTTCTTTATTGCTAGCGATACTATTTTATTCATAAATAATGTATTATATTTGTTATTTCAACGAAAACAACTATATGTTGTGTGCGTTTGGTGTTAATATACTATATAAACAACAAATCAATAGAACATTTATAGAACGTGGCAAAAAAATTATCAATAAAAAAATCCAAAAAAATGTAAGTAATTAACAATTATGTCTGAAAATTTAAAAATAAGTCCCTACGGTTTTAGAGAATATGATGCCAGATGGTTGTATGAGAAAGATATAAATTTGGATGGAATGACGAATCTAGGGAAAGGATTCGGATCTCAAATCATAAAACACACAAAAAAGAATAATCCAAGAATAATTGTGGGTCATGATTATAGATCTTACAGTGAAGAAATTAAGAAAGCATTTAAGAGGGGTCTCGTTTCAACAGGATGTAATATCGAAGATGTAGGATTATCATTGTCTCCAATGGTCTACTTTGCTCAATTTAATTTAAACTCGGATGCAGTTGCAATGATAACTGCCAGCCATAATGAAAATGGTTGGACTGGTGTAAAAATGGGTATCAAAAAAGGATTAACTCATGCACCAGATGAGATGAAAGAGTTAAAAGAAATTACATTAAATAAAAGCTTTTTGACAGGCAGTGGAAGTGAAAAGCAAATAAGCAATTTTCAACAAGTATATAAAGACGATTTAATAAAAAAAAATAAGATTAAAAAAAAAATAAAGGCTGTTGTTGCATGTGGAAATGGCACCGCAGGTATTTTCGCACCTGATATTTTAAGGGGAATAGGTTGTGATGTAATTGAATTAGACTGTAAATTAGATTGGACATTTCCAAAATATAATCCAAATCCAGAAGATCTAGAAATGCTTCATGAAATATCGAAATTTGTAAAAGAAAATAATGCCGATATTGGTTTTGGTTTTGATGGGGATGGTGATAGATTAGGAGTGATAGATGATAAAGGAAATGAAATATTTTCAGACAAAATTGGCCTTTTAATTGCAAGAAATCTTTCTAACACTCATAAAAATTCTAAATTCATTGTAGATGTCAAATCAACAGGCTTATATTCTAATGACAAAATATTAAAAGATAATCAATGCCAAACGATTTATTGGAAGACAGGTCATTCCCATATTAAAAGAAAAGTTCATAATGAGAAAGCGCTAGCCGGTTTTGAGAAAAGTGGGCATTTCTTTTTTAATCAACCTCTGGGGTATGGATATGATGATGGTATCAATTCAGCTATTCAAGTATGCCACTTACTTGATAACGATAATAGAAAAATTAGTGAAATAATGGATGAGTTACCAAAAACATTTCAATCACCTACAATGGCTCCGTTTTGCAAAGATAATGAAAAATATGAGGTGGTAAATCAGCTTGTAAAGGAAATCGAAAATATAAAAAATAATAAAACTAAAATCGACCAACAAGAAATAACAGAAATTATTACTGTAAATGGAGTAAGATTTTCATTTAATGATGGGTCCTGGGGCTTAATTAGAGCTTCATCAAATAAACCTTCGCTAGTGGTTGTTACTGAGAGCCCAACTTCTGATGAAAGAAAAAAAAAGATATTTGAATTTATTGATAAATTATTACAAAAAACTGGTAAAATTGGAGAATACGACCAAAAAATATAATCTTCTTCTAATCTATTTATCAACAACTACTAAATTCAATTATTACGAGTTTTGTGTTTTTTTAAGAATCAAATAAAATTTTATTAAGGGTGGTAGAGGGAGACTGAAACCACCCTTACCCCATCTTTTAAGCAGAATTAAATACTGTTAAATGGCAGACAAAAAAATAAGGTCAGTTGCAAAAACTTTTTCTTGGAGATTTCTTATATTTGTATACTGGATGCTGTTTGGATATATTTTTACAGGTTCTTTTAAAGTCGCGGGAATATTAGGAATTGGATCGATAATACCACTTTTTTTCTATTATTTTCACGAAAGGATTTGGAACAAGATTAAATGGGGCACTGATCAAGATAAATTTTAACTAATATTTAGATACTCAATAAACGATCTAATAGACACTATAATTAAAAAAGTTCCAAAAATTTTACTTAATAATTTTTTATTAATTCGATAAACTGCTTTTGCGCCTAAACGAGCCATGACTGTTGTTACTGGTACAAAAACCAGAAAACCTAATAAATTTATGTAACCAATACTAAAAGGAGTACTAACATTATCAATTATTTTACCCCCTAAAATCATTGTTATGCTACCACTCACAGCGATTAAAAAACCTACTGCAGCGGCTGTTCCAATGGATTTTCTAATATCATAACCAAATGTTCTCATAAAAGGCACCATTAATGAACCACCACCAATTCCAAGAGGCACTGAAATGAAGCCTATTACAATCCCAGAAATATTTTTTACTAAATCAGAAATCTCTTTTGGATTTTCAAGAAGTTTTTCTCTCAAAAAAATAAAAAATAAACCTACGATAAACGCAAATATAGAAAAGAATAAAACTAAGGCTGCCGTCTTCAAGTTAACTGCTAAGAAAGTTCCAGCGATCACTCCAAATAAAATAAAAATACCAAATGATTTTACCATTTTAAAATCTACTGCATCATATTCCATATGTGTTTTTGTAGAAATAATAGATGTTGGAATTATTATTGCTAAAGAGGTACCAACTGACAAATGCATTCTTGTTACAATATCAAAATCTAAAACTGTGAAAGCATAGTATAAAGCAGGAACCATAATTATTCCTCCACCAACGCCTAGTAAGCCAGCTAAAAAACCTGCAACTGCTGCAGCAACGCCTAAGACAAATAATAAGTTTATTAATTCACCTAAATCTATTATTTCCATTACTGACTTGTTTGATTTGCTTTTTCATTATTTTGAACAATAGTCATAATATGTTTTGCTTTTTGAAAATCGGAGTCTCTAGCCATCATATTATCACTTAAATACCTTTTCCATTCTTTAGATCCAACTTGACCATGATATAGTCCAACTGTGTGTCTCATTATGTGATTAACTTTGGTGCCCTCTTTAACTTCTTTATCTAAATACTCTAAAAGTTTTTGAACAACTTCTTCTCTTGTAGGGCTATTGTCGACATTAAAAATTTCTTTTTCTATTTCCACGAGAGAATATGGGTTTTGATAAATAGATCTGCCAATCATTACACCATCGCAATAATTTAAATGATCTTTTATTTCACTCACTTTAGTTATGCCTCCATTAATTATAATTTCTAAATTTGGATTTTCTTTTTTAATTTTGTAAACCATATCGTAGTTTAATTTTGGAATGTTCAAATTTTGTTTTGGAGATAATCCACTTAGCATTGCTTTTCTTGCATGCAAAATAAACGTCTTCGCTCCTGCATCTCTCATTTGTCTTATAAAATTATTTAGATAATCAAAATCTTCTACATCATCAAAACCAATACGTGTTTTAGCAGTCACCGGAATTTTACAAGCATTTACCATTGCATGTATACACTCAGCTACTAACTCTGGTTCTTTCATTAAACACGCGCCAAATTTATTCTTTTGAACTTTTTTACTAGGACATCCAAGGTTAATATTTATTTCATCATACCCCATGTCTTCTCCAATTTTAGCAACTTCTGCTAATTCATCTTTATTGGAGCCACCAACTTGTAAAGCCAGAGGTTTTTCCTCAGGACTGAAAGACAAGATTTTTTTTCTATCACCGTGAATTGCTGATTTTGTAGCTACCATTTCAGTATAGAGCATTACATTTTTGCTCATCAGTCTTAAGAAGAAACGATCATGTCTATCAGTGCAATCCATCATTGGAGCAACTGATATTTTTCTATTTATTTCTTTTTTAGAATCCAAGGTCTTTACCCATTATTTTATCAGGTAACCATGTAACAATCTCAGGAAAAATACATAAAATTACTATAGCTAAAGCCATAATTATCATGAATGGTATAGACCCTTTTAAAATTTCTGACAAACTAACGTCTGGGGTAATTCCTTTTATAATATAAAGATTTAATCCAACTGGCGGTGTAATTAAGCCAATCTCCATATTGATTGTAAACACTATTGCAAACCAATACGGATCAAACCCTAAAGTAGTAATTACTGGTAATAATATAGCTGAAGTCATTACGATAACTGCGACTGGTGGTAAAAAGAAACCAGCTATTAAAAGAAATATATTTATTAAAATGAACACAACCCATTTGTTTGAACTTAATTCAACCATGCTCTGTGCTAAAGATTGAGTTACATAGAGTTGTGAGAGAGTAAAAGCAAAAAGATATGATGCAGCAATGATAAACATTATCATCACACTTTCTTTCATTGAAACTTTAACAATGTTCCATATTTTGCTTGGTTGATAAATTTTGTAAACTACCGCAATCAATACAAAAACTAAGAATGCTCCTACTCCAGATGCCTCAGATGGTGTTGCTACCCCTCCATAAAGAACATATAAAACACCTGCAATAATGGCTAGGAAAGGAAGAATTCTTGGTAATACTTCAAGTTTTTCCTTTAAAGTTGGTCTCACTCTATTTCTCAGAGCTTTTGCAGCATCTTTATCAATAAAATAACTGTGAATAAGAGCCCAAATTGCAAACATACCTGCTAACATGAATCCAGGTACAAGACCGCATAAAAATAATCTACCGATTGATGTACCTGTTGCAATTCCATAAACAATTAAAACAATACTGGGAGGTATTAAAACTCCTAAGGTTCCTCCAGCTGCAATTGTTCCTGTTGCGATTTGGTCGGAATACCCTCTTTTCCTCATTTCAGGTATTCCCATTGTTCCAATTGCTGCACAAGTTGCGGGGCTAGATCCACTTAAAGCTGCAAAAATTGAACAAGCACCAATATTAGAAATTACTAATCCACCTGGTACTCTCCAAAGCCATCTATCTAAGCCAGTGTATAAATCTTTTCCTGCAGGAGAATTGGCAACAGCCATTCCCATTAAAATAAACATTGGTATGGAAAGTAAAACAAAAGAATTTAGTCCTGCAAAAAATGTTTCAGCAAAGACATCGAGCATTTGAACTCCCTCAAATGTTACTAACAAAGCAATCGAAACAAAACTCAAACCAAAAGCAATTGGAATTCCAGAAAAAAGTACCAATAAAGTAAATACTGCAACAATTAATGCTATAATCAGTGGATCCATTTACTTAAAATCCTTGTCATCAGTTAATTTTATAATTTCTGCGATATACTGTAATATCATTAACAAAGCTCCCAACATCATTGATGAATATGGTATCCATAGTGGTGGATCCCAAACAGTTCCTGTTGAATAATTTTTGGTAAATGCTTCCTCAAACATTAAAAATCCAAAATAAAACAAAATTAAGAAAAAAAGTAAACTTATTGATGATGTAAAAATTTTTAGTCTAATTATATTTTTTTTTGATAGAAAATCATAAATCCATTCCATACTAACATGAGCTTTTTCACTTAAAACGTATACACTTCCTATAAAAGTTGAAGCTACCAATAACATGGTGACAAGTTCTGTCTGCCATGTAATTGCTCTTTGAAAAAAATATCTTTCAAAAACAAGCTCAACAATTACCAAGATTGATAAGAGCAATGCCAACACAGCAAAAGCACCACATGCCTTAGCTATGTAATCACAAAGTTGTAGATATTTTTTTTTCATAAAAAAACCCCTATTTATTAAGAATAAATAGGGGTTCTTTATATATTATTTTATTTAACTGCTAAAGCCATTTCCATCAGCTTATCACCACCTGGAACTTTATCAGCAAATGCTTTATGAGAAGATTTTTTCGCAATCTCTACCCATGCAGCATGGTCTTTTGCATCCATGTATACCAATTTTACACCAGCAGCTTTATAAGCATCTTCAAACTTTTTATCTAAGTTTTCCACTTGAGCTGTCATGTATTTCTCAGCAACTTTACCAGCTTTCATTAAAGCTTTTTGTTGCTTAGAACTTAAAGCATCATAAGACTTTTTTGACATTAAGATTGGTTCGTACATAAACCATAGACCAAATTTTCCTGGAGGAGTTGCACATGAAACTTGTTCATAGATTTTGTAACTTACAAAACTTCCTGAACTAGTGTTAGCACCTGTTAATACACCAGTTTGTAGACCTGTGTAAATCTCAGATGATGGCATACTTTGTATACCTGCTCCTGCTGCCTCTAACATTTGGTTAAATGCTTTACCTGCAGCTCTCATAACTTGGCCTTTTGCATCGCTAGGATTTTTGATACATTTTGTTTTTGAAGCAAAACCACCACCTAACCAAGCATCAGATAAAACTACAACACCGGCATCATTAATAATTTTTTTAATCTCCGTCATCATTGGTCCTTTATTAAATCTCAATGCATGATCATGATTTTTAACTGTTCCTGGCATTAGAGTTGCGTCAAATTCAGGATGGAATTTAGATGCATATGCTAATGGAAAAGCAGAAATATCCAACTGACCTGTAGTCATTGGTTTCCACTGTTCTTTTGGTTTGTATAATGATTTAGCTGGATAAATTCTTATATCTATTCCAACGTTTGCTTTTTTGACCTCGTCAGCAATGATTTGAACCATTTCATGACGTGGATCAAAAGATCCATCAGCTCTTGGTGTTCCTGGCCATTGGTGACTTGCTTTTAAAGTTACAGCAAAAGCAGAACCAATAGTTGTGAAAACGAAAACTAATGAAGTTAAGTATAAAGATATTTTTTTAAACATTATTTTTCCCTCTATTGTTATTTTTAATAATTCAATTAAAGTGAACTTATTAATAAGAGTCAAGTCGGTAAAAGCACTTAATATAAAACTATACTTATGAATGGACCTTTAAAAAACCTTTTAGTTGTTGATTTAACAAGAGTATTAGTTGGGCCCTATTGCACAATGATATTGTCAGATTTAGGTGCGAGGGTGATAAAAGTTGAAGCCCCAGAAATCGGTGATGATTCAAGAAATTTCGGACCATTTATAAAAGATTACTCTGCGTACTTTATGTCTTTAAATAGAGGTAAAGAAAGTATTGCTCTCAATTTAAAAAATGCAGAGGATAAAAAAATTTTTGATAAAATTTTATCTAAAGCAGATATTTTAGTAGAAAATTTTAAACCAGGCACTCTAGAAAAATGGGGCTATGGATGGAAGGATGTGTCCAAAAAATACCCAAAACTAATTTATGCTTCAGCGTCAGGTTTTGGTCAAACAGGTCCCCTTAAAGAGTTACCAGCTTACGACATGGTAGTCCAAGGTATGGGAGGATTAATGAGTGTAACTGGTCAACCAAATTCCGAACCTACTAGAGTTGGGACATCTATCGGAGATATAACCGCAGGACTTTTTACTACGATTGGAATTAATGCTGCTCTTTACGATAGACAAAAAACTGGCAAAGGAATGTACATAGATGTATCGATGCTTGATTGTCAAATAGCTATTCTAGAAAATGCTATCGCAAGATATCTCTCAAAAAATGAAATTCCAAAACCAATGGGATCACGTCATCCATCAATTGCTCCATTTGAAGCCTTCAAGACAAAAGATAGTTATATAATAATTGCAGCAGGTAATGATAAATTATTTGAAAAACTATGTAATGTTTTAAAAATAAGTGAAGTAAATCAAAATCCAAAATTTTCAAATAATTCATCCAGAGCTAAAAACATGGATGAGCTTAAAAAAATTTTAGAAGATAAATTATCTAACAAAAAAACTGATGAGTGGGTTAAAGAAATGGAAAAAGACAAAATTCCATGTGGTCCAATCTTCAACATAAAAGAGGCTGTCGAAAATCCTCAAATAGAATCAAGAAACATGATTGTAAAAGCTTTTCATAAAGTTGTGGGGGATTTTAAACTAGCGGGAAACCCAATTAAAATGTCATCATATAATGATGAAAAGACTAGAGGTGATATTCCTGATTTGGATGAGCATCGACAAAAAATTTTAGAAGAATTTAATAATTAATTATTTTCTTCAGAAGACACAGTATCTTGTTGATTTACCTGTTCTTCAGCTTCTGAAACTTCATCAAGAGAAACATCATCAGAATCGCTCTCCATTTCCTCTGATGGTTGAGAGTCCACATCGGGACTAGCTGTTTGAGAAAGTTCGGCTAAATCATCTTTTGAAACTTGAATTTTTTCTGGAGCTTTTCTGGCTCTCTTTGATGGCAATATAGGAGCACCACTTTTTGAAATTTCACCTTTGTATAAACTTTCAAAATCATCACCTACTTCTTCATCATCTTCCGTTCCATCATCAACTTGCTCTACGTGTTTTCTTAATTTATAGATTGCACTCTCACTTAAATCTGAAACTTTAATATTTTCTTCAGCTATTTCTCTGAGTGAAATGACTGTATTTTTATCATTATCTCTATCTAAAGTTGGCTCAATACCAGAGTTCAATTGAGTTGCTCTTTCTTTTGCAACTAAAACAAGCTCATAGGGACTTTCAACTTTGTCGATACAATCTTCAACGGTAACTCTAGCCATGCGCAGTATCTACACAGTGACTAAAAAAAAATCAAGGAGATTTTTTATATATATTGTGGATTTAGCTTATTTCTTACAAAAAGTAATAAGATTAAAGAGATTAAAATATAAATAAATGAAACCACGGCAATTTGCTCAATAGAAAAGCCTCTATCTATCAAAAGACCAAATAAAGCTGTTCCAAAAGCAGTGGAAAAAACCATTAAAGCTGTAGTTAGAGCTTTAATTGAGCCAATAAATTTTACACCATAAATTTCAGCCCATGTTGATGAACCTAGAACATTGGCTAAACCATTAGAAATACCTATTAATCCAAGAAAAATAAAAGATGTTATTGGATTATTAAAATAAAATAAAACTAAAGTAGAAATTAACAAAGGTATATTCATAAAGATTAAAAGTTTTCTGCTAGTAAACTTATCGATTAGAAATCCAGATCCTAGCAAAGTGAGCACAGACAATATTGAATAAACCATGAATGATTGAGCAATTACAAAAGAACCCCATTCCTTAGCTTCAGTAATGAAAGACTGATAAACAAATACACCAGTTGCAATCCACGGCATTGCTAACATATTTAAACATACAATATAAAATCTGTAATCTTTTATAACCTCAATTCTTTTCCATTGTTTAATTTCCTTTATTTCAGAGTCAGTTGGGTCTACTTGTTCTCTCGTATCAAAATCTAGTTTTTTAATTAAAAAAAATGATATCAAAGGTAAAAAAATCAAAACTAAAATTGAAATAGATATCCAAATATTCTGCCAAGCTGTAATTGAAAGTAAATAAACGATTAATACAGGTAAAATAAACTCAGCTGTTGAAAGACCAAACCAACCTACACTTAATGCTTTCCCCCTGGATTTTGTAAAATACCTTGTAATTGTTGTAGTTGCAGTATGAGACATTAATCCTTGTCCAGAAAATCTTATCAAAAAAACAGCTACAAATAAAAAAATTATTGAAGATATTTTTGAAAAAAAGAAACATGAAAATGCTAAAAGTAGAGTAACATAAAATGCAAATCGAAAAATATTAATATCATCAATTTTTTTTCCAACCCAAATTAAAAGAAAACTACTTAATAATGTAGCAGATGCATAAATTGAGCCAAATTGTCCGTGAGTGATAGAAAGTGTTTCTCTTATACTCGAATTGAACAAACCTAAAAAAAAACTCTGTCCAAAACTAGAAAAAAATGTAAAAATAAATCCAAATATAATTACTTTTAAACTTAAACTATTAAACATAAAAAATTATGAGTTGTAATGTTGCTTTCATAGGTCTTGGTGTCATGGGGTATCCAATGGCTGGTTATATATCAAAAGGTGGACACAATGTAACTGTTTTTAATCGAACAAAATCAAAAGCAGAAAAATGGATTAGTGAATACAAAGGTAAAATAGCAGAAACTCCAGCTGAAGCAGCTAAAGATGCAGAATATATTTTTACCTGCGTTGGAAATGATAATGATTTAAGAGAAGTAACTTTTGGTGACAACGGTGCTTTCAAAACAATTAAAAAAGGAGCAGTTTACATTGATAATACTACTGCATCTGCAACTATTGCAAGAGAGATTTATGATTACGCAAAAAAAAATAATTTTGGCGCATTAGATGCACCTGTATCTGGAGGACAAGCCGGTGCAGAGAATGGCGCACTAACAGTGATGATTGGTGGTGATCAAGCTGATTTTGATAAAGCAAAAGATAAAATAGATTGTTACAGTAAAAAGATGAAGCTACTGGGTAGTGCTGGCAATGGCCAACTTGCCAAAATGGTTAATCAAATTTGTATTGCTGGTTTAGTTCAGGGTTTATCTGAAGCAATTAACTTTGGTATGAAAGCTGGACTGAATATGGAAGATGTAATTGAAGTTATTTCAAAAGGTGCAGCTCAATCATGGCAAATGGAAAATAGATACAAAACAATGATTGATGATAAGTTTGATTTTGGTTTTGCAGTCGATTGGATGAGGAAAGATTTAAAGATTGCAATGGATGAAGCAAAAAACAATGGATCATTATTACCCGTTACTGAACTTGTTGATAAGTACTATGGAGAAGTTCAAGGCATGGGGGGTAATCGTTGGGATACATCAAGTTTAATTAAAAGATTTAGAAAGTAATGTATGCAACCAGCATACTATGAAGATTTAGCTGAAATTCAAAATAAGTATTGGTCAATGTTAGATGATGCAGTGACTAATAGAGCTTCGCCATTTAGAATTCCAGTTTTTATTTGTGCTCACCAAGATGAAGTAGATGGTAGAATTGTTGTTTTACGTAAATCAGATAGAGCAAGCAATCTATTACAATTTCATACAGACTTAAGATCTCCTAAAGTCGATATTCTAAAAAAAAATAATAAAGCTTCACTAGTATTCTATGATAAAGAAGAAAAGATACAATTAAGAATAAAAGTAGAATGTGAAGTTAATAATCAAAATTCTACAACAAATGAATCTTGGAAAAAAACTCAGCATATAAGTAGAAGATGTTATTTGACCGATAGCCCTCCAGGAACTACATCGGAAAATCCAACTTCTGGAATGATATCTAAATTAGAAGATTTTGATTACACAATGGAACAAAGTGAAGAAGGTTATAAAAATTTCACTGTAATTAAATGTAAAATTAAATCTATTGAATGGCTTTATCTTGCAGCAAAAGGACATCGAAGAGCAAAATTTGATTTAGAAACTAATAAGAATTATTGGTTAGTTCCTTAATAAATCTAAACACCATCTTTAATGATCTCATAAACCATTTTTTTCCAGTTATAGTTATATTTTTTTCTGTTAACGTGAATTGTATTTAAAACTACAATCCTTGAATTTTCCACATCAATCAAAATTTGCTGACCTCCATGTCCTCCCATACCAAGAATTTTTCTATCTTTCATTCCTTTAATATCTAAATGAAATTGACCACCATAACTATATGTAGCTTCCTCAACACGAAATAAACTTCTCTTTGGATTGGTTAATTTTTTTTCAATTCTATTATCATAAATAGTTTTTAAATATTTTCCGACACATGTATCATTTTGCCAATCATCCATAATTGCCTTAGCTACTCGTAAATAATCATATCTCGTTGCATAAAACATACTTTGAGCGTCACCATTTTCAGCAAATTTATTAGGAACCTTAAAAAAATATACACTATTTTTTACTTTAGCTTTAACCTGAAAAATATTATTTAAAAGTTTTTGCCAATTATCTCCTGATTTAAACATTGCATAATTAAATATTAAGTGTGTATTAATTACGTTGTAATTATATTTGCGATCAGATTTTTTTTTATTTTTAAAATAATTACCCATGTAAAAAGCAATAGTATTAGTGTCCGCCTCGCCTTCTACTGTTTGGTATTCTACATCTCCCATTTCTAAAATTACGCTGTCATAAACATACTTTTGATCGCCAGCATTCATATTTAACAAATCTATTAGTTTCTCATCTTGATAAAGTGTATCTTTTACTAAAGGCCAATCACTAATTCTCTGATTTACATCCTTAATGTATCCGGCACAAATTGCGTGGCCCAATACATACGATGCCAAACTTTTTCCCATTGAATTTGATCTTAGTTTTGTATCATTATTTACAAATTCACCAAATCGTTCAAACGGTGATAATTCATCTATTATAATTTGACCATCTTGAAAATAAAGATAACTGAGGATGGCTTGTTTCTTAAATTGTTTTTTTATAAATTCATTTTCTATTTTATTGAATTTAAATTCATAAGGATCTTTGGAAGCTTGAATTAAATATTTCTTCCATTGCATAGTACTACCATCACCCGTTTCATGACTAAATAAATTTTTGTAATTGTAATATACTAATGTATCTCTGTTGGGATTTTTGTTAAAAGGTACGCTCCACCTTCCTTTGTAAGCATTAACTTTCAAATTATTTTCTTTATCTTCCCAGAGTGGATTTCCATTATCATCATAACATAGTGCGTTTCTCGTCTTTTTTTTATCACATCCAACTCTATAGCTATAACCATTATTTTTTAACCAAAGATTAAAACTCAACATGCTATTCGAGTAATCTGATGCAAAAGCAATATTATTTTGAAAAAAGAGTAATATTAAGATCAATGCAAATTTTCTCATAACTTATTAAAAAATTGATTTAGAATATTTTTTCCAATTGTCTTGGTAGTGTTTAGTGTTTTCCCAAACTGCTTTTTTTTCTTCCTCGGTCACTTCTCTTACAATTTTACCTGGTGAACCAACGACTAATGAATTATCAGGAATTACTTTATTTTCTGTGATTAAAGCTTTTGCACCGATGATGCAATTTTTACCTATCTTAGCGTTATTTAGAATCACTGCGCCAATGCCAATTAAACTATTATCTCCCACTGTACATCCATGAAGCATAACTAAATGACCAACGGTTACATCTTTTCCGACTTTTAAAGGGCAGCCTGGGTCTGTATGCAGAACACATCCATCTTGAACATTTGATCCTTCACCTATGTGAATATTTTCAATATCACCTCTTAAAGTTGCATTAAACCATACGCTGGTATTTTTTTCTAAAGTAACGTCGCCAATGACTACTGCATTTGGAGCTACCCAATTTTCGCCAGAGTTTTTTGGTTTTTTATCTTTTAAATCGTAAAACATAATTTATATATTATTACATTATGCCAATACAAACTCCAATATGTGATTTCGGCCAAAAGGCTCATGACTTTCGGTTAAAATCTACAGAAAATAAAATTATTTCTCTAAATGACATTAAAGGAGAAAATGGAACTTTAATAATGTTTATTTGTAACCACTGCCCATACGTCAAAGCAGTGACAAAAGATATCGTTGATGATTGTAACAAATTAAAAGAGTTAGGTATTAACTCAGTAGCTATATGTGCAAATGATGCAGAAAACTATCCCGAGGATTCATTTGACAATATGATCGAATTTGCCAAAAAAAATCAATTTAGTTTTCCTTATTTAAATGATGAGTCACAAGAGGTCGCTAAAACTTATGATGCAGTGTGCACGCCTGACTTTTTTGGCTATAATAAAAACTTGGAGCTTCAATATAGAGGTAGGTTAAGAGAATTAAAAAACTTAATTCCTGTAAGAGATGGCGATAGTGACTTGTTAAAAGCTATGCAACAAATAGCCGAAACTGGTAAAGGGCCAGAGAGTCAAATTCCAAGCGCTGGTTGTGGTATTAAGTGGAAAACTAATTAATGTATTTAATTACTACAAGATCTTTTCCACCAGAAATCGGTGGAATGCAAAGTTTAATGTGGGGTCTCGCACGTGAGATGTCAAAAAACTTCATGATTAAAGTTTTTGCTGAATATAATGAAAATCATAAAGAATTTGATGAAAACATAAATTTTTCTATTGAAAGAATTGGAGGTGTTAAATTTTTAAGAAAGATAAGAAAAGCTCAATTAATTAATGAGTTTCTTAAAGATAATAAAGTTCAAGGAATTATTGCTGACCATTGGAAAAGTTTAGAATTAATTAAATCTAATAAAAAAAAATTTTGTCTGATACACGGCAAGGAAATTAATCATCCAAAAGATAGTTACCAAAATAAAAGGATTGTGAAAATATTTAGTAATGTCGAAAAAATTATTGCTAACTCTGAATATACTAAAAACCTAGCTGTTAGTATTGGTTTAAATCCTGAAAAAATTGTTGTAATAAATCCTGGAGTAAATCCTCCTAAAGACCTAAATAAAAAATCTTTAAATAAAGTCGAGAGTTTACTTAAAATAAAAACACCACGCTTAATTACTGTCTCAAGATTTGATAAGAGGAAAAATCATGAAAAAGTATTAATGGCTTTAAGAAACTTAAAACAAATTTATCCAGATATAGTCTATATTTGTATAGGTTATGGAGATGAGGAAAAAAATATTAAAGACTTAGTGAAAGAGCTCGATTTAAGTTCACAAGTAATGTTTTTCAAAGATATTAGTGAAGATTTAAAAAATGCCTTGATAGCAAAGTCAAATATCTTTGTAATGCCATCAATTATTCACAAAAAATCTGTTGAGGGATTTGGAATAGCTTATGTAGAAGCTGCACAATACGGTGTCACTTCACTAGGAGGAATAGATGGCGGCGCATCTGATGCGATACAACATGAAAAAACCGGATTAATTTGTGATGGAAATAATTTAGAAGATATTTATTCATCATTAAATTTAATGATAAAGGATAAAAAATATTTAGAATTAGGAAAAAATGCAAAAGTGAATGCTGAAACTTTTCTTTGGTCACAAATATTTTTAAAATATAAAAAGATAATAGCATGAAAGAAGAATGCATTATTTGCAGCACTGATTTAAAAAAAATTAATGATTACGTTTTTAAATGTAATCAATGCTTATTCTATAAGTCAGTGCTTGAGCCAGGCTTTGGTCGTGATATTGAGGGTATAGCTGAATTAAGAAAAAATAATTTTAAAAAAATTATTCAAATATTATTAAATCAAAATATAGATAATAAGTTTAAAATTTTAGAAATTGGATCTGGAAATGGTTTTTTTTTGGAAGAATGTATCAAAAGAAATTTAGATGTAACTGGCTCTGAGGCTGATGAGGATCAATACAATAAACTAAAAAGTAAATTCTCAAGCATCAAAAAATTAAGCCTTCCATTAACTGAAAATCCTAATGATTTAGAAAAGTATGATTATATTGTTTTTAATGATGTGTTTGAACATTTAAATGATTTAAATTTAGTAATTGACCATATTAAAAAGATTTTAAGAAAAAATGGCAAAGTGGTAATCAACATTCCATCATCTAATGGATTTATTTTTAAATTTTCCGAATTTCTATACAAAATAGGATTAAAAAATTTTTACGATAGAATTTGGCAAAAAGATTTGTCATCACCACATTTGTCTTACTTTAATGACCACAATCTAAAGAAATTATTTGAAAAGAATGGTTTCCACCAAGTTCATATAGATTATTTAAACACTGTTAGTAAAAGTGGAAATTTTAAAAGATTAAATTCGACAATTAAAAATAAACTCATTTGTTTTATTTTAAGCTGCCTTTTATTTATTTTCTTTTATTTACAAAAAATATTTCCAAAAGATATCATTTTTCATATTTATGAATTAAAATAAAAATTTAAGTTAGATTATTAATTAACCTTTCAAAAACTTTTTCAGCACTAAGTTTATTTAAATCTGTCACTTCAATAACTTTAAAATTTTCTCTTTCAATGCTCACTTTATAAGCAGTTGTGTGTTTACCAAATAAAGTCAAACCTTTAGCACCTACATGTGCTGCTATATGTGCTGGGCCAGTGTCATTAGCAATGATAAATGAACTATCTTTAATAAGAGTTGTTAGCTGTGATATATTTAAAGCCTTATCATTATCAAGAATACTTTTTGCATCAAATTTTTTAGCATCCTCTATTTCATTGGGGCCAGGTGCCGTAACAATTTCGTATTCCGTACTAAACTTACTCTTGATTAATTTAATCAAATCATTGTAGTAAGGCCATTTTTTTATTGATAGATGTGGAGAACAAAAAGGAAATAACAAAATATATTTTTGCAAATTATATTTTTTTTTGATTTCAGTAATTTCAGAACAAGCCCAACTAAAATCAGGTTTAAGTGTATTGATTGTATTTAGCCCAGTCTCTTTAAGTTGATAATCAAATCTATTTAATACTGAATTTTTATCAAATTTTTCTTTAGTTATATCTTCAGGCAAAGTTGTTATTTTACTAGACCAAATATCTTTATTGCTTTTTGGGAAAAGAATATTTCTATAAAAAGAGGTTCTTGATGAATTTTGAAGATCAAACACTTTTGAAAAATTATGTTTTTTAATTTCTCTCATTAAAAAATATAGATAAATTAAATTATATTTTGGTAATCTTTTGTCTAAGATCACCTCATTTACATAAGGATTTTTCTTAAATAGTTCAAAATAAGGTTTTGTTGTCAGTAGATATATTCGATCATTTTTATGATTTTCAGATATATCTTGAATTGCCCCGCTAGCTTGAGCTATATCTCCTAGTGATCCGTGTTTGATAATTAGAATATTAGACATATTTATAACAAGATAGCACAGTATTAAATTTTATGAATAAAATTATAGTCGAGGTTTCAATTGGGGAACTTTTAGACAAAGTTTCAATTTTAGAGATTAAGCAAGAAAAAATTAAAGACACTGAAAAACTAAAATTTATTAACAACGAGCATTTTATTTTAAAAGATCAACTAGAAAAAAATGTAAAGTCTGATGAAAAACTCGAAAACCTTTATCAATTACTAAAAGAGATAAATTCTAAACTGTGGTTAATTGAAGATGAAAAAAGATTATGTGAAAAAGAAAAGGATTTTGGAGAAAAATTTATTAAACTTTCAAGAGATGTTCACTTTTTAAATGATGATCGTGCAAAGATAAAATTAGAAATCAATAATTATACTGGCTCAAAAATCAAAGAAATTAAAGAATATACAAAATATTAGTAGCTATATTTTTTTTCTAAAAACTTAATTACGTTGTGAATTATAAAAGTCATAAATAGATAAATTCCACCTGCAACTATAAATACTTCAATTGGTTTAAAAGTAGTTGATATTATATATTTTGCCACACCCGTTAGATCCATTAATGTAACTGTACTTGCTAACGAGGTACCTTTAAGCATTAGTATTATTTCATTCCCATATGCGGGAAGAGATTGTCTAATAGCTATAGGGATTTGAACTTTATAAAAAATAATCTTATTAGATATACCTAAACTTTTTCCAGCTTCAATAATGCCTGGTTTAATCGTTTGAAAAGCAGACCTTAAAATTTCAGAAGTATAAGCACCGGTATTTAACGCAAAAGCTATAATTGCACACCAGTAAGGTTCTTTAAGTATTACCCACAAAAAAGAAGACCTTAAAGACTCTATCTGGCCTAGACCGAAATATATAATAAATATTTGCACCAATAATGGAGTTCCCCTAAACACATATGAGTATCCATATGCAAATTTATTTATAAAAATATTTTTATTTAATCTTAAAATTGCAAATAATAATCCAATAAATAACCCAACGATTAAAGAAACTGACAGAAGTTTCAAAGTTACTACTGCAGCATTTAATAGCTTCGGAAAACTATTAATCATTAATTCAAAATCCATCAATACCCCCTACTGTACTTAACTTCTAATTTATTTATTAACTTCATGCTTATAAAGGTAAGTAATAAATATAAAACTGCAGCGAACGAATAAAAAAATAGTGGATCTCTTGTCGATCCAGCAGCAATATAAGATTGTCTCATTATTTCAACCAAACCTGTTACAGATATTAAAGATGTATCTTTAAGTGTAATTTGCCAAACGTTACTTAAATTCGGTATGGCAAGTCTTAACATTTGTGGAAGAATAATTTTGTAGAACTGTTTAAATTTACTAAATCCTAAAACCTTTGCAGCCTCAAATTGACCTTTATCAATCGATTGAATGGCTCCTCTAAAGACTTCAGTCGAATAAGCACCAGATATTATACCTATAGCAAATGAGCCTGTAACAAACGCATTAATCTCAATGTATTCGTTATATCCAAACATTGAAGCAACAAACATAATCGCTCCACTCCCACCAAAAAAGAAAAGGTAAATGACTAATAACTCAGGGACACCTCTGATAACTGTTGTGTAAATATTGGCAATTAAATTTAGAAATTTAAATTTAGATAGTTTTAAAGGAGTGAAAACTGCGGCGAAACTAAAACCGATTAACATTGCTGTTATTGAAACAGCTATGGTCATTAGGGTTGCACGAAATAACTCATCACCCCAACCAGTATCTCCAAAAGCTAGAAATTCCATATAGATTGGCGACTATACATGATAGTCGCCAAACCAAAAATTTAATTACATAGAAGCGTCAAAACCGAACCATTTAGTAGCTATTCTACTAATATCACCGTTCTTTCTTGCTTTATTGATTGCAGCATTAAACTTTTTTAAAAGTTCAGTATCATCTTTTCTAATACCTACCCCAACACCATTTCCAAAAGCACCGCCTGAAAAAGTTGGTCCAGTTAAAACAACTGGCTTACCAGATTTTTCTGCATAATCACTAAATGCTACTGCAGCAGCTAAGGCAGCATCACATCTTCCAGACGCTAAATCTAAATTAACCTCATCTTGTGTCTTATAAGTTCTGACATTTACTTTTCCCACATCGCCAGAGTCTAAAAAGTTTTGATGAATTGTAGCAGTTTGTACACAAACAGTTTTACCTGCTAATGCAGCAGTAAGAGTTTTAAGATCTTTTTTAGCTGCAGCATTTGGTTTAGTAAGATTTATCCCAGCAGATGTATCTAAACCTTCTAGGCTAGATCCTTTCATGACTGCTAATGATGCAACTTCATCTGCATATCCTTGGGAAAAGCTAATAGCTTTTTGCCTCTCCGCAGTAATTGACATACCTGCCATTATTGCATCAAACTTTCTCATGATTAAAGCTGGAATCATTCCATCCCAATCTTGCTCAACTATCACACACTGTTGTCCTATGTATCTACATAGCGTATATGCTAATTCAACTTCGAAACCTATTAACTTACCTGCTTCATTTTTTGAATTCCATGGAGGATAGGCACCCTCTGTTCCAATTCTTATTTTATCAGCATTAACATTTCCTATTACCAATAAAGAAAGTAAAACTAAAAAAATAATTTTTTTAAATATATTCATTATTATCTCCTTTAGTAAAAAAAATATTATTTCACAGATTACAGATATTAAAAAGAAAAAATTAATGGTTTATTGATGAAGAAAAATTCCAAGAACAATCAAAACTAGGTATATAAACTCTGGATAAATTAGTATTTCCAAAATGATGATTGAATACATTTAACCAATTTTCAACTTGAAGAGGTTTTTTATCCTGACTTCCAACTTGTGCGGTAATAACGCCTTTAGGTTTGAGAATTCTAACTAAAGAGTCCATATTTTTAGCAGCGAGATCTATGCAAAACTGATCATCATTTAAATCAACAAAAATATGATCATATGTGTCTTCATTCACTGTCTTTATACTTTCAAACGCATCTCCCCAAACACATTTTACAGAATTTTTTTCTGTAGCTTTTTTTCCAATATCACCAAGATGTTTATTACAAACTTCTACAACTTCTGGATCTAATTCATACCAATCTATAAAGTTAAACTTTTTTGAAATGCATTCTCTTGCAACACCACCATCACCACCACCAATTATTGCTGCTCTTTCATTTTTTTTATTCAGCTTCAGACCTGCTCCAACAAAAGTTGAACTATACAAATGTTCATCTGATGCCGCCACTTGTATTTCACCATCAATAAATAAAGATTTTCCAAATTGCTCTAATTCTAAAATTTCAATGTGTTGACCAACTTTTGATTTAAAGTCTTCTAAAACTTCATTTACAACATATGATTTTTGTAATCCTGGTGAACTATAAATATCGTGGTAAAGAGATCTGGTATCTCTATTAAATTCTTTTTTAACAATACGTTTATGTTCAAATTCTTTTTTGACAATATCAATTGCTACTGATGGACTTATTTTCCCACAGGTAAAAAAATCAAAACTAATTATTCCATTTTCTGGAAATGTATGAAAACTAATATGACTTTCAGCCAATAAAGCTAAAATAGTAAAACCCTGAGGTTCAAATTTATATTTTGAAATATTCAAAATAGTTACATTGGCTGCTTTAGCTATTTTATGTATAACTTTCTCATAAACTGAAGGATCGTACTCTTTTGTAGTACCTATGATATCTAAAGTAATATGCTCCCCAACTTTAATCATCTTACCCTTTTTTATAATTTTTAGCTTTATCTAAAACTTTTTTCATTTCTTCAAATGAAATAATCTTAGGTTGTCCTAGTTTTAAAGCAATAGTGTATTGATGACAAATATTTTCTATTTCTTGTGCAAGTTCAAATGCATCCTCTAAATTTTTTCCAAAAGCAACCTGGCCGTGATTAGACATTAAACAAGCGCTTCTATTCTCTAGAGCTTTAATTACATTTTTGGATAATTCTTCTGTCCCAAAAGTAGCGTATTCTGCACATTTAATGTTATCTCCGCCAGCTAGAGCGATCATATAATGAAAAGGTGGTACTGATTTTCCATGTGAAGATACAGCTGTTGCGTGTGGAGAATGAGCATGAACAATTGCCTGTGCCTCTTTTTTATTTTTATAAATATCTCTATGAAATCTCCATTCAGATGATGGTTTGTTAGTTGAGTCATTTTTTTCTTCCTCATTTAAACCCATAAAAACAATATCTTCAGGTTTAAGTGTTTCATATTTTTTTCCTGATGGAGTAATTAAGTATCCTTCAGTATCATCCTCTATTCCTCTTAATGATATATTGCCTGATCTAAGAGGTGAAAGATTTGTAGAATTTAATTTTAACGAATATTCAAT
Source organism: uncultured Pelagibacteraceae bacterium (assembly GCA_902570915.1). Lineage (GTDB taxonomy): Bacteria > Pseudomonadota > Alphaproteobacteria > Pelagibacterales > Pelagibacteraceae > Pelagibacter. Next base: position 42,115 of record CACGAB010000001.1, on the reverse strand, counting down.
AATCTGATTTCTTTGATCTAAATTTTTCATTTAAATAATTCTTTAAGTCCTTTTTCTGACGCTTCACATACACCTTTTTCTGTAATTAATCCTGTAACATATTTTGCTGGAGTTACATCAAAAGCTAAATTCATGGCTTTACTTTTTTTTGGATAAATTTGTATTTTCTTTATGTCACCTTTTTCGTCTAAACCTTCAACATGAGATAATTCATCTGAATTTCTCTCTTCTATTGGAATATCTTTATGATCTTTTATATTCCAATCAATTGTTGAACTTGGAAGTGCAACATAAAAAGGTATCTTGTTATCATGAGCTGCTAATGCTTTAAGATAAGTTCCAACTTTATTACAAACATCTCCATTGGCCAGAGTTCTATCTGTTCCAACAATACAGATGTCAACTTCACCTCTTTGCATTAATATGCCACCTGTATTATCTGCAATGATTGTATTTTCAATTCCTTCTTCATTTAATTCATAAGATGTAAGATTTGCTCCTTGATTTCTTGGTCTAGTTTCATCTGCCCACACATGAACGGGAATTCCTTTTTTGTGTGCATGATAGATTGGAGAGGTTGCGGTTCCCCAATTTATTGTTGCAAGCCAACCTGCGTTACAATGAGTTAATATATTAACTGTATCTTTTTTTTTATTATAGATTTCCTCAATAATCTTTAGTCCATTTAATCCTATATTTTCACAAAATTTTACATCCTCTTCACATATATCTTTTGCTTCGTTCAAGGCTATTTCTAAGATTTTATCACTATTAACTCCTGATAATTTATTCATCATTCTATCAACAGCCCACTTTAAATTTATTGCTGTTGGTCTTGAACTAATTAAATTTTCTGCAGATTTCTTTAAAAATGATTGGTCATTATTTTCGATTATAGCTAAAACCATTCCATAAGCTGCTGTAGCACCTATTAAAGGTGCGCCTCTTACTTCCATCACCTTAATCGCATTTATTGAGTCCTTAACTGTTTTAAGGTCTTTTATAATAAATTGGTGTGGAAGTTTTGTTTGATCAATAATTTTTACGACATTATTTTCAAACCAAATAGTACGATATTCTTTTCCTTCTATTCTCATTGATTTAAAACTCTACCAGCAACAGTTTTAAGTTTTTCTATTGTTTTTTTTGTTCTTTTTTCAGGTGCTGTAATAATTGCAACATCTAAACAATTGTTGGTTGGATCCATAGGATCAATGTGATTTTCAAATTTTTCTATTAAGTTTTTAATCATATTTTTTGCTTTCGCTGCATTACCTAACAAAACTTTTATTACTTGTTGAACATCAACATTTTCATGATCTGGATGCCAGCAGTCATAATCTGTAACCATAGAAACTGACGCATATCTTATCTCTGCCTCTCTTGCTAATTTTGCCTCTGGCATATTAGTCATTCCAATTACATCTGCTTTCCAAGATCTATATAGATTTGACTCTGCTAAAGTTGAAAATTGTGGACCCTCCATAACCACATAAGTTCCACCTCTTTGATATTCTATTTTTTCTTTTTTAATTGCCTCTTCACATGCGTTCATCAAACCGCTAGATGTTGGGTGAGCCATAGAAACATGTGCAACTATTTCATTGTCAAAAAATGTTTTTACTCTTGAAAAAGTTCTATCTATAAATTGATCTACTATTACAAACTTTCCGGGAGGTAAATCCTCTTTCAATGAACCGACAGCTGAAACAGATACGATATCTGTAACCCCTAATTGTTTCAGTGCATCAATATTAGCTCTAAAGTTAATATTTGAAGGTGAAATGAAATGTCCTCTTCCATGTCTTGGTAAGAAATAAACTTCTTTATTTTTATAGATAGTTTTTAAAATTTGATCAGATGGCTCACCCCAGGGAGTATTCAAATCTATTAATTCCCTGTCAGTGAATTCCTCTACATCATATAGACCGCTTCCACCAATTATTGCTAATTTATTTCTTGTCATGTTTAAAATATAAATTATTTATACTTCAATAATTACTTATTATGAATTTAAAAGATTTTATAAGATCTATTCAAGACTATCCAAAAAAGGGGATTCTTTTTAGAGATATTACTACACTAATTAAAGACAAAGACGCATTCGCTGAAGCAATTAGTCAAATAGTTGAAAGGTCTAAAAAATATGATTTTGATAAGATCGCTGCAATTGAGTCTCGAGGATTTGTTTTTGCTTCAGCAGTCTCATTTATTTTGAAAAAACCTTTTATTATGCTTAGAAAGAAAAATAAACTTCCTGCAGAAGTTCACTCAGTTGATTTCGAGTTAGAATATGGAACAGCTACAATTGAAGTCCACAAGGACTCTTTTGAAAAAAATGATAATGTTTTAATCATTGATGATTTAATTGCTACTGGGGGAACAGCTGAAGCTGCTGCTAAGTTAATTAAGATGTCAGATGCTAATGTTGCAGCATTTATTTTTGTTATAAATTTATTTGATTTGGATGGATGCAAAAAGCTTGAAGATAAAGGTTTTAAAGTTGAAAATTTAATAGAATTTCCTGGACATTAATTTTTGAAGGTCTTTACAAAATTTTGAAATATTTTTTCATTACCTAAAGAATTAAAATGTACATCACCTTCAATATAATACTTAGAAATAATTTTTTCTTTTTCAGTAAAAGTAATTTCATTAAAGAAATCTGTAAAATTGTTAAAGAAAAACTCACATTTGTTTACACAAAAATTATTCATTAATTTAACAATCTTCGATTGACTATTATCGTACAAAATTTGAGCTGGCCAAGGATAAATTCCAACTGACATTTTAATATCATTTTTCTGTAAAAGATCATATGTCATCTCCATAAATTCTAATGATTTACTAATTTCTTTATCTCCAAAAAACTTATTGTTAAAAGTCCACGAACTTTTTTCATGACAGAAATCCAGATAAGTACATTTATTTATTACATCTGTTTTTTTAAATACATCATTCTTCAATACTTTTGACGAATATGCCAAAAATGGAAAAGTTGATTTCAGGGTTCCTTGGATATTAGATAAAGTTACAGATTTTTTTCTACTTATTTTGTTATCTATTAATCTGTATTTTCTATTGTCGTCATGTATATCGCTAATATCAAAATAAATGATTACTCTTTTGAATTTGTAACCATTTTCTAATAAATATCTTAATTTAGTAAAATAAATTGATGGCGAGTAAGATACAACGCCTAAATTAGCAATCTTTAACTTGTCAAATTTATTTTCAATTCTTCCAACAAAAGTATCTTTGTAATCAAGACCAACACCTTCTGTAAAACTGTCTCCTATGAATGCTATATCAAATTCTTTTGACTCAAAATCCATTTTGTCACAAAAAGTTCTAAATGAATTTTTATTTGAACAAAAAAGATAAGTTTCACCGGGAGACCATTCTAAATTTCCTTTGAAACTTTTTTTTAAATCATGATCGTAAACATTGTGAATAGTTGTATGATCGATCTTTTTGGGGGTAAATTTTAATAAATAAGCCCCAAATAATAAGTCAGTCAACAAAACAAATGTTAAACATATACCAATTACAGAAAGAATTTTTTTCATTTAATGGTAGCGGGAAGTGGGATCGAACCACTGACCTCAGGCTTATGAGTCCTGCGCTCTAACCAACTGAGCTACCCCGCCGTTAAATTATTTTTGATATATACTACTTTTATTTTTTCTTTCAAACACTAAAGAAATATTAAAAGCTATTGCTTATTGAAATATTTGCATTGTAATTAGGTGCAACACTTAAAAAATCATAATTTGTACTAATTTTTAAATCTAAGTCATTCACTTCTTTAGTAAATTCTAGTCCAGCATTTTTAAAATCATTTATCTTAAATGCATATTTAATTTCATCAATTGGCACATATCCTACAGATAAATAAAGTTCATTACTATGACCTTTGCCTCTAGCGCCAAATCTTTCAAAATTTACCACTGTTGACCAGCCAGAAATCGAAGTTGTATCAATACCATAACCAACTCTGTAATTATGTTCTGATTTATTATTTGATGTGTAATTATATAATGTGCTTGGATTATTAATAAAATAAAAATCTGCATCAGAAGATGAGCTTAGATCTCCAACGTATTCTAATCTTCCATGATGATTTATAATTGTGTCACCTTGTTCGTCTGTCGTATCAAAAAGAATTCCAATTGTTGCAATCGCAGTTTTAATTTCTTGATCTTTATATATTAATGAGTCTGCAAGACTATTACCTATTGTAGTTTGTTCCCTTAATATTTTAAGTTTAGTGTATCCAAGATCTAATTTAATTCCTGGATTTAAATTAAATTTCTCATCTATAATTCTTTTTCCAAAATTAATTGAGCCAAATATTTGTTGTCCTTCTCTGTCACCTCTTAACATATTGCCATTAATTACTCTTTTATGGTCAATATCGAGATGACTGATACCAATAATACCGTCCGTGAAAATTTGATTGTCTCTAAGTTTTGTTTCATATAGAGCTAAGCTGTAAACATCAGTATTTACTTTTGTGCCATTACCACCAATGTGAATGACATCTGTTCCATACTGAAAAACATAACCATACATTTTATCTCTATCTTCTTTTTTAATTCTATCAGCACCTATTGAAACACCCAGATTATGAAAATCTCTGGAGGACATATTTCGAGCATGTTTATTTCCCAAGACAATTCTTCCTTCACTCCATTCAAACCAATCATCACTATTGTAAGAACGATCCTTTTCTTTTTTTAAAGACTTAAGAGCGCTAGCAAATTTTGCAACAGTTTGATTTGTAAAATCAATTTCCGCATTCAAATTAGAAAGGTTATCTTTATTTTTATGTCTTCTTAACCATTCCATTCTATGAAATATTGGAAGGGTGTTACTTTGAATAATACGCTTAGCTGACTCTACATTAGCCTCAATAATAGCTTTTACATCATCGTTGGTTGATGCATCAACACAGCTTATAGTTCCAGCACAATCCACATCATATTCATAAATCGTATCCAACGTATCTCCTGTAACATATAGTTTTGTGAAATTTGATGAAAAATGAAATCCTCTCATCTTATCTGTTTGAGAGCTTACTGAAAAAGTTGTTGCTTGAAGAGTAATTGATGTAATATCGTAAGGTGCGGCCAACGAATATCTTTTAATATCATCGTCCTCATTTCCTCCAAGATATAAAGTATTTCCATCTGCGCTTAACTGTATATTTCTAACCTGTTCTTCATCAAAACTTGAACATACTTGATTAGTTGCTGTCGAAATATCCCAAGGGGTAGTTAAATCGTATTGCCCCACTTTTTTATTTCCTTGACTAGCAACGAATACTCTAGTTCCATCAGGTTTAAAGTCTAAACCTCTTTGTTGAATACTATCAAAGCATCCTGTCTTTATATTTTTAAAAGTAGTCCAAGATATAGTTGTTGTGTCCCAAGGCGTAGAAAGTGTAAATTGTTCAATTGAAACTCTAGTACTACCATCACTTCGAATAATATACATTTCTGTTCCGTCAGTCTTAAACTCAATTGCATGAGGATTGTCTATAACTGATACAAGACCACCTTCAGTCACTGCTAAAAGCGTTTTTTTTGGGTTACTTGCAGTTGTTACGTCAAAAGGTGTTGTTAAGGTATACTCAATTACATTTTGTTGGCTAGTATCTCTATCCTCAGTAACATATAGCCGTGTTCCGTCAGGCTTTATAAAAATTCCTCTTAAACGACTAGTGTCCTCAGAAATATCTTTAGATTGTTTAAATTGTAGATTTGCAAAAGAATTAGATAAAAAAGTAAAAAAAAAAATTAAACAAAAAGAAATAGTTTTTCTCATATTTTACACAATTTTTATCTGTTAATGATAATAAATATCGATTTATAATAGTTTTAAGTTTAGTTTCAATACTTATCCACAACTAATAATTTAATTGAAATAATGATTTTGGTTGGTAGTTTCTTTTTTTGTGAGAATAGAAGAAGAATTAAAACTAGACTACTCAGATGTTTTATTCAGACCGAAAAGAAGTACATTAAAAAGTCGTAAAGACGTAAACCTTCTTAGAACTTATCGTTTTAAATATAGTAAAAATGAATGGTCAGGAATTCCAATTATAGCTGCTAATATGGATGGTGTTGGTGAACTTAGTGTGGCAGAAAAGTTAAATGAGCATGGAATGATAACATGTCTTACTAAACAACACGATGTTAAAAAAATTAAACAAAATAAAAATATAAAGAAAATTTATCAAAACATAGCTTTAAGTGTTGGAATTAAGAAAGAGGATTTTCGTAATTTAGATAAAGTATTGAAAGAATTTAGTTTTTTTAAGTTTATATGTATAGACGTAGCTAATGGATATACAGAGCATTTTACTAATTTCATAAAATCTGTAAGAGATAAATATCCAACGAAAACTATTATTGCAGGAAACGTAGTTACTGCAGACATGACACAAGAGTTAGTTTTAAGTGGTGCTGATATTGTAAAAGTTGGTATCGGACCTGGAAGTGTATGTACTACAAGAATACAAACAGGAGTTGGTTATCCTCAATTAAGTGCGGTAATTGAATGTGCAGATGCAGCTCATGGTTTAGGTGCACATATTATTGCTGATGGAGGTTGTACTTGTCCTGGTGATGTTGCAAAAGGTTTTGGTGGAGGTGCTGATTTTGTTATGTTGGGTGGAATGTTAGCAGGACATGATGAAGGAGGTGGAAAAGTAATCAAAAAAAATGGCTCAAAATATATCGAATTTTATGGCTCTAGTTCTGAAGTTGCTAATAAAAAACATTACGGAGGTCTTTCTAATTAAAGGAGCAGCGAAGGCAGATCTGTGAAGATAAATTACCGAGGAAAAATTAATGATACTATTTTAAATATTCTTGGTGGTGTAAGAAGTAGCTGTACCTATGTTGGCGCTCCATCTTTAAAACAACTGAGTAAATGCACAACGTTTGTAAGAGTCAGTAATCAGTTTAATGAAACTTTTACGAAATAAATTTTAGAAAATCAGAAGTCCAAATAATACTAAACCAGTAGAAGCTACAGCAGAAAAATATATTTTTCTCATACTTTCATTCTTTTTTTCAGTCCTAACTCTGTTTAGTAAAACATTTATATTCGTACTCTTATACTGTTTTTTTGGATGGTCTTTTACTAAATATTTTTCAGTTAATTTGTCAGTTACACTAAAACCAGAATTTTTCATTATCCTATTAAACCATGGAAAACTTGTATTTGCAAATTTCATTATAGTGAAAGGTTAATGCCTAAAATTCCTAACAATGTAAATAACAATACAAGAATGATAAGATTTTTTTTAAATTCTCTACTCTCAGTTTCTTGAAGTTTTGATTTTAAAATGTTGATATCAACTCTACTTTTAAAAGGCTTTCCTGCTTCACTGAAATCGCTTGGGGTCCTGATTTCGGTATTTAAATTTGTAAAGCCTTTATTTTTCATTTAGCCTATAAACCATAAAGTGTGATTTTTTTCAATTTACAAAAAAGTCCAATATGGGTCTGTATTTAGTTGACATGTGTTCAATTTGGGTCATTAATATCTAATTTTAATTTATGGAAGTTAAACAAATAGATTTTTCAAAAACACTCTCAGAGGATCAAGTTTATAATTGTATTCTACAAAATTATGAAGCCCTAGGCACGGATTGGATAACACATCAGTGGAATTGGATTAATGGAATCTACAAGTCTTTTCAAGATCACATAAAATTTTTAATAATAATTTCTCTAGTTGAAAAAACTTTAAATTTCTATCATCAAGTTAATATTACACAAAATTATGACCAATATTATGCAAAAGATAATTTAAAAATAGATAAGTTTAGTATCTCAGAATTATGTGAAAAACTTAATTTACCTAAGGAAACTGTAAGACGTAAAGTTTTAGAATTAGAAAAATTAGGTGTTATCAAGAGAAAAAAAAAACAAGTTGAAATTGATGGATCTGCTTATGTATATGTTAAACCACAAAATCAAATACCACTAACTGCTAAATATCTTGCTAGAGTAGGAGAGCTTTTAAATAAAGAAAAAATATACGATAAAAAAATCGACAAGAATAGTTTAGAAAAATTAATAAAAAAAAATTTTACATTATGTTGGAGATGGTATTATAGAATGCAAATTCCATGGATTATTGGTTATCAAAAAATGTTTAATGACTTAACGACTGTTCATGTCATAGGAACAATTATGATGCATCAAGCATTAAATACAAAAACATTTCCAAGAGACTTCTCTATAAATAGAGATAACAGACATTTTGTTGATAATACATTTACTAATCCTCTTCAATTAACTAAACCAGGTTTAAGTGCTATGTCTATTTCAGAAATGACAAATATTCCAAGAGCAACAGTTATAAGAAAATGTAAATTTTTAATTAAAAAAGGAAATTTAAAAGTTAATGATAAAAAACAATATTTTCTTACAGGAAATAACAGAGACCAGATACTTAATTATCAATTAGATTTTTTTAAGAAAAAATCAAAATTTATAACAAGAATTTTAAATTTAATTGCAATTTCATAAAACTTAAATAAGTTATATTTGTTAAACTATTTTACAAAGGGATCATGGAGATAGTTACAAAAATAGCACCTATCATACTCGCATTAATAATGTTGGGTTTAGGTTTGGGTTTAAAATTTGAAGATTTTACGAGAGTATTAAAAACTCCAAAAGATTTTTTTGTAGGTTTTTTTTCTCAATTAATTATTCTTCCATTAATTGCTTACTTATTAATTATTATTTTAAAAGTACCACCTGAAATGGCTATTGGAGTTATGATAATTGCTGCTGCACCAGGTGGAGTTACATCGAATATATTAACAAAATTTGCTAATGGAGATGTTGCTTTATCTATTACTTTAACAGCTATAATAAGTTTAATTTCTATTATTACCGTTCCTCTTATAGTTTTTACATCTGCTGATCTATTTGAAATTACAAATATTTCTCAAAATATTTCAATGACTGGTATAGCGCTAAAAATGTTTTTAGTTGTAACTGTTCCAGTAATCTTAGGGATGATTATAAGAAAATTTGCTGAAAATTTTGTAAATTCACAAATTCAAATATTTGAAAAACTCAACATAATATTATTTGTTATTTTTTTTATTGCTGCATTTTACGAAGAAAGAGAGAGTTTTATAAATTTTCTAATACAGGCAGGTTTCATTACTTTAACTCTTAATATAACAATGATGATTGTCGCTTATTACCTTGGTAAAACTTTTGCCTCAGGAATAAAACAACAAAAATGTATTGCTTTAGAATGTGGATTACAAAATGGTACTTTAGCAATATTTGTTTCTACACAAATATTCGGTACAGATATAGTCTACATAACTCCAACAGCTGCATATGCTTTGATTATGTACATCACTGGTTTTATATTTGTTTTTCTTCTAAAAAATAAAGCTTAATTACCCTTAAAATTGGTCTGTTTTAATGGTCTATCAATCAATTCAATTTCGTATTTTTTTTTCTCAACCTCAATGAATAATTTACTATCTTTCAATTTTTCATTGGAAAAATCGTTTTTGATGTAACCAAAAGTCAGATTTTTCCTAAAGTTAAAAGAGTAATTTCCTGAAGTTGATCTACCTATTATTTTATCTTCTAAATAAATAGGCTCATCATGAAGTAATAGTGGTTCTCCAGGTTTACTATCTTTTAAAGTAAACATAGCAAATCTTGTTTTAATCTTCTCTTTATCAATCTTTTCAAGAGCTGACTTACCAATAAAATCTACATTTTTTTTATTACTGATTGTAAAAGATAAACCTGCTTGATATTGATTTTCCTCAGGCGAAATATCGTGTCCCCAATGTAGAAAGCCACTTTCCATTCGCATAATATCCATTGCGTGCAAACCACAGTTTGAAAGATTAAAATTTTTACCTTTTTCTATAATTAATTCATAAATTTTTTTCGCATCATTAGCTTCAACGTAAAGTTCATATCCTAACTCCCCAACATAAGACAATCTCTGTGTCCAAATTTTAATATCCTCGATTGAAATAAATTTTGCTGTCCCAAATTTGAAATTTTCATTATCAAAATTATCTTTACTTAATGAACTTAAAAGATTTCTGCTTTTGGGTCCAAATAAACCAAAAACACAATAATCATCAGTTACATCTTTCAATTCAATGTCTTTATTTAAATGTTTTTTGATATGGTGCTTGTCTCTTTCTCTTGTTGCGGCAGAACTAATTATTCTAAAATGGTTTTCATCTACCGCCACTATAGTTAAATCAGTCTCAATACCTCCATCTGAATTTAACATATGAGTATAGGTACATTTACCAACATCTTTCTTAATATTCGCAGTACAAATTCTTTGTAATTCTTGATGGGCTTTATCAGATTTAATTTCAAACTTTGAAAAAGGAGTTAGATCAAATAAACCAACATTTTTTATTGTATTACTTGTTTCATACTCAGCTGAGGGATACCAACTTTGATAGTTATAACTATATTCATACTCTGCCTTTTCACCATCTAGTGCAAACCACATTGGTCTTTCATATCCACCAGAGACACCAAAGCATGCTCCAAAACTTTTCAAATTATCATGATGTGGAAGTTTTTTTATATCTCGAGAAGTTTTGTGTTGTTTAAATGGCCAGTGCATTCCATACAAATCTCCTAATGACTCTGTAATTCTTTTTTTTATAAAATCTAAATCTGAATGAAATTTTTGAAATCTTTTTATATCGTAACTAAAAATATCCTCATTAATATGACCAGTCATCAACCATTCTGCTGTAACCTTACCAACACCACCACCACTGCCAATTCCGATACTATTTAAACCACAACATACAAAAAAATTCTTAATCTCAGGTACTTCTCCTAATAATGTGTTGGTATCAGGCGTAAAAGATTCTGGTCCTGAAAAAAATTTTCTAATTCCAGCAGTTTCTAAAATTGGAAATCTTTTAATTGCTGAAGCTAAATAAGGTTCAAAATGTTCAAAATTTTCTTGAAACTCACCAAAGGAAAAATCTTCTGGAACTTTATTGGTTTTATTCCAAGCAGGAATTGAATTTCCCTCAAAAATTCCAACTAGTATTTTTCCTGCATCTTCTTTTATATAAGTTCGACTATCAAAATCTCTTACCACTGGTAAAGTTTTAGATAAATTTTCAATTGGCTCAGTGATTATGTAAAAATGTTCCGCTGGATACAAGGGAATACTGACACCAGCTTTTTCTCCAATTTGTCTTGACCACATACCTGAGGCTAAAACAATATATTCACATTCAATTTTTTGACCTTTAACTTTAACTCCAGAAATTTTTCCATCTTTAGTTAAAATTTCCTCAACCGGTGATTTTTCAAAAATTTGTGCACCTTCCATTCTTGCTGCTTTAGCCAACATATGGGTAACACCAGAGGGATCTGCTGCACCATCGCCTGGCATTAAAATTCCTCCCATAACTTCATCTGTATTGATTATGGGATAATCTTTTCTGATTTGATCCTTATCTAAAATTCTTACATCGACATCATAAAGTTGTGCTGTGGTTGCTTGTCTTTTAAGTTCTTGCCATCTGCCTTTATGTTGAGCGATCGAAAGTGCTCCGTTTAATCTTAAACCTGCAGAATGATCAACTTTTTTTTCAAGCTCTTTATATAAATCTAAAGTATATTTTCTAATTTTTGTGACTGCTGCAGTTGGGCCTAATTGACTTACTAAACCTGCTGCATGCCAAGTTGTTCCTGACGTTAATTGATCTCTCTCTAAAAGAATTGTGTCTTTCCAACCAAATTTAGCTAAATGATAAGCTACAGAGCAACCTACTACTCCTCCTCCTATCACAACAACTTTTGTGCTACTTGGAAGTTTTTTTTCCATCTAATTAGTTATTGATTGCATCTCCTGGATTAACATATTCATGTCCAAAAACATCTGCAACCGCTTTATAAGTCACATGACCCTTGTGAACATTTAATCCTGCTAGAAAGTTTTTATCTTCACCAAGAGCTTTTTGATAACCTTTGTTAGCTAATTTTATTAAATATGGAAGTGTTGCTTTATTTAATGCAATAGTCGAAGTTCTTGGAACTCCACCTGGCATATTAGCTACACAATAATGGACAACATTGTCTACTATAAAAGTTGGATCATTAAATGTTGTGGGTTTACTTGTTTCTACACATCCTCCTTGATCGATTGCAACATCAACAATTACAGAACCTCTTTTCATTAATTTAAGCATATCTTTAGTAACTAATTTTGGTGCCTCTGCTCCCGGGATTAAGACCCCACCTACTATTAAGTCTGCTTCAGCTACTAACCTTTTTAAATCTATTTTGTCACTTTGTTCTGGAATAATTTTGTCTCCAAACATTTCAACTAATTGTTTTAGTCTTGCTTCTGATTTATCGACAACATGAACTTTTGCTTTCATACCAGTTGCTATTGTTGCAGCATTTTCACCTACAACTCCTCCACCTAAAATTAAAACATTTGCGGGCTCACCACCTGGAGCTCCACCTAATAAAACTCCCCTACCTTTTTGATTTTTTTCTAGACAATGTGCTCCTGCTTGAACTGACATACGTCCAGCTACAGCACTCATAGGTGCCAGCAAAGGAAGTCTTCCATTATCATCTGTAATAGTTTCGTAGGCAATATTAATACTTTTTGATTTTACCAAACCCTCTGTTAATTCCTTTGCGGCCGCTAAATGTAAGTAGGTATAAACAATTTGATTTTCCCTAATCATTTCAACCTCAACTTTTTGAGGTTCTTTAACTTTAACAATTATCTCAGCATCATTAAAAATATCACTAGCTTTTTCTATAATTTTTGCACCAGCATTTTTGTACTGATCATTGTCGAAACCTGCTTCAAAGCCTCCATTATTTTCAACTAAAACTTCATGACCCTCTGAAACCAAAGTTTTAACACTGCCAGGTGTCAGGCCAATTCTATTTTCTTGAGGTTTTATTTCTTTAGGTACGCCAATTCTCATTAACGAAATTTAATTCTTTTTACTCTTTGCGTAATTAGTAATTCCAGTTCTTAGTTTTTCTATGATTTCATCAATGTGTTTTTTTTCGCAGATAAACATTGGTGCTATAATTAAGCAATCACCAGTAGCTTTGAAGTTTACACCTGCATCGTAACAATGTTTGAAAGTAGCCAAACCTGCTTTACCAGGTCTACCATCGGTTTTAATATCTATACCACCCATCATTCCATAACCTCTTATGTTGTCTACAACATCAATATCTTTAAGTGAGAATAGACCTTCTTGGAAATAAGGACCAAGTTCTTTCGCTCTATTAAAAATATCTTCTTTTTCGAAAATATCTTGAACAGCTAACGCTGCAGCTACTGAAACTGGAATTCCAGAGTAAGTATAACCATGAAATAATTCTATTGCACCTTTTGGAGAATTATCCATAACTGCATCATAAATTTCTTCTTTACAAGCAACCACACCAAAAGGAACTATCCCATTAGTTGTTGCTTTTGCCATCGTCATTATATCAGGTGTCACACCAAACTCTTGAGCTGCAAAAGCTGAACCAGTTCTTCCCCAACCAGTGATAACTTCATCAAAAATTAATAGTATTTTATGTTTGTCACAAAGTTCTCTTAGTCTTTGCAAATATCCAACTGGAGGCACTAACGTTCCTGTTGAACCAGCAATTGGTTCTACAATACAAGCTGCGATATTTTCAGAACCAAAATTAGTGCAAATCCTCTCTAGGTCATTTGCAATCTCAGCTCCTGTTTCAGGTTGACCTGAAATATATTTATGTTCATCTAAATGTGTATGTCTCATATGCACTACACCTGGCATCAATACACTTGCATACGCTTTAACGTTATTGATCATGCCACCTACTGATGTGGCTCCGATATTCATTCCATGATAAGCACGTTCTCTTCCAACAAATCTAAACCTTTGTCCCTCACCTCTTGCTTTATGATATGCAATACTAATTTTTATTGCAGTTTCTACTGCAGTAGATCCACATATCGTATAAAAAATTTTATTTAAGTTTCCAGGAGTGTGTTTTGAAATTCTTGTTGCTAATTCAAATGAACCACCAAATCCTTGTTGAAACGGCTGACAATAATCAAGAGTGTTTAATTGATTTGTTATTGCTTCAATAATTTCTTTTCTTCCATGTCCCAATGGATTACAAAATAATCCTGAGCTTGCATCAATTTGTGTTTTGCCATGATGATTTTTTAAATAAACACCTTTTGCCTCAACAATCAATTTTGGATTTTCTTTAAAATCTTTATTAGATGTAAATGGCATCCAATGTTCATTAAGTGAATTAGGTACTGACGTTCTTTTTTCTGAGCTCATAAATAAATTTAAAATGTTTATTAGTTAAATCCTTAGACTAATTAATAGAAATTAACCACCAAAATAATGTCACAACTTAAAGTTGTGTAACTATAATGATCATTTTTTTGTTTTACATATAGGTCAAATTAATCTTAAAATTGGAACATATAAATAAACAAAGAAGAGGCATAAATGAAAAAAATAATTAGTTTTATTCTTGGATGTTTTGTAGCTCTAAATCTTTCGATATCAGTTGCTAATTCAGCAGCTAATGAAGTTAGAGTTGCTTACTTCTTAGAGTGGCCAAGTCCAAATCTAGAGGACATGATGAAGAAAAACTTCGCAAAAGCTCTAGGGGTTCCTGTAAAGTGGACTAACTTTACTAATGGTGGTGCTATGACTGATGCGATGTTAGCAGGAGATATAGATATTTCTTACTCTCAAGGTTTAGTTCCATTTATTAACGCTGTAAAATCTAAAGCACCTATCAAATTAGTTGATATTGCAATGGAATACGGAATGGGAGGAACAACCTGTGTTACATCTAATGCATCTGGAATTACAAAAGCGAACGCAACTGAATTAGAAGGTAAAAAAGTTGCTGTTCCACTTGGAACAATGGCTGAATACGTTTTTGATGAAAGTATGAAAGTTGTTGGAGCGGATAGAAAAAAAATGGATATCATTCAAATGGACCCTGAAGAAGGTGCTGCTGCTTTAGTAAGTGGTGATGTTGTAATGGCATGTTTATTTGGTGGTAATTCTATTAAAGCTGCTGTTGCAGTTGGATCTAGATTACTAACAGTTCAAGAAGCTAGAGATGCAGGTATCCTAGGGATTGATATTACTTCTGTAACTACAAAGTTTATGAAGGAAAATCCAGGAATGTTGAGAACTTTCATCGAAGTAACTCATGAAGCTAATGCAAGATATAGAGCTGGAAAAAGCGATATGAATGCAATGTCAAAAGCTTCGGAAATGAAAATTCCTGACATGAAAGAAACTTTAAGTGGTTTTAAATTTCTAACTCCAGAGGAAACAAAAAGTTCTATGGAAAGTGGAAATCTTGATGCATTCTTAAAAGGAATGGGAACACCAAGAGGAAACGTAGATACAAGTTTCTTACCTTTGTAATTTTAAGGTAATTAAAATTTAAATAGGCGCCAATTTTTTATTAAATTGGTGCCTATTTTTTTACTACAAATTCTAATATAAAGTGAACAGATGAGTGATCTAGTTTCTCAAAATCTTAATATGATTTTTAAAACTCCGAAAGGAGAAACTGTTCACGCTTTAAAAGATTTAAATTTTACTCTTAAAAAAGGGGAGCTTTTAACAGTTCTTGGACCATCAGGTTGTGGAAAAACAACCTTATTAAATATTACCGCAGGATTTATTCGACCAACTTCTGGAAGTATTACTTTAAATAGTAAAGAGATTGATGGACCAGGTGTAGAGAGAGGTATGGTTTTTCAGCAAGGTGCATTGTTCGAATGGTTAACAGTTGCTGAAAATGTCAACTTTGGATTAAGAATGAAAAAAAAAGATCCAATTGAAACTCAAAAAAAAGTTGATGAATGGTTAGAAATAGTTGGCTTAAAAGGTTTTGGTAATACTCCAACCTATCAACTTTCTGGTGGTATGCAGCAAAGAGTTGCTCTTGCAAGATGTTTGATTAATGATCCTGACCTAATTTTAATGGATGAACCTTTAGGAGCCCTTGATGCGTTAACAAGAGAAAAAATGCAGTCTCTAGTTTTAAAAATTTGGAAAGAGACAGGGAAAACAATTGTTTTAATCACCCACTCAGTTGAAGAAGCTCTTTTGCTTGGTGAAAGATTATATGTTATGGCACCTCGACCAGGGCGAATTCATAAAGAGTATAATCTCCCATTTGCCTCAATGGGACTGAAAGAAGATCTAAGAGAGATTAAAAAGAACAAAGATTTTTCTGCGAAACGTGAAGAAATATTAGAGATGATTTGGAATATGGAAGAAGAAATTATGGGGAAAGATAATTAAATGTTAACTCAAATAGTCACCTTTTTAATTTTTTTTGCAGTCATTGGCTGTATTCTCTATGGAAGAAGGTTAATCAAAACTGAAAAAGTAGATGCTGTTTTTGGAAATCCTGAAAGAGCAAGAGGTGGTACTCACTGGATTATAGTCGGGAGTAGCTTTCTATTGTTGATATGGCTTTACTATTCTTGGGATATTGCAAAAGGTTTTTACCCAAAATCTGCTAATGAACTTTGCCAAGTAGCAAAAGTTAACGACTCTTTATTAGGTTTAAAATATCAATTTCCAATAGAGCAACGAGAATTCAAAAGTACTGCTCAAATTAAGAAAGAAAATAAAAATCTTAAAGCAACTTTAAATGAAATCAAACTTTCTGAAGATCTTAGCTTGCAACAAAAAACAGATCTTACAGAGTTTATCAACAAAACTATTCAGCTAATTCCTTTATTAACTAATGAGGATTTAATTGAAAATGAGACAAAATTCAAAATAGATGACATCACTGGAAAAATTAACCTATTAACAGAAAATTTTAGAAAACCTGAATATCCTTTTGAAACAGAGCAAGAGGCAAACGAAAGACTTAAAGCAGTAAGTGAGCAAGGAGATTGGGGAATTATAAAGGTTCAATCTGGAACGGGGTCTATAGAAAATACTATCGAAGTACCTTTGGTTCCAGAGACGAAAAGAGGTTTAAAATTTGATGCTGCCGCAAAAGAATTACAAATTATTAGTGATGAATTCTTCAAGTTAAGAAATCATAATCCTCAATTTAAAAATAAAATAAAAGAGCTCAAAGATGAGATCAAAACTTATCGAAAAAATTTAGATGATACTCAAGAGGTAGCTTCAACTTACGCTAAAGATATTGTTAAAATTGCAAGACGAATAGAATTTGCAAGTATATATCCACCCAATGCGTTAAACGAAATGCAAAATGCAATTATCAATTTTGATGTTGCCCAAAAAGAAGCTCAAGGGGGATTGAGATTTGTAGATATATTTCTATTTCCCGCTGGTACTATTGTTGCAAGTGGGCCAAGCTGTTCAGAACAAGGATCTGGTAGATGGCTACCTAAGCCGTCAGATACTTTTGATAAGTTCATGCTTATGCTTAAACCTAGTGTAGGTTATAAAGAAATTCCTCTCCTATGGATAGAACTGGTTGATGTTAGTAAAATGATTGGTTTTATTTTACCAGATTGGATAGCTGATATTTTACCTGGTGAATACCCAGTTCACACTCAAGATGGAATTGTTAAACAAAATTTTAAAGGCCAAGTTTTAAAATTAGTAACAGGAGACTTTAAGCTATTTAAAGTACCAGTGCCTTATGGTCATATTTGGGATTCATTTTTAAGAGTATTTTTAGGATTAGTGTTTGGAATATTAATTGGTGTGCCGCTTGGATTATTTATGGGATTAAATAGATTTGCGAAAGGTTTTTTTGATCCGTTAATTGAGCTTTACAGACCTGTTCCCCCTCTGGCTTGGGCTCCTTTAATCATTTCGGTTTTAGGAATAGATAATACTGGCAAGGTTTTCTTGTTATTTATGGTCTCATTATCAATCATGATTATTTCTGCGAGAGCTGGTGCCTCTGGTACTCAGTTATCAAAAATCCATGCAGCTCACTCACTTGGTGCATCAAAAAAACAAATCTTGAGGTATGTAATTTTTCCCAACTCTTTACCAGAAATACTTACTGGAATAAGAGTTGCAGTGGGAATGTGTTGGGGAACTCTGGTTGCTGCCGAATTTTTAGCTGGAACAACTGGAATTGGTTTCGTTGAAAACGTTGCTAAAAAATATTTTCAATATGAAGTTATTTGGATCACTATATTTATAATGGGAATGCTGGGTTTATTATTTGATGTCACTTTGAGAAAAATAATAGACAAAACAATCCCATGGCGTGGAAAAGGCTAATTTGAAAACAGAAAATCTTAAAAACGAAGTTATCAAAATTTTTAAAAATTACGGATTAAGTAATCCACATGCTGTTATTTCAGCAAATGCTTTGATTAATGCGGAGTTAGTTGGTGCTTATGGTCATGGTCTTTCTAGATTAAAAATGTATTGTGAAAGAATATCTAAAAAAGTTATTAATCCAAAACCTAGAATAAAAGTAAAAAAGATATCTCAATCGATTGCTCACATTGATGCTGATAATAGTATTGGCTTTGTTGCAGCGGACCTTGCAATTAAAAAGGCAATCGAATGTGCCAAAAAAACAGGTATCGGTTTGGTGGCAGTTAAAAATAGTGGTCACTATGGATTATCTGGTTACTACGCTGAGCAAGCAGTCAAAAAAAATTTAATCACTATGATTTATACTAATGCTCCACCAGCAATTGCTCCTTATGGTGCAAAAAAAAGTTTGTTTGGAACAAATCCTATATGTTTTGGCTCTCCAACTGGAGCAAAGGTACCTTTTATATTAGATACAGCTATTGCAAAAATTAATAGAGGAAAAATTAGATTTGCAGCTAGAAATTATCGAAAAATACCAAAAGGTGTTGCATTAGATAAATTTGGTAAACCTACAACGGATGCAAAAAAAGCTCTTTACGGAGTTCAATTACCTATTGCAGGTTTTAGAGGTTCAGGTTTAGCGTGGATGGTAGATATTCTAAGTGGTGTTTTAACTGGTGGAAATCATGCAGGTAAGGTTAAGGATCCTTTTGATGATTTTTCAGGTCCACAAAATATTGGACATTTGTTTATCACATTTAAAACAAACTTATTTGTCAAAAATTATACCTCAAGAATTAAGAATAATATTAAAACGATTAAAAGATTGCCTAAAATAAAAGGAGTAAAAGAAATAATGTATCCTGGTCAAAATAAAGATAAAAGGTTTAGAATGAACTTAAAAAAAGAAATTAAATTGTCAAAAATTATTCAAAAAGATTTAGTAGATTTAAAAAATTAACATGCTTTCCAATAAAGAAATTATTTGTCCTGATAACTTACTTAATGTTGCTCATAAAAAGAAAGGTGTTAAAGCAGGGATTGTTAATGCAGGAAAACCTCTTCCTATGCAGTCGGTGCAAGATGCTGTTAAAGAAAATCTAATTGAGCCAATTTTTATAGGTGATGAAAAAGAAATAAATAAGTGCGCGCAAGATTTAAAATGGGATATCTCAAATTATGAGATAATGCATGAACCTATTGAAAACAATACAGCCGTCATTGCTGCAAAACTTGCGAGCGAACAAAAGATCAAAATTATTGTTAAAGGCCATATTCATACTGACGTTCTAATGAAAGAAGTTTTGAAAAGAGAATATGGTTTACTTGGAAAAACCAGATTAAGTCATATTTGGCATATGACTTTAGGAAAAGAGGATAAACCTTTAATAATTACTGATGGAGCATTGAATGTTTTACCTAATGTAAAAACAAAATTACATATTCTTAAAAATGTTATTAATTTTTCCAATAGAATTGGTATTGAAAAACCTAAGGTCGCAATATTATCTGCTACTGAAGAAGTTTTAGATAGTGTTCCAAGTTCGAAGGAGGCTGAAGAATTAACTAAATTAGCTAAAAAAGAAAATTTAAATGCCGATGTTTTTGGTCCGTTAGCATTTGATAATAGTATCTCAAAAAAATCTGCTGCTATTAAAGGAATACAAAATAGTGTAGCTGGTATGGCTGATGTATTACTGGTTCCAAGTGTTGAAACGGGAAATGGATTAGTAAAAATGCTTATATATTTTTGTGGAGCGTGTGCAGCAGGTGTGGTTGTTGGTGGTAAAGTTCCAGTAGTAATAACCAGTCGTTCTGATGATGCTCCAGCAAGATTAGCTTCTATTGCTGCAGCTGTTGTTGCTCTAGATTAATTGTTTGATTGCAATAAAATTGAAATTGTCTTAAATAATCCAACTATAGTAAACAATTAATATGGCTATCACATATCTAAAAAAATCTCCAAAAACATCATCAACAGATGACAATAAGACAACAGGAATAGTTCAAGATTTATTAAAAGACATTGAAACTACAAAAGAACAAGGTTGTATTGATTTAACAAAAAAGTTTGACAAATACGATGGGGAAGTAATTGTTTCAAAAGAAAGAATTGATGAAATAAAAAAAACTTTAGATCAAAAAACTAAAGATGATATCCAATTTTCTTTTGATCGAGTAAGAAAATTTGCTGAAGCTCAACTTAAAAATTACGGTCAAGATTTTGAAGTTGAATTATCTGATGGTTTATATGCAGGTCAAAAACTAGTTCCTGTTAATACGGCAGGTTGCTATATACCTGGAGGAAGATATGCGCATATCGCTTCTGCCGTTATGAGTGTTACTACAGCTAAAGTTGCCGGTGTTAAAAATATAATCGCATGTAGCCCTCCAAAAGAAAATGTTGGTGCCCACCCTGCTATTGTCTACACTGCTGATCTCTGTGGAGCAGATGTAATATTGAACTTAGGTGGTGTTCCAGCGATTGCTGCTATGACCAATGGATTATTTAAAAACCCTCCAGCAGACATCATTGTTGGTCCGGGAAACCAGTTTGTAGCTGAAGCGAAAAGAATTTTATATGGCAAAGTGGGAATAGATTTATTTGCAGGTCCAACTGAAATTGGAATAATTGCAGATGCAAAAGCTGATCCAGAGATAGTTGCTGTAGACTTAGTTGGTCAAGCAGAGCACGGCTATAATTCTCCATGTTGGTTATACACAACAAGTAAAGAGTTAGCTGATAAAGTGTTAAAGAGAGTTCCAGAATTAATTTCAGAATTACCCGAAGTTCCTAGAAAAAGTGCAGAAGCAGCTTGGAGAGATTATGGTGAGGTAATTCTTTGCGATACTGATGAGGAAATTGTTAAGATTAGTGATGAATACGCTCCAGAACATTTAGAAGTTCAAACAGAAAATTTAAAATGGTTTTATGAACGATTAACAAATTATGGATCGTTATTTGTAGGGGAAGAAACTACGGTTGCCTATGGAGATAAATGTTCAGGTACAAATCATATTTTACCAACTAAAGGAGCTGGTAAATATACTGGTGGTTTATTTGTTGGTAAATTTATTAAAACTTTAAGTTTTCAAAGAATGACAAAAGAATCTACCAAACTAGTCGGTGCTGCTGCAGCAAGAATATCAAGATATGAAGGAATGGAAGCACATGCTAGAACTGGTGATGTTAGATTAAAAAAATATGGATATTCTAATTAATAGTTTCCATTATAACAAAAATTGTAAGTAGACTCATAAAACTAATAATAAAAATATTTATTGTTTTCCACACTTTTAAACTTTGAGCATATTGCGATAAATATTTAGATAAATAACCAATAGTAAAAAAGAATAGGAAGGATGCTATTGAAGCTCCAGCTCCGAATAATATTTTTTGTTTTAAAATAAAACTTTTAGAAAAATTTCCTAAAAAGAATACAGTATCAGAGTAAACATGTGGATTTAAATAAGTAAAACCAAGTGTTTTTATAAAAACATTTAATTTTGAGATTTCAGGAACTCTATCATTAAAACTTACTATTAAATTTAAGGATTTTAGTTTTGAATATATAAAATGAATTAAAAAAATAATTAACAAAATGTTAAAGATTAACTCTACAGTTGCAGTAAAATATTGCGTAAAATAATGAAAAAGAAATATTCCTAAAAATATTAAAATAAAATCAGATATAGAACAAATAAAACAAACTAAAAAGATATGTTGTTTTTTTAGACCTTGTTCTATGACAAAAACATTTTGAGCACCAATAGCTAATATAAGACTTAACCCTGTAAAAAAACCTAATAAGGCAAATTCCATAATATAGATATTTGAATGTTCTGAACTTACTTTAAATCTTTAGAAAATAAAAATGATTATCAAGTTGCAGGAATAAATAGTAAACACAACCCATTATTACAAAATCTTTTACCGGTTGAGCTTGGGCCATCGTCAAAAACGTGTCCATGGTGGACCCCACACTTTGCACAATGATACTCGATCCTTTTCATACCAAATGAATAATCTACTTTTGTTTTAAAAGCCCCTGGTAAAGCTTCACTAAATGACGGCCAACCAGTACCGCTATCGAATTTAGCTTCTGAGGAAAATAATTTATTTCCACAATTCGCACAATGATAAAAGCCTTTTCTTTTCTCTTGTAGAAGTTCGCTGGTAAATGGTCTTTCAGTACCTTCATTAAACATAATTTCTTTTTGTCTACTGGTAAGGTTCTGATTAATTATTTTTTTTGTCTCTGAAAGTACCAACTTATATGGATACAGAATCAATGACAAAAAAGATAAACCAATAATTTTTAATAAATTTCTTCTGTAAGTCATTTCACACTTTGGTGTAATTTGATTAAGATTATTCAGGATTTGCTGTTAATGTTTTTATTTCCAAAATATTTTCGTTTGGATCTTTAACAAAAAATGTTTCTTGCTCGTACTTTGTGCCTTTAAATCTAAGATAAGGCTCATCATAGTATTTTGCCCCTTTATCTTTTAATCTTTGTTTCAAAGCATCAAAATCTTTTCTTGATAAATGAACACCGAAGTGAGGAACTGAGACATTACCCATATCAACATCGTGTCTTTCATTGCTAAGTTTGTGATCACTAGCATGAAGGGTTAATTCATTTCCCCAAAAATCTACATCAGCCCATTCTTTTTCAGAATTACTTAAGCTACATCCAAGAGTCTCACTATAAAATTTTTTAGCAGTTTCTAAATCACCACATGGTATAGCTAAATGAAAACAATTAGTATTTTTGTACATAATAAATCCTTTAAATATCTTTTAAAATAACTATATAAACTAAATTTACTGACACAATAAATACAACATGAATGATTTTTTACAATCTATAATCGACCGCGACCCTGCGGCAAAATCTAAATTAAGTTTAATATTAACTTATCCAGGAGTAAAGGCGATATTTTTTCACAGAATTGCAAATTTTTTTGCAATTGCAAAGTTTGATTTAGTAGCAAGAATTATTTCACAATTATCAAGATTTTTTACTGGAATTGAAATACATCCAAAGGCAAAAATTGGAAAAAATTTATTTATTGATCATGGTATGGGTGTAGTCATTGGCGAAACATCTGAAATAAGCGATAACGTAACAATCTATCATAATGTTACTCTTGGAGGGACATCTCCAAGCATTAATACAAATGAACAAAGGAATTCAAAAAGGCATCCTACCTTAGAAGAAAATGTAGTGGTAGGTTCAGGTGCTCAAATCCTAGGACCTGTTGTTATTGGAAAAAATTCTTTGATTGGTGCTAACGCAGTTGTAACCAAAGATGT
Organism: uncultured Pelagibacteraceae bacterium; assembly: GCA_902570915.1. Taxonomy (GTDB): domain Bacteria; phylum Pseudomonadota; class Alphaproteobacteria; order Pelagibacterales; family Pelagibacteraceae; genus Pelagibacter. The sequence goes on along the minus strand of CACGAB010000001.1, from coordinate 18,455 downwards.
TCCAGAAAAATCTATAATGGCTGGTAATCCTGCAAAAAAAATTGGGGATGCTACACGAGGATTTAAGCCTTACGCTGTTACTGATAATAAAGAAGATTAATGGTTCATATTAGAAATACATTTATTGATTCAATTGGTAATACTCCATTAATCAAACTTAAAGCTGCCTCTGAATTAACAGGATGTAACATTTATGGTAAAGCAGAATTTATGAATCCTGGCGGGTCTGTCAAAGATAGAGCTGCGCTCTCATTACTTAAAGACGCACAAGAAAAAAAATTAATTTCTAAAGGTGGTATTGTTGTTGAAGGTACTGCGGGTAATACCGGAATTGGATTAGGTTTGATAGGGAATTCACTTGGTTATAAAACAATAATTGTAATGAATGATAATCAAACTCAAGAAAAAAAAGATACAATAAAAAATCTAGGGGCAGAATTAAGATTAGTCCCTGCAAAGCCATATAAAGACGAAAATAATTTTGTTAAGATTGCTGGACGTCTAGCAGATGAGTTAAGACCAACTAATAATAATGGTGTTGTCTGGGCCAATCAATTCGATAATGTTGCTAATGCTAAAGGACATTATGAAGGAACAGGAAAGGAAATTTGGGAACAAACTGAAGGTAAAGTTGATGGTTTTATTTGTTCATCTGGAACAGGTGGTACAATTTCTGGTGTAAGTAATGCTTTAAAAGAAAAGAATAAAAATGTTAAAATTTATCTTTCCGATCCTAAAGGATCAGCACTTTATAATTATATTAAAAACGGTGAATTAAAATCTGAAGGTGGATCAATTACTGAAGGGATTGGCTCAAGTAGAATAACAAAAAATTTTGAGAACGCAAAAATTGATGATGCATATTCCATTGACGATCACGAAGCATTGCCCATACTTTATGACCTAATTCAAAATGAAGGTCTAAGTTTAGGAACAAGTTGTGGAATAAATATCGCTGGTGCAATTAGACTTGGAAAAGAACTTGGGCCAGGAAAAACAATCGTAACTATTCTTTGTGATAAATCAGATAAATACAACTCTAAGATGTTTAATAAATCATTTTTAAAGGAAAAAAACTTACCTGTACCTAGCTGGTTATAATATCGCATATCAGGCATGTAACAAAACAGTTACATTTTTAAATTAAAATAATTAACTTGAGGTTCTATGAAGAAAATAATTTTAATCTTGTCTTTTTTTGCTTTTACTTCTGCTTATGCAGATATGAGTAATGAAGATAAATCTAAAGCTTGGGATTGTGTTGGAATTTATATGGCCAACTATTTCCTGCCATCAGGTGAAAAATTTGAATACGGCATGAAAGAAAAATCTATTTCAACTGTAAAAGTTTTAAAAACATATGCTCTTGAAATAGGTATTCCAGAAAAAGATTGGGATGCTGGAGTAAACAAAGCTGTAGATAAACATTACGGTTCAAAATACGACAAAGCTAAAACTGAAAAATGTCATACATTTGTTGAAGCTTTAGTTCCTAATGGAGCTGAAAGAGTTAAAAAAGTAGTTCAAACTTTGTATTAATTCAAAAAAAAGGAGAAAAAAATGGAAAAAGAAATGTTAGTTCATCTTAAACTTAAAGAAGGTAAATTAGAAACTTTCATGGGTTGGATGCAATCAGATGAAGGAATGGGTGTTAGAAAAAGTGTTGCCTATCCAGAAAAAACTGTTGGCGCTATGATACCAGATAAAAGTGGAATGTTATTTAAAGTGAATGTTCATAATGAAGCCGGAATGAAAGAATTTGTAACTGGGAATAATTCTACCGCGAAAGCTATTTACGCAGAATGTGTAGAGAGTGCTAAATTATATGAACTATCTGAAGTAAATTTATAAGGAGTATAAATGAAAAAAATAATATTAACACTTTGTTTGGTCTTATTTGTTAGCTCTGCATACGCAGGTTCATGTCCAATGTTGGCTAAAAATATTGATGAAAAAATTAAAAAAGCTCAAGAACTTAAAGATCAGGGTATGGATGCCCATAATAATGGTGACCATGCTAAATCTGAAAAATTTTTAAATGAAGCTCTTGCTCTTTTTAAAAGTTAAATAGAAAGGAAAAAAATGAAAAACTATATAGTAACACACACTTTTAAGTCAAAAGAAGCAAAAGCTAAAATGATAGAAGTTACTGGTTCAATGTCTATGGAAGATATGACTAAAGCAATGACAAGTGATAGTGCAAAGTGCCAAATGAGCTGGAATACACCTGGAGACAATCTAACAATGTATTGTTGGTGGAAAGGTACTGATCCAGATGCAATTAATAAACAGTTAGAGTCTATGAACGATTTCTTCGAACCTCATAAATTTGTTGAGTGTACAGATGATGTTATAGATTTTAATGCTAAATAAAAATGCCTAAATTTTTACCGAGTGAGGAAAAACAATGAAGGTAATTTATACTAGAACGATGAGGGTAAAAGATGATGGCCTAGGAAAAGCAATGGAAATAGGAAAAGGTTTAGCGGCAGTTAGAAAAAAACATTATCCTAACCATGATGTTTATTTTTCTTTTCAAATGGGTGGAGACCCAAGAACCATAAGGGAGACTTTAATTGGACCCATGTTTGAAGGTAATAATGATGCTGACGCTAACATGTCTGCAGATCCTGAATATATTAAACTTTTAGAGCAATTAAAAGAAGTTGCAATAGAAGGTACTATTGAAGATGAGATTAGACCAATATTTAGTTAAAGGATTTTAATCAATGTTAGAAAAATTTAATGGAATAATCTATTTAACTTTATTTATAATCCACTTTGCAGGTTTTGCTTACTATGGATTTAGGTGTGTGTTTCAAACGCAGTCTTTTTTAAATCAATATGGAATGCATGACACGGGCGCAGGTATTGTTAGATTTTTTGGTTCTATATTTTTTGGCTCGACTGCGATGGCTATTTACATAGGATTTATAAGACCAAATGGTGTAGAAGCTACTTGGGGGTTTTTTAATCTTGTGTTTTTACAAAACCTATCAGCATTTATAGTTGGTTTTTATAGTACTAAGATAAATAAACTTGGACATACCGACAAAACTTCTGATGAAGCAATTTACGCACCTTTATTTTTGACAATTTTAAGTGCTTTACTTTGTTACGGGTTAGCAGATAAAATCTACGTTTAACATCAAAGGAGTGATAATGATCGCAATGGAAGTCAGAAGTCAGCTATCGTTTGTAAGTTTAATAGAATGTGGTTTAAATGATCTTTAATGCCAGGTTTTGTTATTTTTAATATAGAAATAAAAAAACCTGAAGAATATAAAGAATACGTTCAGAAGGTAACACCAATAGCTAAAAAATTTGGAGGTGAATATATTGTCAGAGGTGGTGAATCCAAAGTAATTGAAGGTGTTTGGACATATCCCAGAACAATTATTATTAAATTTCCAAGTTACGAAAAAGCTTTAGAGTGGTATAGTTCAGATGAGTATAAACCAATTAAAAAAATCCGTTTAGACAATTCAGTCAGTAATGGAATAATAATTAAAGGAGTTTAAAATGTCGATATTAGAGAAATATACGAATGCAATTAATAATAAAGATGAGTCAATTATGAATGAACTTTTGCATGATGACTTTAAATTCACAATGCATAAGTCAGGAAATACCATAGGTAAAACTGATGTTATAAAATGGGCAATGAGTGGTGATATAAACCAAGATAAAGCAAGAGTAGTCTATGAAAATGATGAAGTTGGAGTTCACCATTCAATTGTTACATTTAATGATGGGAATGTTGAAGCAGTAATGGCAGTTTATAAATACAAAGATGGAAAGATTATAAGTTTGGAGACTGGCGCTACTCCTATGTCAAAATAAAAGTAAATGATTGACTTTTATTTCTCGATTGGAAGCACATATACTTATTTAGCAGTCACTAGAATACTTGATGTTGAAAAAAATCATCAAGTCAGTTTTAATTGGAAACCTTTTAGCGTTCGGGTAATTATGAAAGAAATGAATAATATTCCATTTCCAAAGGATAAGCTTAATAAAGTAAATTACATGTGGAGAGATATTGAAAGACGGGCTGAGGGTTATGGTTTTTTTGCTAAAACTCCTGTGCCCTACCCACTATCTGAATTTGATTTAGCAAATCAAATTGCAATTCTTGGATTAGATAAAAGTTGGGGTGTGGATTATGTGAGACTGACGTATAAGAAATGGTTTCAAGAGGGTAAAGAACCAGCGATAGAGCCAAGTATTTCTGAAGTATGTAAAGAATTAAAACTCAATAAGGATGAGATAATATCTGAAGCAAAAACAAAATTAATTGAAGATAAATACTTAGCCAACACAAATTCTGCAAGAGAAAATAAAATCTTTGGTAGTCCCTCTTTTGTTGTTAAAAACGAAATATTTTGGGGTGATGATAGGATGGAAGATGCAATTAAATTTTTTAAAAAATGATATTTTCAAAAAAATACTTTGATCTTATCTTTATCTTAATTATGGGCTTTGGCATGAGTTTGCTTATGACCCTTATTATTACTTATATTAATACTGGTATGGATAAAGATTATATCACCAGATTCCTTAAAGCTTGGATGATAAGTTTACCGATAGCAATCATAGCTGCTCTTATACTTGGCCCACCTATTAAAAAATTTGTAGATAAAATAACTAAATAATCATATTTTAGAATATGAGTAATTTGTCAGGATATATATTTCTTCTATTGGCAATTATCTTGGGCATAACTTCGAATGGTTTTTTAAAATCAACTAATGGATTTACGAATATTGGCCCAACAATTTTTTGTGTAATATCAATAATTGCTTGTATTTTTTGTTTATCTAAAGCAATGAATATCATTCCTGTTGGTTTCACTTATGCAACATATGGTGGATTAACTATTACTGCAGTTACTTTATTTGGCGTATTTAAATACAATCAAATCCCAAATCTCTATGGAATTATAGGAATAGCATTAATTGTTGTTGGTGTAATTTTACTCAATACACTTGGCAAGGCTACTTAGCCACAGGTTTTAATATTTTCACTATTCTTTTATGAAGTTTTTTGTTCGGCGCACAAATAATGTTCCCTGCTTTTTTTGGATCCTCATTTTTCCATGTGGTAACTATTCCTTCGGCCGCTCTTATTATGGGAATTAGAGCATGGATATCCCAAATTTTATTTCCACATTGAATTACAATATCTATTTTTCCCTCTGCAAAATGTGAATAACTTAGAGCATCAGCACAGGGAAATTGCATTCGTTTTAATATTTGTGGTATTTTTTTTTGTTGGTTTAAAGATAAACTACCATGAAATGCAGCCGACAATTTCATATTTGCGAAAGTTGCTTTTTTATTCACTTTTAGTCTTTTTTTATTTCCATTTTCACACACAAAAGCAACTTTGTCTGTTTCGTTAAAATAATATTTTTTTAAAATTGGAAAATTAGCAAGACCTAAAATTGGTATTCCTTTGAAATTTAGTGAAATGAGGTTACTCCAAGTTGGGTTACCTATAACGAAAGATCGTGTGCCATCTATTGGGTCAATAACCCAGGAAAAATCACTTTTAGTTTTTTTATTTTTAAATTCTTCACCTATAATTTGATGAGTGGGAAATTTATTACTAATCTCTTTTCTTATAAATTTTTCAAAAGCTATATCTGCGTTAGTAACAGGGTCATAACCTGTGCCCTTTAACTTATTTGAAACTTTAAAGGGCTTGTTTAATTTTAAGAAATAAAATCTAGTAAGTTTATTTGCTAAATTGTTAAGAAATTTAGAGTATCTTTTATATTCTGAAGATTTTAATTTAATCACAAGAGACTAATACATTCTAATTTGTATTGATTAAAGTAAAATTTTAAATAATCATAAGAATCATTATGAAAATTGAACTTTCAGATAATAAAGTTTTTTTTGAAAATCAAGGATTAAAAAAAGAAATACACCCATTCTGGTTGAGAGAAAGAGTGAACGGCGTAGATTTTGTTGATAAAGGTACCAAGCAAAGATTATTTGATCCAACAACGCTCAATCAAAATATTGAAATTAATAAAGTTAATTTAACTGACAAATTTTTAGAGATTTCATTTAATGATGGAGTTGAAACAAAAATATCAATTCAAAGTATCTTTGAAGAATATTCTGGTATTAATGATATAAAATTTATCAAAAAAACTAAGTGGGACTCTTCTTTAAAAAATCTGAATAATTTTCAGTTCAGTGAAAATATATTTGAAGAAAAAATAATGTATGAAGCTTTAATAAGTTTCTATAAATATGGTTTCATTATTTTCAAAAATGTGCCGACAGAAAACAATTTCTTAGTAAAATTCGCAAATTCTATAGGTAGTATAAGGAGAACAAATTTTGGTGAATTCTTTAATGTAAAATCAAAACCCAATCCTAATGATCTAGCTTATACATCTTTGCCTTTAGCACCTCATACTGATAATCCTTATAGAAATCCTGTTCCATGTATTCAAATATTACATTGTATTGAAAATGCAGTTGAAGGTGGACATTCTACTTTGGTGGATGGCTTTACAGTTACAGAGGAATTAAAAGAAAAATATCCTGAATATTATAAAATTTTAACTGAGGTGAAGGTAAAATATCAATTTATAGATAAGGATGTAATACTAGAAAATTGGGCTGAGATGATTGAATTAGATGAAAATAAAAATTTTAAACAGGTTAGATTTAGCCCAAGGTTAGATTTTGTTCCATTAATTGATAAAAATAAATTAGATGTTTACTATAAGGCAAGAAATAAAATTTCTGAATTGTATAATTCAAGCAAATATAGAATTGAATTTAAACTTCTTCCAGGAGATCTATTAATGATGGATAATTATCGACTTCTTCACGGAAGGACATCCTTTAATGCTAATGAGGGTAATAGATTTCTTCAAGGTTGTTATATAGATTATGATAGTACTGAAGGAAAAATTAAGCATCTAAAAAGAAAATTTAATATATAAATTATTTATTAAAACAATTATTCACTAATATTGCCATTAATATCCAAATGACAAAAGTTTCACCATGGGTGAAAGAATAATCCGCTCCAGCAAATCCAGCAACTATATTGATTGCATAAATAATTATGGTAGAGACTAATAAACTTAAGAATAATTTTACTATTCCATTAATATATTTCACATTAAAATTTTAACTATTCTCAATATTTATGCAAATAAAAATTTTCTATTAATAAGTGAAATTATTTTAGATGCCGGAATATTATTAAATACCTAGGTTGTATTCAAGAAATATATTTTCAGAAAATTTAAATAAATTTATTGATTACAACCTAATCAAAATTTAATCTTTATTTAAGGAGGTAGCTTTAATGAGTCAAACACCACCTGATACTTAGCTGGGTATTTTCATACTTCATAAAAACGTAAATAAAAAATATAAAGTCCATTCGGACTTAAATGCCAGAACGGCAAGTTAGGGGCTGCTCTTTTGGTTAATTAACTAAAGAGCAAACCCCTGAATTATTTTGTTAATTTATCTATTCAAAACCAGACAAATCAATTTATCTTGAAAAGATATTTGTTTTTTATACTTTTTCTTTATTTCACTTAAACCACTAGATATTAACTTATGGCTCATCCCCAACAACACCGATATATATTTGCTCTTTACCATTTCCATATATTTTTTCTTTGAAATTTTAACTTTATAACTAAACCCTCTAACGAGTTTTCCTTTGAATGAGTGTGAAATTGATTTGATAATTTTCTTGTCTCTTAGTAACGCTTTTTTAAGCTTTTTTTTCATAATCGAAAATGTTGGAATTTCATTATCAATAGGGTCTAGAGTAAAAATAATAATTTTACCGTTTGAATTTAGCAATCTCTTCGACAATTTAAGTATAGTCTTAATATCTTTAATTTTAAAAAGATGAATAGTTTGTTTTAATAAAATTAGATCAAATCTTTTTTTATTCTTTTTTAAAAATTTAAGTGCATCAATTTTTTTAAAAATTATTCTTTTATCCCTATCTTTATGATTTTCTATATCTATACCTATAGATTTTCTCTTTAAGCTTAACTTTGATGATAGGCTTCCTAGTATTTTACCCCTACCACAACCAATATCTAAAATCTGACTGTTTTTATTTAATTTAATTTGTTTTAATAAAAAACTATTAAAAGATTTAATATAAGACGGTGATGAAAGCCAAGTTTTGTTGTCCCAATTTTTTAATGACACGCAATATTAAATTTTTTTAGTCTCCAATAATTATAAGGCCAAGGTGTTAAGAACCCAACTAAGAGCATAATTGGAACTACCCACCAAGTAAGAATTGCGCCACCTGTTAAAAAGTAATCAGTCAAATTCATCATGATCTCCATACTTATCATTGATATAAAACTCATTCCCATTGCTGTTTTTAATGCTTTCGAAAAATCAAAACTTTGTCTCATTAAGATTACTGTCTCTAAAATAATACTTGTAATTAGTCCGTTGATGATAGCTAAGGTCATTATTCCCATAACTGGGAATGGAATCTTAGTTAGTTGGAAAAATAAAATAGTGCCAAAATCACCAATTGCACAACCCAATAAACACCAACCAGTGTTTTTAGCACTTCTTTTCCATGTATTTTTACACGACCAATTAAAATTGGCGTTGACTGCATTGTCCATTGAATTAGTTTATATCAACTTTAGCAATCATTCCAACTTGATAATGACCTGGCACGTTGCATGCAATTTCAATATTTACGGCATTATCAAATTTCCAAATGATATCTTCCTTTTCTTTTGGTGCTAACAAAACACTGTTACTATGTGAATGACCCATAGCTTTATCCATTTTTGCCATTTTTTTCATTTTTTCTTTGTCAATTGAATCAGCTAAAAGTATTTCATTTTCAACCATTCTTTCCATTTCAGGCTGATGCTTCATGTGCATCATTTTATTTGCTATATTAAATTCGTGGACTAACTCACCCACATTTTCAACTTCGAACTTTATTGTTTCACCTGCTTTAATTTGAAAAGAACTAGGTTCGTAATAATTATCATACATCTTTACTTTTATGATTCGGTTAATATCACCTTCTTTTCCTTTCGAACCAATTTTCATATTTTTGTCAGCAAAAGATGGGAAGCAATAGAGTACTAAAATAAATAATGTTATGATTTGTTTCATAGTTGAATAAATATTAATTTTCACAATTTAAACAATGGGTCAAATTATACATGTATGATAGTGTAGATTAATGATTTTTAGACAATTATTCGACAATAGATCATCAACGTACACATATCTTATTTCTTCTGGGGAAGGTAGAGAGGCTTTAATTATTGATCCTGTAATTGAAAATGTAAATAAATACGTAAATTTATTAAAAGAGCTTAATTTAAAACTTGTCAAAGTTATTGATACTCATATACATGCGGATCACGTAACTGGTGCCTCAAAATTGAAAGACATTACAAAATGCTCTAGAATAATGGGCGATCATACTCCGGCTGATACGGTTGAAATCAGAGTTAAAGATGATGAGTATATTAATTTAGATAACATAAAATTAAGAGCTATGTATACACCTGGACATACTTCAGATAGCTATAGTTTTCTGATGGATAACTATCTATTTTCTGGTGACACTTTGTTGATAAATGGGACAGGTAGAACAGATTTTCAAAATGGAAATGCTGTAGACTCTTATAACTCTATATTTAATAAACTCCTAAAATTACCAGATGAAACTCTTCTTTACCCCGCTCATGACTATAAAGGTGAAAAATTTAGCACAATTGGAAAAGAAAGAAAAAATAACCCTAGATTACAAGTTGATAGCAAGGATCAGTATATTGAAATCATGAACAATTTAGGTCTAAAAAAACCAGATCAACTTGAAGCAAATGTTTCAAGAAATATTAAACTGGGTGCTTAAATTAAATTGAGGATTTAAGAGCTTTGTAAATTGCTTCTTTTTTAATTTCTCCAATACTTCTATAAACTTCTTTATTATTTTTGAAAATAAGAAGAGTTGTTTGATATTGCACATTAAACATGTCAGAAATTTCTCTATTTGTTACATCAAATGCAAAATATTCAATGTTATCAAAATCATTTTTTGCTTTTTGCAAAACTTTCATTTGACTTGCGCAAGAAGGACAATACTTAATCCAAGAGCTCACTACTACAACCTTGCCCTCAGATTGTGCTTTATTAAATAATTCTTTTTTAAAAGTTGTTTTCTTTTCCATGGCATTGACACTGAATGCTAATAAAAGAAAACAAAAGGTTAAAATTTTTTTCATAATTGTTTATACAACAAATATTAGAAACCAATAAGATGCCAATCCTGAAAATATTGTCGCAATTATACTTCTGGAGAAAATACCAATAAACATTGCAATTATTGCAGCCAATATCTTTGGATTATCATCTATTTCAATTAATCCTATTTCATTAATAAAAATAGCTGGAAAGATTATTGCAGGAAATATTGCAGATGGCACAAATGATAATATCTCTCTAATTCTATCATTGAACATTTCCTTTTTAATTAAAGCAATCATGGAAAACCTTGTTAAATAGGTAATCAATCCACAATATAAAATTAATGCCCAGTTGCTCATGCTTTTTTATTTTTCCTTGTTAATATCATTGCAGTGAATAATCCTGCTAGAGCTGCAACAATAACGTAAGCTTTAAAAGGAATATAATTATATCCAAAAGTAGCTACCAAACCTGAAATAATTATTACAATCACATTTATAAATTTTCTAAAGTCATTAACTAATAAAGCTAAAAATGTTAAAGGAACTGCAAAACTTAGTCCAAGTTTTTCTGGAATTGCTGATCCAAGTATAATTCCTAAAAATGTTGTCGATTGCCAAATTACCCAACAAGTAGCTCCTCCACCTACTAAGTGAAGGTATCTATTATGGTCCTTATTCTTTTTTAAATATTCATTTGAAATTGCAAATGCCTGATCGATTAAAAAATAGGATATAATAATCTTCCAAATCAATTTCAAATCTGACAAATGCTCTGATACCACAGCTCCGTAAAGCAAATGTCTGGAGTTCACTGCACCAACTGAGCTAATTATTACTAAAGAAGATGCACCACCAGAAAATAATTGCAATAAAACTATCTGAGAAGCGCCACCAAAAATAATTAAAGACATTGCCATTGTTTCAATTGGAGTAAATCCAACATCAATAGCAAGAACTCCAAAAATTAAACCAAAGGGAACAACCGGAATCATCAGTGGGCTTACATCAATAATTCCCTTTAAAAAAACTTTTAAGTTACTTTTCATTTTTCTAAAAGGTTTTTATTAGAAGCAAACTATATGATCAATATGAATTGGTCTTTTAATCCCAAATTTTTCACTAACTTCATGTTGATGAATATGATGAGAGTGAACAAATACCGGAATTAATCTATTGCTGGGTGTCTTTAAAGTATAAATAAAATTTGTTCCTCTAAATTTTCTATCAACAACTTCTAATTTTAAATTACTTTGATCATCATGATGCAAGTCTTCTGGTTGAACTAATAACTGAACATTTGAACCAATTGGAAAAGGTTTAATAAAATTTCCTGTAATAGTTCCAAGATCTTTATTTTCTAAACTTTTGGGACTTGTTACCTCTGCTGGAATCAAAACACCTCTATTTAAAAAATTCACCACCTCTACTGAATTTGGAAGGTGATAAAGTTTATAAGGGTCATCAAACTGTCTTAGCTCTTGATCAAAAATAATTCCACATTTTGAGCCTAAATAAAAAGCCTCGTAGGAGTCATGAGTCACAATTATTGTTGAGATTTTTAAAGTTTTTAAAATTTTTTTTAACCTAATTTGAATTTCCTCTTTAAAACTTTGATCAACATTAGACAAAGGTTCATCTAGCAACAATAGATCAGGTTGGGTAAGCAAAGTTCTTGCTAAAGATGTTCTCTGAGCTTCGCCAGCACTAATTTGGTGAGGGTACTGTTTTAATATATTAGAAAGATCTAATAAATCTAAAATTTCCTTTAAATCAATCTGCTTTTCTTTTTTTCCTTTATTTTTTTCTAAACCCAATAAAATATTTTTTTCTACCGTATAATGTGGAAACAAACTATTCTCTTGGAAAGCTAAAGAAATATTTCTATCCTCAGGCTCAACATTCACATCACTAGAGGATATAATTTTACCTTTTAGCTCAATAGATCCATTTTTAATTTTTTGTAAACCAGCTATTGTTCTTAATATAGTTGTTTTGCCTATTCCCGAAGGACCAAGTAGACATATAACATCACCCTCGTTTTCAATTGCAAAAGACATGTTTCTTACTTTTGTTTTGCCTCCAGCAACAAAATCAACATTTTTTACCTCAAAGAAATTATTATTCATTGTTTTCTCTTAAAATATATTTGGATGCAATTATAATAAAAAAAGATGCAATTAAAATTAAAAATAATGATGGCACAGCTGCAGCTTCAAGTAAATCTTCTGATGCAGAAATATAAGCAGTTGTCGCAAAAGTTTCAAAATTAAAGGGTCTTAGAATCAATGTTATTGGTAATTCTCTTATGATTTCAAGTGAAACTAAAATAATAATGAATAACAAAGAATTTCTCAAAAAAGGAACGTGAATATTCATAAATGTTTTTCTTTTTGAGTAACCCAGTAAGTATGCACTTTCATCAACTGCAATATTAATTTTTTCATACCCTGACTTTATCCCATTGTATGCAAGTGAATAAAATCTAACAAAGTAAACTAGAACTAATCCAATTATTGAACCTATAAATATTTTCTTTATTGAAAAGAAACCAAGACTTTTAATTACATTTTCATCAAACCAAGCAATGAAAGTAATGTATGCAACTGCTAATATTACACCTGGTATTGCATAACCTGAAATAGATAGAGTAGACAAGACATTTAAAACTTTATTTTTAGTTACTCTATTTCCATAATTAGAAATTAGTGCGAAGACAATCAAAACTAAACTAGATAAAGAAACCAAATATAAGGTATTTTTTAATAGATCTAAAACTTGAAGTTCAAATAAATTTTCAGGGAATTTTACTGTCCAATACATCATCTGACTCAAAGGGAATAAAAAACTTAAGAAGAATACACAAAAACAAAATAAGAAAGCTAAAAAGGATTTTTTTCCTTCGAGTTTTATTTTCTGCTTTTGCTTAAATCCACCCCTCGAATTAAAGTGGTATTTTGCCTTTTTTCTTGAAAAATTTTCTATAATGAAGAGTGCAAAGATAAAAAGTAGCAAAAAAAATGATAATCTATTTGCAAAAGCTAAATCATCAAAGGCTATCCAAGAATTATATATTCCTGTCGTTAAGGTATTTATTGAAAAAAAATCAACTGCACCAAATTCTGCTAGAGTTTCCATTGCTACCAATGATAAGCCTGCAATTATAGCCGGTCGTGCTGATGGTAAAATAATTGAATATAATGTTTTTAATTTTGTAAATCCTAGGTTTTTACCTAATTCTATTATATTTTGTGATTGATACAAAAAGGATGCTCTGGCTAAAATATAAACATAAGCATATAAAGAAAAAGAAATAGATAAGATAACACCAAATAAACCATCAAATTTAGGTATATTTTGATTGTAATTACCATCACCAAATAAATTTTTTAAAATAGTATATGCAGTTCCATAATTTTCAAAAAAAGCTGTTAAAGAATAGGCGTAGATATACGGGGGGACTGCAAAAGATAATATTAAACTCCATTTAAAAAAATTACTTAGTGGAAATTCGTAAAAAGAAACTAAATAAGCTGACCCAGTACCAATTAAAAAAGTTAATAATAAAACAGAAAATAATAAAAAAATTGAGTTAAATATATATTCTACTAAAAAAGTGTCTTTTAAAACTTGATAATAATTTGAAGTATCCTCAAAAAAACTCGAAAAGACTGTAAGTATTGGGATTATTACAAAAAGTGAAATTAAAAAAGAAGATATATGCCAAAAACTAATTCTCATAATTCATAATCCGCCTTATAAACATGAAAGTATTTGTGCCCATACTAATAGGAAGGAGACATTTTCTCAGTCAAAGTACAAGCACTCCAGAAAATTTAAAGATCAAATACTTTTAGGATATGCGGAACCTCCTTAGCACTTAATTCTGAAAGTTTTCTATTATTTACTCTTTTATCAATTTTTTTACACTCTAAATTACATGGTGAACATGCCTTAGAAGATTTATTGTAATCGATATCAGATATAAATTTTTTTTTTTCTCTCATTGTTACTTCCAACCAGCAGCCGTCATTACTTCCACTGCAGCAGCTTGATTTTTTCCATAAGAAGCGAGTTTAGTTTTCATGTCTTGTTTGAAATCTAACCCTAAGTTATTAACTACTAATGGACTTGGCGAAACACCATCAATCATTGGAAACTCAAAAGTATTATTTGTAAAATGCTCTTGAGACTCTGGAGTCAATAAAAACTCTACTAGTTTAACTGCGTTGCCTTTGTTAGGAGCACCTTTTACTAGAGCTGCGCAACTTACGTTCATGTGTGTTCCTCTATCATTTTGATTAGGAAAGAACGCTTTAACTTTTTTTGCAGCCTCTTGTTGTTCTGCACCCTTTTTACCTGATAACATCAAAGCTAAGTAATATGTATTAGCTACAGCAATATCAGCCTCACCAGCTGCTACTGCCATTATTTGTGCTCTATCATTGCCTGTCGGTGTTCTTGCCATATTGGCAACAACCCCTTCCGCCCATGCGGCTGTTGCAGCCTTTCCATTATTTTTAATCAATGAAGCTACAAGAGATTTATTATAGATGTTACTTGATTTTCTTATTACGAGCCTACCTTTCCACTTGGGATCAGCTAAACCCTCATAGGTCATTCCAGATAATTCTGCACCAGTAACTCTTTCAGGTGAGTAATAAATTATCCTAGCTCTTTTTGCGATTCCAACCCACTTGTTTGTTCTAAAACTTTTTGGAACGGCATTTTTAATAGCTTTAGATGTTAGACCACCTTGAAGTGTACCTTTTGCATCCATGGCACCACATCTACCTGCATCTGCCGTAATGTATAGATCAGCAGAAGAGTCTGCACCCTCGCTTATTATTCTTTTTTCTAAAGCACCCGATTTTCCGTTTATCAAATTAACTTTAATTCCGGTCTTATTTGTAAATTTTGAATAAAGTTCAGAGTCTGCTTTATAGTGTCTTGCGTTAAAAACATTAACTTCCTCTGCAATTGCAAATGATGATGCAATTATCGAGAGGACTAACGTAAATGTTGATATTATATTCCTCATATATTCTCCGTTTTTTATGTTTTTCCGCATGATTCTTAATGAGAATGAGAACTATTCTCATTGATAATGATTATCAATCGCAATAGTGTCGCAGGCTAAGAAGATTTCCAGTCGCCTATTTTGCTGAATAAAAAATTTCTAAAAGCTTGAACTCTTGCAGTATTTTTTAGTGATTGGGGATATACGAAATGAGCTTCTGTTATTGGGCCCTCAGATTTAGGTAAAACTTTAATTACCTTATTGGAGTCACTTACTAAATATTCTGGTAAAGCGGCTAATCCAACACCCGTTTCAACCGCAAGCAACAAACCCATTACACTGTTGACCTTCATAATTGGTTTTCTTTTCTTGCCTTCTGGCATTCCTAATTTTAATGCCCAATCTGGATTATAAACTGGAGAGGGAGCTCCTCTTCCAAAAGAGATAAATTTATGTTTGTTTAAGTCATTTATTGACTTAGGCATGCCGTTTTTCTCTAAATACCTATTAGAACCATAAATATAATACTTCAAATCTACTAATTTTTTTTGAATATAGTTTAATTGTTTTGGTCTTCGCATAAAGATGCCAATATCTGCTTGTCTGGTGCTCAAATCTAGCTCTTTATCCTCAAAAATAAGCTCAATCTCTATATCAGGATTTAATCTCATGAATTCTTGAATTCTTGGTGTCAACCAATGAGTACCAAAACTTCTTACTGTCGTAATAGTTAATTTTCCAGTTGGCTTATTTTTTTGATCTCCTAAAGTGGTTTCTACCTCTTTTAATTTACTTATGACTTCATGAGCTGTTTTAAAAACATACTCACCATTTTCTGTAAGAGTAAGGCCTCTCGCATGTCTTTCGAATAATTGAACTTGTAAATCTTGCTCTAATGATTGAATTTGCCGACTAATAGCCGATTGACTCAAATTTAAATTGACTGTTGCATTTGTAAAACTTCCAGCCTCAGCAACTGCATGAAATATTTTTAATTTGTCCCAATCCATTATTTATTTAAATCTACTAAAACTCTTCCTGAAATTTGACCTTTTAATATCTTCGGATAAGTTTCAATTAACTCCTCCAAGCTTACAGTTTGAATAGAATTTTCTAATAAATCAAAATCAATTAATTTTGAAGCTTCTCCCCAAATAAATTCTCTTCTTTGAATGCTACAATTGGCCGAGTCCATACCCCAAAGTTTTATTCCTCTTAACATAAATGGTATGACATTTGTGTTTAATTCATTCGTGCTTGCATTACCACATACCGCAATAATACCATTAGAATTTGTTTGAACAATCGCATTAGCTAAAATTTTTCCACCAACTGTATCAACAACTCCATCCCATAAACCTTTATCAATCAGTTTTGGATCTTTATCAAATTCGGCCCTGTTTATTACGTTTTTAGCACCTAATGATTTCAAATAGTCAGCTTTAGATTCTTTTCCAGATACGGCAGTAACCTCGTACCCCATTTTATTTAATATCATTACAGCAATACTACCCACTCCTCCGGATGCTCCTGTTACCAAAACATTTTTTACTTTTTCACCTAATAGAATTTCTTCTCTTGCCTTGATTGCAAATGCTGCCATTAGAGATGTAAAACCTGCAGTGCCCAATATCATTGCTTGCTTTGTCGTTAAACCAGTTGGTTTTTTAACCAAAAAATCTCCGTTAACTTTTGCAATTTGAGAATAACCACCATAAAAAATCTCCCCAACTCTAAAACCAGTCAAAATTACTTCATCACCTGATTTAAATTTTGAGTTTTCACTTTCTAAAACAGTACCTGAAAAATCAATTCCAGGAATATGAGGAAATTCTTTAACTAATCTTCCTCCATTTTTAAGGATCATTCCATCTTTAAAATTTAAGTCTGAGTAATCTACTTTGATAGTGACATCACCATGTTTTAAAAAACTTTTATCAATTAGTTCTACTTCCCTTGTGAACTTGTCACTTTCTTGATTTAGTACTAATGCTTTAAATTGATCAGACACTTTAATCTTTTTGCGTGCTTATAAATCTTAAATACCTATTTTGATAACTCAGATCTTCTTTAAACTGACCTAAGTAATAATTCGTTACTGTTGAAGCTTGTTCTTTTTTAATTCCTCTCATTGTCATACACTGATGGGTTGAATCAATAGTTACAGCTACACCTTTTGCATCTAAAGATTTCATAAGTGTATTCGCAATCTGCATAGTTAATCTTTCTTGTGTTTGCAATCTTTTTGAAAAAACTTCTACTACTCTTGCTAATTTACTTAATCCTACCACTCTGTCTCTTGGAATGTAAGCCACATGGGCTTTTCCAATTATTGGCGCCATATGATGTTCGCAATGACTTTGAACCGATATATTTTTTTGAACAACCATATCATCATAGCCCTCAACATCTCCAAAAGTTTTATCTAATACTAAGTTTGGATCTTCTCTATATCCTTTAAAATATTCCTTAAAAGCTTTAACTACTCTTTTAGGTGTTTCTAATAAACCTTCTCTTTGAGGATCTTCACCTATCCATTGTAAAATTGTTTTAAAAGCTTCTTCAGCGTCTTTATCGGATACAATTTTGGTTTTTTGCTCATCGTTATTATTTTTAACAAGTTTCATTGCCAGTTTTATACCTATAAATCTATATTTTTAAAATATTTAATATATCTAGATATATGCTACATAATTACCTTATATGTTCAAAAAAAGAGAAAATGTCCTTGAAATTGAAGAAGGTAATCTTCTTTCTCCAAAATTTGATAATGATGGTCTAATTCCTGTAATTACAATGTGTGATAAAACTAAAGATATTCTTATGCATGGTTATATGAATGTCGAGGCTTTAAAAAAAACTATTGAAACTAAAGAGGCTCATTATTTTAGCAGATCAAGAAAAGCTATTTGGCACAAAGGTAAAACTAGTGGATTTGTTCAAAAAGTAAAAGAAATTCGAATTGATGATGATCAAGACTCTATTTGGTTAACTGTTGATATTGGTGAGGGAGCAAGCTGTCATGTTGGATATAGATCTTGTTTTTATAGATCTATACCTCTAGGAGTAATTCATAACGGTAGAGAGGTTAAAATGAAATTTTTAGAAAAAGAAAAAAAATTTGATCCAGAAGAAGTATACAAGGATCAACCCAACCCTACAAAAATTTAAACTATGGAAAATAATTATGGTTTA